>JBFIFS010000108.1:0-8254 GCA_041602695.1 Kiritimatiellia bacterium
ATGATCTTTTCCCTTATAGGTATCGTCACCTCCAGGAACTCCACTATGGCGGTCCTCCCGCTGAACCCGCTGTGGCCGCATCTCGCGCATCCTTTTCCCGTCATGAACTTCCACGAGAGGGAATCGGGGGAAATACTCGCGGCAAGGTCCAGCATCTCCTGGGACGGACGCATCTCTTCACGGCAATTGCCGCACAGCTTGCGTACAAGCCTCTGTGCCATTACGAGCCGTACAGTCGCGGCTATAAGGTATGCCGGCACGCCTATGTCCCGCAAACGCCAGAAAGCGGACGGCGCGTCATTGGTGTGAAGCGTGCTGAGCACCAGATGGCCCGTAAGCGAAGCGCGCATTGCTATCTGCGCAGTCTCGAGATCGCGGATCTCACCTATCAGAATGGTGTCCGGGTCCTGGCGAAGTATGAACCGGAGCGCATGCGCGAAATCCAGACCAATGGCAGGCTTAACATTCATCTGGTTTATTCCTTCGATCTGGTATTCGACAGGCTCTTCCACGGTCTGAATGTTCCTCCTGGGATCACGCAGGTATTCCAGGGCGCTGTAGAGCGTGGTGGTCTTTCCGCTTCCGGTAGGGCCCGTAAGAAGTATTATCCCGTTTGGCAGCCGAAGCGTCTTCTGGTAACGCTCGATCGTTTCCTCATCAAACCCGATCTCACGCATGTCGGTCTTCAGGCCCTTCCGGTCAAGTATGCGCAGGACGACCTTCTCACCATGGACCTCCGGAAGGGATGACACCCTTATGTCGATCGTGCGGCCGTGCACCTTGAACTTGAAGCGCCCGTCCTGCGGCAGGCGGTGCTCGGCAATGTCCATGTTCGACAGGATCTTTATTCGCGTGACGATAGCCTTGTGCAGCCGCTTGGGCGGAGGGGGAACAACCCGAAGCTGCCCGTCCACCCTTATCCTTACAGTCAGCTTCTTCTCTCCCGGCTCCAGGTGTATGTCGCTCGCACCGTCACGCACGGCCTGCATCAGGACCAGGTTGACGAACCGGACCACGGGCGGATCATTGGCGAGCACTTTGAGCTGCTCATCATCGACCAGGTCAGTGCTGTCAAGAATCCGCAGGTCATCGTCCTCCTCTTCCGCGATGTCCTCCAGGCTGTCTTCGAGGTACGCCTCCTCGCTGTAGCACTTGTCGATGATCTCTTTGATGCGCTGCCTGCGGCCGACAGCCATGTGTACATCGAGGTGCGTCTTTGACCGGACGATGTCGACGGCCTCGAGGTTCAGGGGATTGCTGGTCACGATCGTGACCGAATCCTGGCCGCCCCGGCAGAGCGGAATCAGGCAGAAACGCCGCGCAGTAGTCTCGGGTATAAGCTCCACCTCCTCCCGGCTCAGGGTGAAGTCCTCATCGAGCTCCACGTATTTCAGGTGCAGCCTTTCGGCCAGCACCTGCGCAATCTCGGCATCAGTCACCAGGCCTTTCTCAATCGCGGCTTCCGCTAGGTCAACGCCGTCGACAGAGGCGAGCCTGGCGACCTCCTGCTCAGTCGCCTTGCCCTCCCTTACGAGATAGCTTTCCAGCCACTCGCTGTGCTCGCCGCTGAACTTTGCCAGCCTGTGCTTCATTTCATGCCTCTGCCCGATTCAATTATCACCGTTTTCGGTTCTTCATCAGGAACATCAACTTCAGGGGCCCCGGACAACTCGCTCTCTCTCATCGCTGCAGCACCTTCCCTTCCGGATTCTTCGGGATGCTTGATGGTTGCCGTGATGAATATGAGCAGTTCCACGTTCTGGTCTATGACAGTCGACCTGCGGAAGAGCGCGCCGAGCAGAGGAATGCTTCCCAGGATCGGGACCTTGAACACTGACTTGACCTCCCTGTCGGCAAGCAGGCCTCCAATGACTATGGTCTCACCCGACTTGATCATCACCTGTGTGTCCGCCTCACGCGTCGAGAGGATCGGATATTCGGTAAGGGGCGTGTCCCCGGTAACTCCGCTGCTCGTCTTCGCGGACGCAGTCCCTGTCTGGTCCGTTACCGCCGGATGGACAAGCATGCGAATGTAGTTTTCCGCGCACACCTGCGGCACAACGTTAAGCTGGATGCCTATGTTTTCGTAGTACTCCAGCGAGGTAGACGTGGATGCGCTCTCACCCACAGTGTCAGACCTTATGATCGGAAACTTGGTACCCACGATAATGGCGGCTTCCTGGTTGTTAACCGCGAGTATCTTGGGGGCAGAAAGCGTTTTTGCCTTCGCGTCTTCCTCCAGTGCGTGGAGCAGGACCTGGAACTCGCTTCCGCTCAGCTTCTGGAACGCCATTGAAAGCCCGGTGTTGAAAGGAGCGGTCGCGTTGACCCCCGAACCCTTCGCCTCAAAGGCCACGGGCGTGGCTCCGCCGCTCACGCTTTGGGCGCCAATGCCCAGTATGTCCCCTCCTTTGCTGGTCAATACGCTCTTGAGATTGCCTGAGGCCCCGCCCTCTCCGGTGCCGAATTCAACTCCAAGGTCGTTCAGCACGCCCACATCGACTTCCAGGAAGCGCGCCTCGATAAGGATCTGCTGCGGAAGAACATCCAGCCTCTCGAGCAGGTACTCAACCTTCTCGAGAACCGTCGGGATGTCCGTTACAACGAGCACCTTGCTGAAGTCCGTCCGCTCGTCCCTGCCGGCGTCGCGCCTGCGTTTCTCCATCCCCGACACGCTCCCCCTTCTTCCCACGGAACCCGTATCGAACGCCCAGCCTCTCTCCGCCTGTGTACCAAGCACCGATACTTTCCCGAGCGGAGACAGATGGTTCTCTACGGCCGGAATGATGTCCGATACGTCGAGGTACTTCATCTCGAAGACCCTCGTCTTCAGGGACCTCTGGGTCGGCTCGTCCTTCCGCGCCATGATCACCACCGTCGAACCGGTGCGCTTATATGTGTAGCCATACGGCTCGATTATCACCTCAAGCGCTTCCTCCCACGGAACATCTTTCAGGCGGGCAGTAACGGCCCCCTTCACTTCCGGGCCCACCACTATGCTCTGGCCCGACTGCTGTGAGAACGCGTTGAGGACCTGGACAATCTCCATGCCGTCAACGTTGATGGTGACTTTCGGCCCAGCTGCAGCAACCTGCTCTTCCTGACCCAGAGCAGAGGCTCCCGCCAGCAGACATACCAGCACCACACTTACCACCACACCGCGCGTGCCGTATCGACGTGTTCTTTCGTGCTTCGCCCTCATAACGACCTCCTTATGTATTTCGCTCCAACTGCCTCTCCAGCTCGTTCATCCTTGGCGACAACTTCAGCGCCACCTCCCTGTCTATGAGATTCTTCCTGTACAGACGCTCGAGTGAGTCGTTCATTGAGCACATCCCATGCGACGCGCTCGTCTGGATGACGGAGTAGATTTGCTCTATCGTCATCTCCCTGATCAGGTTGCTTATCGCGTTTGTGACCCGCATGACTTCGTAGGCAAGCACCCGGCGTGTCGAATCGATTGTCAGGACAAGCCGCTGCGATATCACCCCGCGCAGCACCATGGACAGCTGGACGTAGATCTGCTTCTGCTGGTCGGGAGGAAACGAGTCGACAAGCCTGTTTATGGAATGAGTGGCGTCCTGCGTGTGAAGTGTCGCAAGGATCAGGTGCCCTGTTTCCGCCAGCGTAAGGGCCAGCTGCATAGTCTCCAGGTCCCGCATCTCGCCAATCATGATCACGTCCGGCGACTGCCTGAACACGCTCCTGAGCGCGTCATTAAAACTCGGTGTGTCCTGCCCGACCTCGCGCTGATCAATGACACTGAGCTTGTTTGTGTGCACATACTCAATCGGATCTTCAATGCAGATGATATGCATGAAACGCGTTGAGTTGATGTAGTCAATCATCGCCGCGAGCGTGGTCGACTTTCCGCTCCCGGCAGGGCCTGTTATCAAAACCAGCCCATGCGGCTCATTCGCGAAATCGGTCGTAATCCCGGGAAGGCCCAGCTCTTCGAAGGAGGGTATCTCATTGGGAATCCTGCGGATCGCGACCGCGAGGGAGCCGCGCTGGTAGTACATGCTTACCCTGAACCTCGTGAGGTCCCTCGCATCGTAAGAGAACTCGAGTCGACGCATCTCCCTGAGCTCGGCCATCTGGGTCTTGGATATGATTGACTCCGCCACCTTCTCCACCGTGTCAGCGTGCATTACTTCATCACGCATCGACACAAGGATACCGTTCACCCTCATCTGCGGCCGCGCACCCGCCGAGAGAATGATGTCCGAAGCTCCTTCTTCGCTTGCGGCTTCAAGCAGATTTTGAATTTGCATGGTAAGCACTCCTAAGTTTCACGTTGTAATCGGGAAGGCATGCCACCGTCGGCGCGCCTATGCAGGGGCTGCTTATCTGGTTCGATTCAAACGATTTCATGTGAAGAACGAGCAGTTTCCCAAACGTGCATCCCCGAAGTGTCATCTTGCTGCGCGGTGCGTTCATTCCAGACCTCCTTGATAAGAACTTCCTCTCGCTTCACTTCGGATACTGCCACCATCAGAAAGAAGGCGGTATCAGCCAAAAGCTGATAGTTGCTGACACAATGTCTGATGTTTCTTCATGCTTTTTTGACAGGATGAGCTCTGGAATAGCCCCGCTACAGGGCCGATGGCGCGGCACTTTGGCCCAAACAGGATGAGCCGGGCTGTTGTTGCCAGGACTCGGCGATGACACTATTATCCTGAAATGCACGAAGCCCCTAAACCCACAAAAGCCCTCTTGCCGGAACTAATGGAAATGGCCGGAGCCCGCCAATGACGCATCTGTTCGCATACGGAACCTTGATGTGCGATGACATCATGGCGGAAGCGTCAGGCCTTCAGGTGGCAGGGGCTCCCGCTGAACTTAAGGGGTTCTGCCGCCTGCGCGTAAAGGAGGAGTGCTATCCAGCTCTGCTCCCGCGCGAAGGAGGGACCGTTGATGGCGTCATCTACCGGGACATCCCCGACCCGGCCTGGCAGCGGCTCGACCGGTTCGAAGGCCCGATGTATTCACGTCAGAATGTCATCGTCGAGATGCCGGACGGAACGGCGCTGCCCGCGGCGACCTATGTCGCACTTGATGATTTCAGGGATCAGTTTGAGGAACGCGAATGGGACTTCACAACTTTCCTGCGCAGTGATAAAGAAGACTTCCTTGTCTCATGTAGAAGCTAAATAGAGAATGAAAGAAAGACCTAACATACTGCTGATCCATACGGACCAGCATAGGTACGACTGCCTGGGCGCCTACGGCAACCCGGACATAAAGACTCCCAATATTGACGCACTGGCAGGAGACGGCGTCCTTTACGAAAACAGCTTCTGCGCGTATCCCGTCTGCACCCCTTCACGCTACTCCCTGTTCAGCGGACAGTATGTTCACCGGCACCGCGGCTTTGACAACGTCGCAACACTCAGCGAAGACACCCCGTCACTGCCCCGCATTCTCAGGCAGGCGGGATACAGGACCGCGGCGGTCGGAAAGATGCATTTCACCCCGACCTACCTCGATGTGGGATTTGACGAGATGTACCTCGCGGAGCAATGCGGGAATGGAAGGTATGACGACGATTACCACCGCTGGCTTCGGTCCGAAGGCCTCGTCGACCGCCTGGACCTGATAGACCAGATGGGCGAGTTCCGTAAGGACGCCCCGGAAGAGTACTGGAATTATTACGGCGCCTTTCCATCGGACCTCGATGAAGAGCACCACTCCACAACCTGGATCGGCAACAAGGCGCTTGAATGCCTCGAGCAGTGGGACCAAGGCGGCCATTTTCTAATGACGGGATTCATCAAGCCGCACCACCCGTTTGACCCGCCGTACCCGTGGGCTGAGATGTACGACCCCGACAGCCTGTCACTTCTTCCGGGCTGGACCGAAAGCCTGATTCATGGAGACGACGGCAAAGGCTATTTTTCCTATGAAGAACTTACAGAACCAATTCTGCGCCGCGTAATGGCGCTCTATTATGCAAGCATTTCCCAGATCGACCATCATGTTGGAAGGATGCTCTCCCTGCTTAAGGAGAAGGGCCTCTACGACAGCACCTTCATCGTCTTCACAAGCGATCACGGCGACTACATGGGGCACCATCACCGCATACTGAAGGGCTACCGCATGCTGGAGCCGCTCATACGCGTGCCGCTGATAATCAAGTATGATTCAGGCTCCCCGTTACGAGGCAGGGACTCCCGGCTCGTAAACAATATTGATGTTGCGCCCACCCTGCTTTCTGCGGCCGTCGGGCCTGCACCGGGCGCCATGCAGGGCGTCGACCTGACTGACGCCGGCGCCGAGTCCGAATATATCCTGGCAGAGTCAGGAAACGAATACATGGTAAGGTCGAGGACCAGGAAACTTCTCCTTCACAAAGATCCTGGGAAATCGATGTTCTTAGATCTGGAGCGTGATCCACTGGAATTCGAGAACCTGTTCAACAGTGACGCACACAGGAGCGAGATCGAACTGATGCGCAGGCAGCTCGTGGAATGGCCGCTCTTTGATGATCGCCCGCACAACCGCCTTGACCGGGAGGCGCCTCAATGCGAGGCAGGGAATGTTCCTACTGAAGACACGGGGCTTCACGACTACGCGAAATCGATCCTCGCAGAACGAAAAGGAGAACCTATTGAAAAGACGTGATTTCATTAAGTGTATCGGCGCCTCAGGTATTGCGATGTCCGCCCCTGGCTGCCTGACCGCCGAACCCGCTCAGCGCAGCGCCATGCCCAACATCGTCCTTTGCATGGCCGATGACCAGGGATGGGGTGACATGGCCTATAACGGGCATCCCCTCCTGAAGACACCGAACTTCGACAGGATGGCGGAAGAGTCGCTGCGCTTTGATCGGTTTTACGCGGCTGCGCCCGTCTGTTCTCCGACAAGGGGAAGCGTTATGACAGGACGGCATCCGAACCGCTTCGGATGCTTCAAGTGGGGCCATACGCTGCGCCCACAGGAAATCACTGTCGCCGAGCTGCTCAGGAACGCCGGCTACGCTACCGGCCACTTTGGCAAGTGGCACCTGGGCTCAGTCCAGAAAGGGAGCCCCGTGAATCCCGGCGCGAGCGGGTTCGATGAATGGTTTTCAGCTCCTAACTTCTTTGATAACGATCCGGTTCTCAGCAGGGAAGGCGTCGCCGTGCAGACCAGGGGAGAAAGCTCCATAGTCACCGCGGATGCCGCAATGGAGTTTATTGCGAAACACGCGCGCTCATCGAGGCCTTTCCTGGCCGTCGTCTGGTTCGGGTCGCCGCACAGCCCGCACCGGGCCGCTGAAGAAGACAGGAAACTCTATGCCGGGCAGAAGAAGCCGGATTTCCTTGGCGAGATTACCGGTATGGACAGGGCACTCGGACGGCTGCGCGACGGCCTTAAAGACCTCGGGGTTCATGAGAACACCGTGCTCTGGTACTGCAGTGACAATGGCGGCCTGGATGCCGGCACGTCCGGCGGACGCGGAAAGAAAGGCAGCATCTACGAAGGCGGCCTTCGCGTTCCGGCAATTCTTGAATGGCCTGAACGAATCAAATCCCCCGCCGTCACCGATGTGCCATGCAATACTTCTGACATCCTTCCATCACTGCTCGAGATTGCCGGGGTAAGATGGCGGAACACCCGCCCTCTTGACGGCATCAGCCTCGTTCCGGTAATCGACCAGAAGATGAGAGCCAGGCCGGCACCTATGGGTTTCTGGGACCATCCGACCGGCGGAGTAAAGACTCCCAGCGCTGCATGGATGGGCGATCTGTTGAAAGCGCAGAAGGAAGGCAAAGAAACCGTCGACCAGTCGAGGCTGCGCCTCAATGCCGGAAAAATCGCCGGAAAACATCCGGAGGACCGCTTCCCGGGACACGCCGCCTGGCTTGACTGGCCATGGAAGCTTCATCGCATTCAGGCCAGCAGCGGAGCTCCCAGGTTCGAGCTGTATGATCTTTCTGCGGACCCCAATGAGGAGCGGGACCGCGGCGCTGAAGAGCGCGATCGACTCAAGAGCATGAATGCCCAGCTCGAAGAATGGCTTGTCTCGGTGGTCCGAAGTCTCAATGGCAGCGATTACAAATAGCACCTGCTCCGCATCGCCCGCACGCCCGCACCGTAACTGATAAAACGAGAAATACCTTTTCGCGGGCGCATGTTTATGTGTAGATTCTGCGCAGTGAAACGACAGATGACATTTGATACTTTCGGCGGCGCCCATCACCTGCGCATCGAATCTTCGGCTGATTTCAACCACGTCCTAGCCCTTGACGAGGCCCACTGGGTGGCCACC
>JBFIFS010000109.1:0-8252 GCA_041602695.1 Kiritimatiellia bacterium
CTGTCATGCCGAACAACACCCCGTCTGTCATGCCGAACAACACCCCGCATGTCATTCCGAGCGGAGTCGAGGAATCTCACAATTTCCAAATCCGCCCATCCTGTCTCGCTGCTTTCTGGCTCTCTCAGAGCTGACATAAGCTCCAGAATTTCTCGCCCATGGGATGCTTCATGTCGTCCCACTCATCGCGCAGGCGGACGAGTTCCTTGCGGAGCTCAGCTACTTTCCCCTCATAATCAGGATTAGCTGCAAGGTTTGTCATCTCCCAGGGATCGTTGACCAAATCAAAGAGCTGAGTTACACGATCGCGGCCTTCAACCGCATATTCTATCAGCTTGTAGTTCCGGTCTTTAACAGCACGCTGGTATTCGGTGTAGGCAAAATACAACGTGTCGCGCACTTTCTCGTCGCCCTTCATTGCACCCGCAAGGTCTTTCCCCTCGACGCTGTCCGGCACCGGAGCACCCGTCAGGCCGCAAACTGTCGGGTATATATCGAATAGGTAGGCATATGCGTCCGTCTTCTGGCCCTCGGGAATACCGGGGCCGGCGAAGATCAGAGGCACGCGTACACTGTGATCGTAACAGCTCTGCTTCCCGAAAAGGCCGTGCTGCCCAAGCGCAAGGCCATTATCACCAGCGAATACTATTATAGTATCGTCCAGAATACCTTTTTCCTCGAGGGCCCCTACCACCCTCCCAAGCTCATGATCCAGATGGGAAATCATCGCGTAGTAATCCGCGATATGCTCCTTAGTCTCTTCCGGACTGCGCGGGAAAGCAGCCAGCTCTTCATCACGAATCCGCAGCGCGCCATTATCAAAGGGATGTCCGCCCATGAAGTTAGGCGGCAGCTCGATGTCTTCTGGATCGTACATACCTTTGAACTTCTCTGGCATCACCCGCGGGTCATGCGGAGCCAGGAATGAAATATAGGCAAAGAACGGCTGTGAGCCATCCTGCTTACTGATGAAGTCAATGCCCGCACTGCATACCATCTCGCTCGAGTGCAGTCCTGAATTGATGTGGTCTGCTTGTCGGTATTTCACAATCTTATTGTTCTGCGGGTTGACAGAGAACGGAATCTTTGCCGCGTACTCACCACTGGGATCATAGTGATAGACAGGCACGTTCCAGTGGTCTGCCATCCCGTTGAACATGATTTCATCGCCATCATCAAAACTGCGATTGAAGACAGGACGTCCGTTATGCCACTTACCCGTCGCAAAAGTGCGGTAGCCGTTCGCGCGCAAGGCTTCCCCCAGCGTAATGTGTTCTTCAGGAATGTTCTGTCCTTCACGCTCTATATGGAACAGGCTGCGCCCTGTATGCAGCATCGCCCTGCTCGGCATGCAAACGGCACCGCTGGTGCCGCAAGGTATATGTGCATGCGTAAAGGTCGTACCCCGCTCTACAAGCTTGTCAATGTTCGGGGTCTGGACTGCCTCATTCCCCAGCGCGTTAATCGTATTGAAACGCTGATCGTCGGTAAAAAAGAATACTATGTTAGGCTTCTTCATATCTCTCCTTTCGTCTTTCAAGTTTCAGGTCTCAGCCTTCAGGTTTCTCCCCTGGCTTTCCCTTCTTCCACACAATACTTCTCACCGTTACCGGTTTATCCCACGGCTGGGGCGGCTGCGGGTTCTTGACAACCGGGTCAGCGTCACGCTCAGGCCAGGTCGGGATAAGCCCTTCAAGCCTCTTTCGAGATGCCATAGCCGCCTCAGTTTCTGCCCCGGTAATGTCCTGCTCTTCTTCTGGATCCTGCTTCAGGTCGATGAATTTCTGAGGCTTTCGGTCTGTTCCAACGTAGAGCTTGTAACGCTTGTCGCGCACAACGCGGTCGCGGAAATACCATTGATTCTCAACACCGCGATCACTGACCCGCGCGCTGTTCTGACCACCCATCGCCAGTATCCAGTCGCGATCAATCCTGTCGGCATGGCCGCGCAGGTAGGCCGCCGCGGAAGATCCATCGACCTTGTCCCTGCCAGGCACCGCCTGCCCGGCCAGCTCAGCAAAGGTGGGAATAATGTCCGTGAAATCCAGCAGCTCTTCGCTGACCCGGCCGCCGGCAATAGCACCCGGCCAGTTGGCAATGAATGGAATGTTCACGCCAGGCTCAATGGTCTTTGCCTTTCCGCCCGGAATGGCACGCCCGCCTATGTGCCCTACCATCTGCGGACACGTGCCATTATCCGAAGTAAATATGATCAGAGTGTTCTCGCTGACCCCAGCTTCAGAAAGGGCGGCAACTATTCGGCCAAGCAGGTGGTCGGTATACCGCACCATGGCCTTGTGCTTCTCCTCGCTGGTCTTGGCGTCAGGTTCCAGAGGAGTAGACGTGAAGGGCGTGTGTGTCAGGACCATCGGGTAATAGACGAAGAACGGCCTCTTCGC
Source organism: Kiritimatiellia bacterium (assembly GCA_041602695.1). Lineage (GTDB taxonomy): Bacteria > Verrucomicrobiota > Kiritimatiellia > UBA8416 > JBFIFS01 > JBFIFS01. Next base: position 2,400 of record JBFIFS010000109.1, read on the forward strand.
CATGGCGCTCTTCCCCAAAAACTCGATTACGAAGTCGCAGAACATGTCCGGGCCAAAGGCCCCTTCATAGGTCTGCGATGGTTTGTCACTGGTAAAAATGTATGGGTTCCAATAGCGCTTGTTGCTGGGCGGATTATCACCCTCACCACCGGTCCACATGCACCATTCATCGAATCCCGCTTTAGTCAACGCGTCTGGCTCAACCCTGAAATCGTTCACCTGCCATTTCCCGGCGATCGCAGTGGCGTAGCCGGCCTCACGCATCATCACCCCAAGGTTGCAGGGGTAAGCATCGACATCGTATTTGGCACCCGCACCCCATCTGGGAACATCCCAATGGTTGACCCAGCCATTCCTGTAAGGATACTGTCCCGTCAAAAGGCACATCCGCGATGGCGTGCACTGCGGCATGCTGTATACATTTTCAAACCGCACGCCTTCTTTCGCCAGCTTATCTATGTTTGGCGTCTGTATGTCCTTGGCGCCATAACAGCTGATCCATTCTTTGCCCAGATCGTCCAGGAGTATAAATACTATGTTAGGCTTGGCCTGTATCATCTGTCCTTCCCTGTCGCATGCCGGCAGCATACTCATCCCAGTCGCCGCCGCCGCGGCGCCCAAAAACGTCCGTCGTGTAAAACTGTTCTCCATCTGATCACTGATAACTGATTACTTCCTCTTCCCCGGCCACTTCTGCCTGAGGCGGTCGTAAGACTGTGTTCCGTATTCTTTGCCTTCGAAACTGTCCTTAACGCCGGCTTCCCATCCGCCATAAGCTGCTTTCATCAGCTTTACCTGGTCCGGCTTCGCCACCGAAAGGTCCACCTTTTCGCCGGGGTCCTCAATGAGATCGTAAAGCTCCACATTGTCACCCCACCTGTCTGTGTAGAGCTTGTAGCGGCTGTCATTCCAGGCTGTACGGTCCTGGAATTTGAACCCTATGGTCTTCTCCCGGGCAAACTCCTCTCCCCTTATCAGCGGCAAAATGCTCTCACCGTCAAGCGCACGCTCATCGTAGGATTCCCCTAGGATATCCACCACTGTCGGGAGATAGTCGGACGTGACACAGGCGGCCTCAACAACACGACCTGCCGGGATCTCGTCCGGCCACACGAGCAGGCCCGGAACGCGCACGCCGCCTTCATAGAGATCTCGCTTCCTGCCGCGATATGGTCCCGCAGTACCGGTATCAGAGCCCGCCTTGCCTTCCGGACCGTTGTCAGCGCAGTACCACAGCATCGTATTGTTTTCTACACCGAGACGCTTGAGCTCTTCGCGCAGCCGCCCCATTTGTTCATCGACACCGGCGATGCACCCATAGAAGTTAGCGGCGTGGTCCGAGAGCCCCTTCTCTTTGTAATACTTGAACTGTTCCGGCCCGGCAACGCACGGCAGATGCGGCGCGTGAAACCATATTACAGCGAGGAACGGCGTGGCAGATTGGGCAGCTTTCTCGATGAAAGGTATCGCCCGGTCCATAATCACCCGGCTGTCGTCACCATCAAGGTTGTTCGAGATCTTCTGCCCTCTTTCGTTCCAATAGTAGGTGCCGTATTCATCGTAATCATCATCAGGACCGAGCGCCCGCCACCCCTTCCCGCTAGCCTTGCCTTTCGGCTTCTTCATTGGGTCCCACGTCGGAACCTTCGCCTCGGTTGAGAAACATACGTCGAACCCGTGCTCCCACGGAGGATTATACTCAACTTCATTCCCGGGCTTCCCCCTGTTTGAGTCCCGCTCGGTCTTTGTGAGAGTTCCAAGATGCCACTTCCCAAAATGCCCGGTAACATAATCTTTCCCTTTGAGAAATTTCATCATAGTGAATTCTTCAGGCCGCAGGATTCCCTGATTGGCATGGAACACACCCATCCTGAAAGGATTCCGCCCGGTAAGGCAGCTGGCGCGAGTCGGAGAGCATACCGGTGCGGCAGCGTAGAAGCGATCAAACCGAAGCCCCTCTAGCGCCATCCTGTCCAAATTGGGTGTCTTCGCAACAGGATTACCATTGTAACCAACATCGCCCCAACCCTGGTCATCGGTCATGCATAGAATCACGTTAGGCCTTTTGGTCATGCTCTCTCCTTTCCTCCCAGCCAGCGGGAACAACCCTGCTCCGGCAAGAGCGGCACCTGTGGCCATGAAGCTCCTGCGCGACATACTCATACTGATCCTCCTGAATTACTCATAGGACAGCGTTACGGTGTCCATGATTGGCCTGGACTCGTTGTCCGTCTTGGTTTCAACACGAAACTCAAAGGCAGCTCCGCGCGCGGCTGGCAGGTCCGTCAGATCTATTGATGCGGGGATACGACTAACCTGTTTCGAGAAGCCCTTGATGTAATCGTACCTCTCAGAAACCTTCTGCCAGTCGGTCCATTCGTCGACCTTGCCGTCACCGTCGACATCAACGCCAGCCCTCGCTTCAACCTGCTCCACCCACGGACCCGTGCTCACATAATCTGTCTGCATCTGAGTGATCAGGTAGAACCTGCCCTCCGCGAATGCTATATCAGGATCCGGATGCCCAATCCCGATCTCCCCGCAGCGCTGGAATGGTTCATTGATATCGGCCGAGGTAAACCAGGCAACCCGTATCTTGTCGTTGGCCGGATGGTAGTCGCAAAACAGATAGTATCGACCGCCGATACAGATTGCCGCCCAGTCTCCAAAGGCGTTCTGCTCCGGTTCATGCACCTCGTACTCGGCTACGTTGCTATCCCAGTCGGGATGCTGCATCCAGTGTGGGTGGTTGTAAGTTGCAGTCTTACCCGTAGGTTTCGTGCGCTCGTCTACGGCCGGCGCAAGAACCTTGAAGCTCCCCTTACCGTCTTCGCTCACGGCGTGGCCGCCCAGCGGCGAATCCCAGGAATGACTTCGCGCGTTGATCGGGGTCCAGTCTTCATAGATAACGTGAAACTTTCCATCAAGGCTTCTTATGACCGCGCAATCGGAGCCGTGTGACGGATCTTTGAATGCCAGCCCCAGGTTCGTGCCGGGCTTGCCGTCGGTCAGGTCGTCATCAACGTAAAGATGAGGGTCCTGATCATTCGGATAGTCATAGTAGATATAAGCTTTACCGTCGAGCTGTTCCGCCGTCGTCACCCAGCACGAGACTTTCTCGGTTACGGGACCATGATGCACCCAGTTCTTCATGTCTCGGCTCTGCCAGGCATGGTAGCCTCCGAGCCCGGGCTTCAACCCGCCCGGTGCATCATATTGATTGGGATACTTAGTCGTCTTAAGCGGAATATCGAAACCCTCGAGCTCTGCATCCTTGGCTATAAACGCTGCTTCCGCCTGTATCATTCCGTCTCCTCTTCTTCTCTTCGAGGTCCCGTAGCGCCCAAATATCCAATAGTCGTCCGGTCCCATAACGAGAAGCACCGGCGCATCCCTCAGGTTGGATGGGCCAAGATTCGCAATCGGCTCCCAGTTATGCCAGACCGGTGACTGGCAGAGCGTGAGGTTTTTCAGCTGACACGGCTTGTCGAATCTATGCACCACACTTCTGTAGCTGGCCTTTGCTTCCGATGGAACAGCCATTCCGCTTTCGAACTGAATGCTCTCACTTGACGCCTTCGCGCGCTGCCATTCTGCATCGGTGTCGATCCGCCATTCTTCGCCAGCTTGAGCAAAAGGGACTAAAGCGACAAGAGGTACGCAAAGGAGATGCGGTATCATTCTAGGACTCTTATGCATCTGGGCGACTCGCATCGTAGTTACCGTCCAGCCAGTCGGCGCCGTTGAACTTCAGCAAATACGGCGGCGATGCAAACTCGATCTTTATTACAGGAGCCAGATCGCGCGGCGGTTCAGCCGGCAGGCCCGACACTTTCCATCGTGAGTTCTTCATACGCTCGACCTGCAGGGGTTCGCCCGTTGTCAGCAGCTCAGCCGAAAGAATCTCCGGACCTACCTTTGAAATGACAATGTAGTCGCCCGGATAGTAGAAAACAGTAAAGTACGCTGTGCTTCCCTTACATGTGAACATGCCGTACTGATAGCATGGCCCCTGGTTGGGTCCTCCATATATACCCTCGGGGCTGGTTCCGTATATGGCCTCACCGTGCTTCTCCATCCATTTCCCTATTCGATCGAGTGCCGCCCTGTCGCGGTCTGCAACATGGCCTTTCTCGTCAGGCCCGATGTTGAAGAGAAAGTTACCTCCAATCCGCACGGCCTGCACCATGTTGAAAAGAACCTGTCCCGCTGTCTTGTCCGCGGTCGAGTAATGAATGTTACCCCAGTTAGGCGCGTAGTTTATGGTCATGCATGCTTCCCACGCCCTGCCGTCTTTTTCAGGGGTAATGTGCTGCTCCGGAGTTCCCAGGTCCTCAGGAACACCGCTTCGGTTATTTATGATTATGTGCGGCTGAAGCTCCCGCACCATCGCGTTGAGCTCAACCGACCTGTAGAATTCAGCGGGGGAATCAGAAACGGGATCCGCCCTGTAGCCATTTGAGCCCGGAGTTCTAGATCCAGGCACCGCAGGAACATCGTACCAGAGAATATCTACCTTACCGTAGTTGGTCATGAGCTCTCGGACCTGCACATGAATCTCATCAACCAGCTTAGGAAGATCTTCGGGGTGGCCTTGCGGGTCCCAGAACCCGCGCCACCTCCAATTAAGGATCGAATAGTAGAATCCGACTTTCAGGTTTCTCTTACGCAGCGCTTCAACATATTCTGTTATAAGGTCACGACCCGGCCCGGTTTTGGCAGCGTTGAAATCGTGCGTTTGGGTATTGAACAGGCAATACCCGTCATGATGACGAGTGGTAAGCACGACATATCTGGCGCCAGCGCGAACTGCCTGGTCCGCTACATCGTCAGCCCAGTCCTCAGCCGGCTGAAACTTCTCAGCCAGCTCACCGTATTCATCAAGCGGCATCATGTCCCGCATGATGACCTGCTCGCCACGCCCGAGTACACTGTAGCAGCCCCAATGCACAAACATGCCGAACTTAGCCTCATGCCACCATACCATTCTTTCTGACCGATCAGATGCCATGTCAAAAACTCCCAATACTTCTTGATTGCTATTTATGGATTATATGGACATAACACCCACTACACCATGGCAGAAAACACCAATTACATGTCACAACAGGATACTGCACTTCTGATGCATGACGGATTGCGTAAGATGCTGCGCACGATCCAGCTCTTTAACTATTTCCGGGTGCATATGTGCGGCAACCTGACTGTTGGCCCTGAATGGCATATCGAGCCCCGAATAATAAAGGACTTCCATCTCCTCATGGTGCTCGGCGGCAAAGGTCGCTACACGATAAACGGCGAGCACTTTCCTCTCCACCGGGGGAGGATCATATTTGTCTCCAACGGCATGGAGTACAGCGCGACGCAGGACCTTAACGATCCTCCACATATTATTCCCGTTCGGTTCTTTATATACGACAACCGCACCCACAGTCCGTCGAGCCCTCTGAGTCCGCCGGCAGCAATTGCGCATGTGACCTCAAGGGTCGAGAAGTTCCAGGACATGTTTGAGAGCCTCTACCGGCAGCACCTGCTCAACCGTGGCCCATTCCGCACCGGCTACTGCTCTACCCTGATCCACCATATTCTTTGCGAGTTGCTCTTTGAGCACACCACGAGCCCGCGCGGAACCGACTCAGCGGATTCAAGAATACTGGAAGTGCAGCAGTTCATTGTAGAGCATCCCATGGACCGCTCCAGCGTCAGCGATCTTGCGCGCATGGCACGCCTTTCCCAGAAGTATTTCACGCGGCTCTTCAAGAAGCAGACCGGCGTAACCCCGAAGCGATACCAACTTAACTCACGGCTTAGCCGCGCGCGTGTGATGCTGGAGCACGGAATGTCCGTAAAGGA
>JBFIFS010000110.1:0-8163 GCA_041602695.1 Kiritimatiellia bacterium
ACGCCCCGAATGCATAACAGGCACTGCGCATTCGAGAAGAGCAGCATGACAGAGCTTTACACAACCTTCCGGGTGCCCCAGCAGGTAAGGCCGCAGATGATCTATTTCGAATCGAAGACATGAAAGCTCGTGCCCTCTGAGTTTAGCAAGGTGGCACAGCCCCTTTCCCCTGTGCGATATTCGCCCAGGCGCAAAACAATTGCCCCAGAACGCCTCAATCACGTGAACCGACACCTGCAGCCCGGACATTGACTCAAAAGCCTGTGCCGCTCGCTCCGGCACAAGATCAAAACCCTCTGTAGCAATATCTGCCATATAAACGACAATATCGCCCTTTTCAGAATTACGCAACTTGTGAAATCATTTTTATATCAGAAACCGAAAGGTATAACGTCATGGACAGACGAGTAAAACTCAGTTGTTGGGTCATTCTAGCTGCAGCCGCAGCAGTGGGAGTACAATCAGCAACTTTGACGAACAGCCCGGCCATACAGATCGGGAACGGCGCTGCCCACAACATCTCGGTGTATCCTGGCAAAGCTGCTTATGATGGACTTGCGTCGGGAGTATTCGGCGATGGCACCGTACTCGATTACCGATTCTTCAATAATGAGACTCTCGCTTCCGGCGGATACGCTAACGGCGGCGGGACTTTCGTCAGCGACATCACATACAGCGGCGGCCTGACGGACTACGCAATGGACTGGGCAGATGTATGGACAGCAACCGACCCTGGCGCACTGACTGCAGGCATCCCTGCCTTCGACAGCGCAGCCGATTTCGGAGGCACGAACAAGACGATGTCCGGGCAAACTGTCGTCGATGGATCAGTCGACATATCGCGACTCATTACTGGAAGCGTCTACGTCTTGTGCGGGTCCTACGAAAGCATCTTTTCGGTAACCCTCGTAATGAGCGGGGCCGGACAGCCGAGTTTAACGAACAGTGTGTCCATTGACCCTCCCCCATCCCGAAACAAGTACATACTTGCCTTTCACTTCGACGACTCTGCCGGCCTTTACCAGACTATTGCCTACAACTACACGGGAAGCGCAGGTAACAGGGCCCGCTTTATGGGCGTTATCATTGACGGCGAGACACCCCCGGCAGGCACTGTTTTAATAATCAGATAAACCCCTGGAAAAGAGTGAAAATAACTTCATGCAAATCGGCAGTTCTTCTGTGCGTGACTTGCTTTCTATCTGCAGGCTGGGCTCACGCACGCCTGTGGCGTCCGGATGACGCCGCAACACCGCCGGCGGCGTGGTTTGATGCAAATGATGCAAGTACTATTTCCGTCACCAACATACTTGGAACAAATCAGGTGGTCCAATGGAATGACAAGAGCCTGAACAACAATCACCTGGTTCAAAACGATACAAACCTCCAGTTGCGTACCGGCACAAGGAACATTGGCGGGGCAAATGCCCTTGAGTCAAATTCCAGCCCTGCGACCAACTACATGGACCTTACAACTGGAATTGGCGTAGTTGATGAGATCGCTGCATTTGCCGTATTTCTCCCGGATCGATTTGCGGCATGCATATTTGCCGATACTGGCAATCAGAAACTGGGTCTGTGGTCGGCCAACGACTATGGATACAGGTTCGGCGACAACAGCACCTTCGACACAGGTGTGACCGGCGCCAGTTGGGGTGCTGGGGAGGCAGGAGTCATGTGCGTCTACAGGGACTCATCAGACGACGTTTACGGAACGATGCACGGCTATGGCCCTGACCTTATCGAGAACGATACTGGTGATGGTACTGTTTGGTCCACGATTCCCTACAAGACATACCCTAATCAAAGCCTGAACGGAGCGCTCGGCGAAATAGTAATCGTCACTTCGCTGGTTGATACTGACACGCGTCAGAAATTCGAAGGTTACCTCGCCTGGAAGTGGTCGCTGGAAGGAAAACTCCCAGCCAGCCACCCCTACAAAGACGCACCCCCTACCGTTCCGGACGGCACGCTCTTCCTCTTTGAATAGCCGACGTCCACCAGCCATCAGGTCAGCCCCAAGAATGATAGACGGCATAAAGCCGTCTCTACCAAAACAGTAATATCAACACCCCCTTCCGACCCGATACCCCGGGTCAGTGCGGCAGCACGTCGCCCGGGGTGTGACACCACGTGTTGCTTTTCCCGTCTTGCGAGAAAATACTGGGCAGGATTTGCTTCATAGCGAGGCTTTCATCATACCCGTGCATAGGCATGCCGGATATGATGTATAACGAAGCTAGGGAGTGAATACCGCTCAGTGGTTTTCTCGCGGAAAAGCAACTCGTCATGACGAAAGGACTGCAAACACTTGAGCAATCAGCGCGAACTACTTCACGAAAGGTGAAAGCGCCCTCAAGCGCTCGACAATGGCCGGCATCTCCTGGACCACATAGTCGATCTCTTCCTGCGTATTGTAGCGGCTCAGGCTGAACCTGATCGACCCATGCGCCGCAGTGAAAGGCACACCCATAGCACGTATCACATGCGACGGCTCCAGCGATCCTGAAGTACATGCCGACCCGGACGACGCGCAGATGCCAAGATCACTGATGTGATAAAGTATCGACTCGCCCTCGATAAACTCAAAACTGATGTTGCTGGTGTTCGGAAGCCTGTGCTTCCGGTCACCGTTAACCCGAGTGTCCGGGCAGGTCTTAAGCAAGCCCTCCTCAAGCCTGTCACGAAGCCTTGCAACATTGGTGACCTCTTCATCCATGAATTCTCCGGCCAGGTCCGCAGCCACACCCAGGCCGGCTATATACGGCACATTCTCGGTGCCGCCGCGCAGCCCGTTCTCCTGGTGGCCGCCGATCATGAAGGTCTTCAGGCGCGTGCCCTTACGAACATAAAGCGCTCCAACCCCTTTAGGCGCATGAAGCTTGTGGCCGGAAAGCGAAAGAAGGTCTATCGGCGTTTCTTTCAGGTTGATCGGAAGCTTACCCACTGCCTGGACCGCGTCAGTATGAAATATGCCGCCATATTCCTTAACCAGCTTTGCAATCTGGTCGATCGGGAAAATAACGCCGGTTTCGTTGTTCGCCCACATAATGCTGACCAGGGCCGGCCCATCGGCCAGGTGTTTGCGCAGTTCATCAAGGTTAAGCTGGCCGGAAGCATCAACGCCAAGCTCTACAACAGTACGTCCCCTCTCCCGCCAGTAACGCGCGGGGCCAAGCACCGCAGGATGCTCGACACGCGTGGTTATAAGCTTCATTTCCCTGTCAGCATCAGAAAGAACTCCAAAAAGGGCCGTATTGTCGCTTTCAGTGCCGCAGCTGGTAAATACTATCTCTGCTTCATCGGCGCCGAGAAGCGAAGCAACTTTACCCCTGGCCTCCTCTACATGCTTGGCCACTCGTCCGCCAAAGAAATGCATGCTCGAAGGATTGCCCCATTGCTCCTTGAAGAAAGGCTCCATGGCGTAAATGACTTCCGGAGCTACCTGCGTCGTCGCGTTGTTATCGAGGTATATGGTCTTCACGCCTTTTCCTCCTCGACAACGATGTCAGGTGAAACAAATTCCTTCAGCTTGGCTTCGACCACCTCTTTGAGGGTTACCTGGGCCACGTTGCAGCCGGCACACATCCCGCGGAAAGACACGATTACTCGGTCGCCGTCAACATCAACCAGCTCAAGGTCGCCTCCGTCCTTCTTCAGCATCGGCCTGACTACCTCATCCAGCGTCTCCTGGATCAGCTTGATCTTCTGGAGCATCGTCATCTTCTTCGGCGCCCCGCCAGCGGGCTTCGCCGCCTCCTCACGCTCCTTCTTGATACGGTCGACAATTTCCTCTATCTCAGGCTTGCAGTTCCCGCAGCCGCCGCCGGCCTTAGTGTAATTGGTCACCTCTTCAACGGATGACAGAGCGTTCTCCCTCACCACGCGCTCAATTTCATCCTCTGTAATCCCGAAACACTTGCAGACGACCTTGCCCTCAAGAATCTTCTTCGCGGTGCCGCCGGTCTTGTAGTTCTCAATCGCCGCTTCGAGGGCTTCTCGGCCCATGACGGAGCAATGCATCTTCTGCTCGGGCAGTCCGCCAAGGTAATCGGCTATCTGCTGGTTTGTGACAGCGCCGGCCTCTTCAAGGGTCATGCCCTTTATGATCTCTGTCAGGGCGGAAGAAGAAGCTATCGCGCTCGCGCAGCCGAAGGTCTTGAATTTCGCGTCAGCTATCTTTCCGTCCGCATCGAGCTTGAACATAAGAGTCAACGCGTCACCGCAGGCCAGCGAGCCCACCTCGCCCACGCCATCCGGATTCTCTATAGTCCCGACGTTCCGCGGGTTCCTGAAATGATCCAGCACCTTACCTGTATAATCCCACATAATTCTCCCTCTATCTTTCTTTTGCGATTATACGGGCTAATAAAGAAGCAATGCTAGTACTTTTCTTTAGCTTAACGCCTCGCAAAATACCAAAAGCGTCGTTTTTTTGGCGACATACAATGCGCAGCCATCTATCTTGGGATACTTAAACCGACAACTGCATCAAGGATGTAAGACAACCATGAGTAAGCCCAATATATTGTTCATCTTCACAGACCAGCAGAGCGCGAGAATGATGAGCTGTGCAGGCAACAAGCACGTCACCACCCCTGCCATGGACAGCCTAGCCGAGACCGGTATGCGTTTCGACCGCGCATACTGCTCAGACCCCGTCTGCGTTCCATCCCGGTTCAGCCTGATGACCGGCCGCATGCCCAGCGAGATCGGCCTCCGCGCCAACGGGCCGGTGGGCGTCGATGGGATAGCGCAGCACATTCTCGATGCCGGAGCCGGCCACGTGATGCGGCGCGCCGGCTACGAATGCGCGTACGGCGGCAAGGTGCACCTTCCCAAAATGTCAGTCGAAGACATCGGGTTCGAATGTATCTGTCAAGATCAGCGCGACGAGCTTGCCGAGAAGTGCTCTGAATTTATCAGGTCGGACCGCGACAAGCCTTTCTTCCTGGTCGCGTCATTCATAAATCCGCACGACATCTGCTACATGGCAATCCGGGACTACGCCAAAAGCGATCAGTCCAAGCGGCTTATGCGGAACGCATCAACTGAAATCAGGGAACTGGATGAAGCCTTGCGAATGCCTGACGGAGTAAGCGAAGAAGAATTTTTCGCGGGCATATGCCCGCCCCTGCCCGACAACCATCACCCCCAGGAGAGCGAACCTGAAGCCATCAGGTTCCTGATGGAACAGCGCAACTTCAGGGGACATGCCAGGGACTGCTATACCGAAAAGGAATGGCGCCTGCACCGATGGGCATACTGCCGGCTGACAGAGCGGGTCGACTCGCAGATCGGGCGGGTCCTGGAGACCCTGCGCGACAGCGGCAAAGAAAAGGACACTGTAGTTATATTCTCCAGTGACCACGGTGACCACGACTCCTCACACAAGATGGAACACAAGACCGCTTTTTACGAGGAGGCCGTAGGCGTTCCCCTGATAATAAGCCAGCCTGGAGCAACACCCAGGGGCGTATGCTCCGAGGTCGTATCAAACGGACTCGACCTGCTCCCGACGTTCTGCGACTACGCCGGAATCGAGGCGCCAGAAGGACTGATCGGGACTTCGCTGAGGCCTCTGGCCGAGGGCAAACAACCGCCCACGAGTCGCAATTATATTCCTGTGGAAAGCGAAGTCGGCAGGATGATTGTAACAGACAACTTCAAATACAAGGTCTACGACGCAGGCGAACACCGGGAACAGCTGATCGATCTCAGGAATGATCCGGGCGAGACGCGTAATGCAGCTTCGGATCCGGATTTGAGTAAAGTTCTCGAAGAACACCGAGAACATTTTGCCGAGCATTATGGAAGCAGCGACGCCCTTCCATTCGGAGAACTCTGGAAAACACCATAGGAGACACTAATGAAAGCTATAATGTCGGCGCTTGGATTGATCATGACTCTATCGCTTTGCACAGGATGCAGCTCAGCGCGCAATCCCGAAGCGGAACAGGCGGCGATAGCTGCAGCGGAACAATGGCTGGAACTGATAGATAACGAGAACTATCCCAAGAGCTGGGAGACCGCGGCGGAATTATTCAAGGGTGCCGTCACGCAGGAACAGTGGCTGCAGGCGATGCAATCCATCAGGTCGCCCCTGGGCAGTAAGATCATGCGCAACTGCGCGTCGGTAAAATATATGACGTCGATGCCTGGTGCACCCGATGGCGAGTACGTGGTCATCCAGTTCGAGACCTCCTTCGAGAAGAAATCTTCCGCCATTGAGACGGTAACACCCATGCTCGACAAGGATGGGGCCTGGCGGGTCTCGGGATATTACATTAAATAGCACGGCATTCTGTCGTAGACCTTGACGCAGCGGCGAGGGTACTATGTTCGGGCAAATGAACAGAAAGGACACGCCATGAAAGACGTTCGACTCCTCTATGCAAGTACAGTCGCGGAGGACTTCGACCCCGCGGACCTGGACGACATCCTTCAGACGGCCAGGACCCGAAACGCTGCAGAAGGCATTTCGGGCGTACTGTTCTTTAACACCAGCCATTTTATTCAGTGCATTGAAGGCAGCCGCAAGGCCATCAACAGCCTTTACAATGACATGCAGACCGATCCCCGGCACCACGACCTGGTAATCATGAGCTACCGAGACATAGAGCAGCGCATGTTCTCGGGCTGGGAAATGGCTTATATCCAGCCCGGCGAGATCTCAGAAGAGATACTTGAAAGTCATTCCATGCCGCCAGGCTTCAACCCCGCCACGATAGACGAAGATATGGCCAATGCCATGCTGGTACTTCTTTTGCAACACCTCGAAAAATAGACAAATTCGCACAAGACGTCATTCATGAACAAAACAGGTGACTCTACTCTTCGCAAGCCACTCATCGTGGCGCATCGAGGAGCTTCGCGGGATGCTCCGGAAAACACTGTCCCGGCGTTTGAGCTGGCCTGGGAACAGCAGGCTGACGCCATAGAGGGCGACTTTCAGCTGACAAAGGACGGCGAGATAGTCTGCATCCACGATGAGAACACGAGGCGAACGACCGGTGTCAACATGACGGTCAGCGAGTCCACACTCGAAGAGCTGCGCCAGCTGGATGCCGGCGCCAGGCACCCGTCAGGGATCACAGCCGCGCGACTCCCGACTATCGAGGAGGTCCTGGCAACGGTCCGAGGGAGAAAGCAGGTCTATATTGAAATCAAATGCGGCGAGGAAATTATTGACCCGCTGATTTCAGCACTGGAGCTCAGCCGCATAGACTGCAGGCAGATCACCGTGATCTCTTTCGACAGCAAAGTGATCCACGAGCTCAAGGCCGCGTCCCAGAACTACAAGGCCATGCTGCTGGTACATTTCAGGAAGAGCGCCGGAGGGCACTATCGCCCGAAACTAAAGACCATCCTCAGCCGCCTCGAGGACATTCGGGCCGATGGGCTGAGCACCTGTTCAGAATCCATGACGGAGGACTTTGTCCGCGCAGTCACGGACGCGGGATACGAGCACCATGTCTGGACGGTAGATGACGTGGATACGGCGCTGCAGTTTTCCAGCTGGGGCACAAAATCGATAACAACCAACATACCTGGCGAAATCAGGAACGGACTGCAATGGCAGGCATCAGATTAACGCAGCATGAGCAAGTTTCTCTTTATAGCCGACACGCACCTGGGCGCTAAGATCGTCGGATACCAGCAGCAGCACGCTTACCCGGAACGCCTCAAGGAGATCATAGGTGCGTTCAAACAGCTGATTGAGGAATGCGGAGATATCGACTTCATCCTTCATGGCGGCGACATGCTGGACTTCACCAGCGAAGAAAACATCCGCTCCGCCGCCGAACTTTTCTCAATTGGAATCCCCCTGCACCTTTGCCTCGGAAACCACGACCTTACTTCATATTCGGCTGTCGAGCAGTGGCTGGATCTTGCCCCCCAGTTTTTCCCGTCCAACGAGCCGAACTGCACGCTGACTTTGCCCGACTGCGTGATTCACATCGCGCCTAACCACTGGTGCGGCACCCCTTACTACTGGGCAAACAGGCAGTCACCCTACTTTTCTAAAGAGCAGCACGAGTGGTTTACGAAAACGCTCTCACAGAAACCGGACCTGCCGCACATACTTCTAACTCACTCCCCTACCCTCGGCCTGCCAAAGGAGCAGACAGGAAAAGACAAGCCCATCCATGCGCCGCCCAC
>JBFIFS010000111.1:0-8130 GCA_041602695.1 Kiritimatiellia bacterium
AACAGGTTCTGAAAAGGACGTGAATGCCCGTGGCAAGAGGGTGAGCGGCAGTATTGTCCTGACAGATGGAGCTGCAGGGCATCGAACGGAGATTTACAAGAGATGCGTTAAGGCCGGTGCTGTTGGTTTCATTCTTTCCGCTAGGGCAAAGGGCGGGGGGTGCATTACCGGGTCAGTTTATGGAGTAAAGAAAGGCGCGCTCCCGGCGATTAGCATTTCACTTGAGAGCGGGGTCAGCCTGAGGCGGGCCCTCAGCAAGGGGCGGCCGCGTTTCAGGCTGGTGACGCACGGGACATTTGAAAAAGGTAAAACATGGAACGTGTTAGGAGAGTTGCGTGGCAAGAAACGGCCCGGCGAGCTTGTTATCATGGGGGGGCACCTGGATTCCCACGAGATCAGTTGCGGAGCCATGGACAACGCGGCGGGATCCGTCTGCGTGATGGAGGCCGCTAGGCTGCTTGCAAAGGAAAAGAAGCACCTTGACCGTACTGTGCGTTTTATTGGTTTTGCCGGGGAGGAGATCGGACTGCTGGGATCGCATTTTCATGCCAAGAAACACGCCATGCAGCTGAAGAAGGCCCGGTTCATGCTCAATAGTGACTGTCCATCGATGGGGCGTCCCAAAGGGCTGGTGTTTCACAAGTCCAGGGAGGCGGAGTCTTACCTCCGGAGGCTGTCAGAAGAGATGCAGACGCCGATTGTGTATAAGAGGCGCTTTCATCGCCATTCCGATCATTATCCATTCATTCTTAAGGGTGTCACGACTGCGGGCATGGCCGGCGGAGAGTTTGGTCCCTCGATTAATCACTACTGTCACATGGCTGGCGATACTGCCGAAAAGATATCGGTTGTTGATCTGCGTGAAGGTGCCGCTTTTGCGGCAAGGGTCCTTTTAAGAGCTGCCAATGACAGGAACTGGCTTAAGGGGTGACGATGAACTCTCTATTGGCACGGACGGCATTTTTTTGCGCGGCTTGTTTTATGGTTGGGTGCGTATCTTTGAAAGGAACTGAATCGATGACTGGAGAGAATCTCGACGGGGCCCGCGGCAAGATCTTTAAGGTGGATCCTGGCACCATGAGTTTCGAGCTGTTGAAAGAAACAGTATTCGACCCCAAGACGAATGAAGGCAAGTCCCGCCACACTGTTTACTGGAAGGAGAACACAGAATTCAAGAAGGTCGTCAGGCATAGGAACTTCAAAGACATTCGGGGCAGACAGCTCGCGGAGTTTTACAATCTGAACGAGAAATGGGTTAAGGAGATAAAGGCCGGGAATATGTTCAAGGACCGGTATGTGAGGATCCTGCCGGCGACAGGCAGGCCGCATGGGTTGTCGAAAGACGAGAGCAGTATCGTTGGCTGGTTTACGCCGGACAAGTCAGACAAGAGCCACAAGGTTGGGCTGCTTGAGTTTAACGGCCAGAAGATACAGGCTTCTCTGCTCGGTCCAAATGGTGCCGTTGACGTTTACAGTCCTGCTTCGGCAATGGACATTACTACGGGCTTCTGGGAAGCGAAGATCAGGGGAGAAGATGTAGGCGGCAGGTTTGTGGTGTCTGCCATGGAAATCACGCCGATGCCGGACCCTCGTGAGGCAGACGATCCGGGCCTTCCGCGTGTTCTTGTAGTAGGTGATTCGATCAGCATGAACTATCACCGGGCAGCGAAAGAGAACCTTGAAGGAGTGGCTAATTATCACCGTATAGAAGGGAATGGGGGGTCCGCCGACAGGGGGGCGCTGTGCATAGAACTGTGGCTTGGTGATTACAGGCAGAAGGGCCTTCACTGGGACCTGATACAGTTTAATCATGGGCTGCACGACCTCAAGCAGGTCTACGACAAGGAAACGGACACCTACAGCCGTCACAATGTTTCGCTTGAGGACTACAAGAAGTATCTGGAGATGGAAATCCAGCTTATGAAGAAGACCGGCGCCAAGCTGATGTGGTGTACTACCACGCCTGTGCCGAACCGCGGGCCTGTGTGGGGTGACCCGCCGATGGGACGCCGGAAGGATGAAGACCTGGTGTTCAACAAAGCCGCAATGGAAGTCATTAGCCGGCATCCTGACATTCTGGTCAACGACATAAACACTTTCATCAGGAACTCCAGGGAGTTCGACAAGTGGCGCGAGGGTAATGACGTTCATTTCTGGGGAAGTCCCGAACAGGACCTCGTGGGCAAGGCTGTTGCTGATGCAATTAAGAAGGCAATTGAAGACAAGTAACAATTCGCTGGAGGTTGACCATGGCCGGAAGAAGGAAAGGCCTTACGAATTTTCCTGTATCACGTGAATGGAATGCTGGATGGATTTGGCATGCCCAGGCGCCTGTGAAGAATGCCTGGGTGCTCTTCAGGAGCGAGTTCGAACTTGATAGCCCGGAAGCAGCGACTTTGTTCATCAGTGCCGACACGCGCTACCGCGTGTGGATAAACGGCAAGCTTATCGGTGACGGCCCCATACAGTCGCAGCCGTACCATCAGTACTACGATGAGAGGGACATAGCGGAGCATGTAAACGCAGGTTCCAACTGTATCGCCGTGGTTGTTAACCACCAGGGCGTACAGGCGTCTACGCGCGGGGGGCTGCTGGCCGAAGTGGTGGATGCGGCAGGGCGGCCTGTTTGCGCGAGCGGAGCTGGATGGCAGGCGATGGTCGGCCGCGCGTGGCGCAGTGACACGCATTATAACGGCATGAACAAGATAGGCCCTTACCAGGAACACGTTGATCTTCGCGCGGTGCCCGAAGGCTGGCATGAGACCGGACATGATGGCCCCCAATGGCAGGCGGCTCAAGTCATAGGCGCATCGGGTGAGGCATATCCGCTTAGGACGATGCCCTGGTGCAGGATGATCCCGCGCGACATTGAGCACCTTATTACCAATGAGGTGTATCCGGTCGCAATTCACACGGCCGAAGAATGCCTGGATCTGGCCCACCGATGCGATCCCGGCGATCTTTCCGTTTCGCTGTCACAGGCGGGGCGTCCGCTGGACTGGGCGCGTTTACAGGGCGCCGAGAACCTGCTTTCGAAGGAAGGAGAGACCGTGCTTGCCTGCAGTGACAGGCATCGTGATGGGGTTACTGACGGAAGGTACGATCCGTGCCTCACTTTGGATTTTGGGCGAGTTCTGACTGGGTATGCCGAACTGGAGGTCGCCGCTCCTGAAGGGGCCATTATCGAGATAGGCTATGCTGAGCGCCTGGTCGACGACCGGTTTAACAATGCAATTGAGTGTCCTTTTGCCGACAAGGCGACATTCAGGGCAGGGGACAACGTGTTTCGCCCGCTCCAGTGGCGGGCTTTCAGGTATCTACGAGTCAGGCTCAAGCACTGTGAGTCCGATCTTAAGCTGCGCGCGGCCCGGGCTATTGAAGTAAAATACCCCTATGAGAAGAGGGGCTCCTTCCAGGGAAACGACCGCCTGGAGAAGATCTATGACATCTGCAGGACCACGGTCGAGCTGTGCTCGATAGAGTCTCTTATGGATACGCCGTTCCGCGAGCAGGCGCAGTGGCTTGGTGACGTGGCAGCGGTCACAGTGCCGTGTATTTATGCCTGCTTTGGTGACGCGAAGCTGCCTGGGAAGTTTCTCAGGCAGGCCGCTATGAATACAAAGCCGACGGGCATGCTCGCGAATGTTTCGAATGTGGCGAGCAATGACTGGAGCCATATGATACCCGACTACTCGCTCTGGTGGGTGATTGCTCTATGGCGGCACTACGAATATACGGGTGACGCGCGATATGTTCACGAGTGCTATCCGGAGATGCAGAGGATCATGCGCACACACCTTGAATTCCTCAATGAGGACGGGCTCATTGACGAGATGATCGGCTGGGTGTTTATTGACTGGGCGAATGTCGACACCCGGGGCGTGTGCGCGCCCTACAACGCCATATTTGCCGGGGCGTGTGACGCGGCGGCCAGGATGGCCGGACTGAAAGGCGACAGTTGGGCGAATGACAAATACAGCAGGGCTGCCCGCGGGGTCAGGAAAGCCTTCGCGCGGACTTTCATTGACCCTGAATCCGGGGCGGTTGCCGATGCAGTGGCAGGTGGGAAGCTCTCGAGTAGATACAGTGAGCAGGGGAATGCCGCGGCTATAGCTTTTGGGTGCGTGGATGATAAGAGCGCGGACAAGATCATTGAATTGGTATTCGAGAACAAGTCAGTTGAGACAACTGAGGCGCAACCGTTCTTTATGGTGGTTGTATTGGAAGCCCTGCGAGGGCGAGGTCGCACCGACCTGGCCCTGAAACTTATTGATGAACGTTGGGGTAAGCGTATGCTGGATCGAGGTCGAACGTCATGTACCGAGGAGTGGTATGAGAACGGTTCGTGGCGAAGTGGGGACTGGTCGGGATTCGAAAGAACACATTCTCATGCCTGGAGCGCGTGCGCGGCAGAATTCCTTACCCGGGGCCTGGCGGGCTTCAGTATTGTTGAGCCGGGCTGCGCAAAGGTGAGGCTCGAGCCATATCACACCGACTTTCCTTATGAGGTCGTATTTCCAACTCCGAAGGGTGATGTGAAAGTCAAATGGGATGGCGGCGCAGTGTCGGTCGACGCGGCGGACGGGATTGAGTCGGAACTGGGCTGAGGGCGTATTGGTGACATCCAGGGATCGGATAATTGCTGCTATTGAGCACAGGGAACCGAACAAGGTCCCTGTGGATCTTGGCGCAACGCCGAGTTCCGGGATTTCTGCTATGGCTTACAGCAGCCTGAAGAACCATCTCGGTGTTCTTGGCGGGCACACCAGGGTTTATGACGTTGTGCAGCAGCTTGCCCAGCCGGAAGATGAGCTTCTTGCACTGCTGGGCGTGGATGTGGTTGATGTCGGGCGTGCGTTCAATACGAGCGACGCGGATTGGTATGACATCCGGACAGCTGACGGCCAGGCAGCCCAGTATCCGGTCTGGTTTCGTCCAGAGCCCTGTCCCGACGGGTCGTGGTCGGCGCGCCTCTCTGATGGTACGGAAATAGCCCATATGCCTGCCGGCGGCGCGTTTTATGACCAGAGCCTGTTTCCGTGGCTTGACGGTTATCCTGAGGACATTAAAGCCGAGTTGCCCGGCGCGATGGGCAAGGTATTGTGGGCAGCTCTGGTGCACAGCCCGTGGGACAGCGCGGATGAGGAAGGATTCTGGGAGGATCTGAGGGCGAGGGCGATAGCGTTGAGGGAGTCGACTGACCGGGCGCTCATGATCGTCTGCGGGTGTAACCTATTCGAGTGGGGCACTTTCCTGAGGCGCATGGATAACTTTCTGATGGATTTATTTGTTGATGAGGTGAATGTTGAGCGTCTGCTCGATGCGCTTGTGCAGTCTCATCTCGCCACTCTGGAGAAAGTGTGCCGCGCGGTGGGAGACGTGTGCGACATTCTCCGCTTTGGTGATGACTTAGGGATGGACTCTGGACCATTCATGCCCCCAGAGCTCTACAAGAAGCTCTTCAAGCGAAGACACGCTGCATTCAACGCCTATGTGCACAGTCACAGCGGCATGAAGACCTTCCTGCACTCGTGTGGATCCCTGTACAAGCTGATGCCTGATCTTATCGAGGCCGGCTACGATATTATTAATCCCGTACAGACCAATTGCGTCGACATGGAGCCTGAGCGGCTGAAATGCGAGTTTGGAAAAGACATTTGTTTCTGGGGCGGGGGGTGCGACACACGAACGGTTTTGAATCGGGCGACACCTGCTGAGGTCAGGGCCCATGTCCTGGAGCGGCTGGAGATATTTGCTCCTGGCGGCGGTTTCGTGTTTAATACGGTACACAACATTCTTCCAGAAGTTCCTCCGGAGAATGTGATGGCGATGTTTGGGGCGATAGAGGAATTTAACGGCTGAGCGGGTGCTCGGCCGGAAAGAGATAGATGATTTTTTTGCTGGTGTTTCTGTCCGGCGTGGCCGGGCTTGTATACGAAGTGCTCTGGATGAAGCAGCTGGGCCTGCTTTTCGGAAACACTTCCCATGCCGCCGCCGCGACGCTGGCTGCCTTCTTTGCGGGGATTGCGGTAGGGAGCTGGTTCTGGGCTCAGCGTTGCCGGCGCATGAGGAACCCGCTGAAGGTGTTCGCTTTGCTTGAAGTGGGAATTGCCCTTACGGCTCTTCTCTACTTTGTCATTCTCGCGCTTTTCTACCGCATTTACCCCTCTGTCTATCAGGGCTTTGGTTCGGGCAGTATGCTGTTGCCGCTCAAATTTGGGTTGGCGCTGCTGCTCGTATTTCCTCCCGCGTTCTGTATGGGCGGCACAATTCCTGTTATGGGGCAGTATCTGATCCGCAACATGTCCAAATTCGGAACAATGTCTGCGATGTTATACGGCATAAACACTCTGGGCGCGGCAGTCGGCGCCTGCCTGGCTGGATTCTATCTGCCGCTCTGGCTGGGGTTCGAGGCGACCTGCCTGAGTGCCATTGTGGTGTCCCTCGTCATTGCCGCGGTTGCTATTTATCTGGCGAAGCCGGTTGTTCCGGAGGATGTCGCTGAGGAGAAGAAGCCAGAAAAGCCTGCTGAGAGAAAAGGACGATGGGCCGTGCTGACGATGTGCTTCGTATCCGGTTTTGGAGTGCTTGCGCTTGAGGTCTTGTGGATGCGGATGTTCGCACAGGTGCTTGAAAACTCTGTATATACTTTTGCAGCTATTCTTGTAGTGGTGCTGGTCAGCCTCTCCCTCGGATCACTTATCAGCGCTGGCCTGGCTCGGCTCAGAGTCGCGCCGTTCACCATGCTGATGGTGCTGACGCTTCTCGGCTCACTCGCTATAGGTATTACTCCCCTCATATTCATGAAGGTGACGAATCAGCTCGAGATTATCGTATCGATGGGAACCTGGTCGGATTACGTCATTCTCATCTATGGGAAGGTGATTCTTACGATAGGCACGCCTGCGCTGCTGCTCGGTATGGTGTTTCCGTATCTTTTGAAGACGGAAGAGAAGTATGCAGACAGCGCGGGTCGGAGTCTCGGTACGCTTGCCGCCATAAACACGGCCGGTGCGATAATCGGTTCGCTGCTCTGTGGTTTCGTCTTTCTTGAGGCGTGGGGAATGTGGGCCACAATGCAGCGCCTTGCCGTAATCTACACTTGCGCTGCTCTTATTATCCCCTGCGGCTGGACTTATCGCGCTATAGCCTTGAAGGGCGGTTGCGCGATTCTGCTCCTGCTTCATTTTTCCGCGCTCGACCCGTCTGATCTGCCGATTAACAGTATCGATAGGCTGCGGATGCAGGAGAGGATCATTGAAACGTGGGAGGGCAGTGATTGCACTGTGGCTGTCGCGGAAGGGCCGCAGGGAATATCGATTAAGGTGAATTCTCATTACGGACTGGGATCGACCGGGGCCTTCATGCAGGAGCGCATGCAGGCGGACCTCCCCCTGATGGTCCATCCGGAAACCGGCAGCATCTTCTTTCTTGGGGTAGGGACTGGCGTGACGGCGGGAAGCGCGCTGCACCAGCAGTTCAGCAATGTGACCAGTATCGTGGCGTGTGAGCTGGTTCCGGAGGTTATTACCGCGGCAAAGAAATATATAACGAACGTGCAAGGCTATGATTATACGGGAGGACTCTTCACGGACCCGCGAGCGAAAGTAATCATTGAGGACGGCCGT
Organism: Kiritimatiellia bacterium; assembly: GCA_041602695.1. Taxonomy (GTDB): domain Bacteria; phylum Verrucomicrobiota; class Kiritimatiellia; order UBA8416; family JBFIFS01; genus JBFIFS01. The sequence goes on from JBFIFS010000111.1 coordinate 7,629, forward strand.
CACTACATAATGGCATCCGGCGAAACGTTTGACATGGTCAATTCCGACCTCTTCGTTCCGTTCCGTTCCGGTGCGGGCAGTCTCTACAGCCTCGAGCATTTTGAGAGTGTGCGCGCAGCGCTGAAACCGGGAGGCGTATTTGTTCAATGGCTGCCTCTGTATCAGCTCACTGAATACGAGGTCCATATCATAGCCAGGACGATGCTTGAGGTATTCGATCAGGTGACGATGTGGCGGAGCAACTTCCAGCCGGGAGAGGAAGTGATAGCGTTTGTCGCCCAGATCGAGAAGACTCCTCTGCCTAAGTGTGATATCGACAGTCGGGATGACAAAGAGTTTGCCGTCAAAGGAAAGACATCACGTGACCTTGCGGACCTCGCGCTGCCGTTCAATCCCCAGACGATACTCCTGTTCTACTGCGGGAACCTGTCTGAGGCAGAAGATCTATTCGAGGATTATCCGATCAACACTGACAATAAGCCGGTGATCGAATACATGTCCC
>JBFIFS010000112.1:0-8118 GCA_041602695.1 Kiritimatiellia bacterium
GAGCACATACGAAGTAGTCGCAGCTTCAGATGGGTCAACGGACGCTACGGTCAATGAGGCAGGGAAATTCTCTGACGCCGGAGTTAAAGTCTTTGCTTATAAGGAACATCGGGGCAAAGCGTCGGTGCTAAATGAGGTCGTTTCGGAATGTTCTGGCGAGATAATCGTATTTGCCGATGCAAGGCAGCGCTTCGATGAGTCGACCGTTGCGGAGCTGTGTGCCAATTTTGCCGATCCGGAAATAGGAGCCGTGTCCGGCGAGCTGTTCATTGCAGGGAGCGGGGAGCAGGGAGCGGGGAGCGGGCTGTCGGCTTACTGGAACATCGAAAAATGGATCAGGAAGACTGAAAGCCGAACGGGCTCCGTCATTGGGTGTACAGGCGCTGTTTACGCCTTAAGAAAGGAATTGTTTCAGACTTTGCATCCGGAGACGGTGCTGGACGATGTCGCAGTGCCTATGAACGTCATTCTCGCCGGAAAACGCGTCGTTTTCGACCCGGCCGCACGGGCCTGGGACAGTGAGGCGGATACCGCAACAAGGGAGGCGGCGAGGAAGATAAGGACTTTGGCGGGCAACATTCAGCTCTGTGCCATATATCCCAAGCTGCTCTGCCCAGTGAGAAATCCGGCGCTGCTGCGATTCTTTTCCCACAAACTCATGCGGCTTTTCGCGCCCTGGCTGCTGGTCCTGCTGCTTGCCTCGTCACTTTTCCTCTCCAGTGCCTGCCCTTTTTCAGCCGTTCTCACGCTGCTACAGCTGGTTTTCTACAGCCTTGCTGTTGCGGGAACGGCGCTCGGAAGACCCCGCTTGGCGATGCTGAAGCTTCCTTCAGCTTTTCTGCTCCTGAATGTCTGGGCCGCAATGGCCCCATTTTGCTATTGGACCGGAAAACTATCACCGAGATGGCGATAAGATAGAGGATAGATGGCAGAAAATAGAGGGTAGCTGGGGGACCGGGCAGAGGATAGAAGCTAGCAGTTAGAGGCTGGCGACTATCCTCTAGCATCTAACTTCTAATCTCTAGATTTGCACCACTTATCGGGATTTGCCATCATTGTCCCCAGCATCCTGCCTATCTCCTGACACATTTCGCTGAGTTGCCCCCTCTTTGTCACGTCAACATACGCGCAGGAGAAGGCCGATTCGATCCAGTGCTCCGTTTCGGCCTGCTCACCAGCTGCGTCACTTAGCTTGCTGACAAAGTGAGCTGGATATCTCCGCTTCTGCCATGCCTCAGCAATGTTTGCACCTATCGACCGAGAGGATCTCCTAAGTTGGTCTGAAAGGGAGTATCTTTCTTCCCGTGGGAAATGCTTCGAGGCCTCGAATACGCATTGCTGAAGCTGGAAAGCCTTTTGATAAACTATTAAATCCTTAAAACTAGCTATTTTCTCACTCATATTCTCCTGTTCATGTCTCCATACTAGATACTCAAGAGTCATCCTTGTATCGGGCTTTCCCCTACAGAGCTCGATATTGTCCAAGCCCCCCTCTGGTATCCAGCCTCTGTGCCCTCTCCCTCGTCCAACCTCTACCAGCGGACCTCCATCCTCTATCCTCTGACCGCCATCCTCTAGCTGAACCTTTTTCGCAGAAAAAAGGTTCAGTAGGGGCTTGACCCGTAATTCGTTTATATATATCTTTATCAACGCTCGTGTAATGATGGGGTAGAAAGCCGCGGTGTTGGGGGCTTCTTGAGGGGCACGGGCCACTTGGTAGCAGTGAGAAGAGTGGGGTTAACCCGCTCTTTTGCGTATATGGGGTTTTGGGGGTCCGAACCGGAGAGAAAACCGGTAACTGAAGGTGGCTGTGTGGCCAATCTTCTGCAGAGTGATTGAGTTGACGGGATACACCCGTCCCTACCGGTAGAGACGGCGTTAAGCGGTCTGCAATCTGTAGAAGGCGTCAGATACAGTCCTGGAGGCAGTAAAATATTATGAATAACGAACTTCTTGCGATAATGAATTACATGGAGAAGGAGAAGGGGATCGATAGAGAAGTCCTTCTCGAGGCCGTTGTATTTGCCCTGGAATCGGCATCGCGCAAGACCCTTGGATCCATGAAGGAAACGCGCGTTCAGATCGACCGTGAGACCTGCGAAATCCACGTTATGGGCACCGTCGAGGTGGTCGAAAAGTCCGAAAAGGGCGATGACAGCACGATTTCGCTGCTCCAGGCCACCAAATACAAGAAAGATGCCAAGGTAGGTGACGAGATTGAGATCGAGGTCACGCCGAACAATTTTGGCAGGATTGCCGCCCAGACCGCCAAGCAGGCGATCATACAGCGCATCCGCCAGGCGGAAAAAGACATGGTTTTTGATGAATACAAAGACCGGGTCGGCGAAATAGTTACGGGCAGCGTTCGTCAGTTCAACAGAGGCGACATTATCGTGGACCTCGGCAGGGCGCAGGCGCTGCTGCCGACGAAGGAGCGCGTACCTACCGAAGAGTATCAGGTAGGCGACAGGATCAGGGCGTATGTCGTTGACGTGCAGGAGAATACGGCGGGTCCTGCAGTACTTCTTTCCCGAAGCCATCCCGACTTCGTGCGCTCCCTGTTCAAACTTGAAGTATCTGAAATAGCTGAAGGCATTGTTGAGATCAAGGGCATTGCCCGCGAGCCTGGATTCAGGACCAAGATCGCAGTGGTTTCGCATGATGAGAAGGTTGACCCGGTGGGCGCCTGCGTCGGCATGCGCGGTACAAGGGTGAAGAACATTGTTCGTGAGCTTTCAGGCGAGAAGATCGACATCATCAGGTACAGCGATGATATAAAGACATACGTCACCAACGCCCTGGCTCCGGCCAAGCTCATAAAGGTTTATGAAGACAAGGACACCCCTAAACTTCTGCATGTTATCTCGGAAGCCGATCAGCTTTCGCTGGCGATTGGTAAGCGCGGACAGAATGTCAGGCTTACCGCAAGGCTTGTTGGCTGGAAGGTAGACATCCAGAAGGACGAGAGTGAAGTCAGCTTCGAAGAGAAGGTCGCTCAGGCTATCAAGGTTTTGGCGAGCATCGATGGTATCGACAGCGAGAAGGCGGAGCTGCTTGTGAAGAGCGGATTCCTGAGTGTCGAGGGCATACTCGCGTCTGAAGTGTCTGACGTGGCGGAAACCACGGGCATGGACGAGGAAGAGGCCCAGAAAATTTATGATGCCGCTGCGGCATCCCAGGCTGATGAGCCGGAGGAAAGCGAAGAGTAACCAATGAGAGTCCACGAACTGGCAAAAGAACTCGGATTGAACAGTAAAGAGCTGCTGGCGAAGCTCCATGAAATGGGTGTGGAAGCCAAAAGCCACATGAGTACCCTTGATGATACCATGTTGGACCTGGTCAAGGCCGAGATGTCCGGCGGGGACGCTCCTGTTGAGGAAGAGCCCGCTGTGCCGGCCCAGGAACTGCTTGATGATTCAGAATACGACGCGCAGGACTATCTGCCCGCAGATGAGCGCGAGGAAATCCACGTAGCCCATAAGCCGGGCAAAACCGAAAGCAAGAAGCGCAGGAAAGACGACGACTCATCCGAGAAGGATTCTGACAAGCCTGTCCTGGTAGAGGGCGAAAAGCTCATAAAGCTGAAGGGGGCGGTACAGGTCAAGGATTTCGCTGAAATGCTTGGACTCAAGCCCAACAAGCTTGTTGCCGAACTCATGGGGATGAACATTTTCGCGTCGATCAATGAACGAATCGATGTGGCGCTGGCCCGGAAAGTGGCTGAAAAGCACGGTTATGAAGTTGAGCACGAAAAGCGTGTGGCCGAATACGTACATGTCCAGCAGCAGAAGAAGAACCAGGAAGAAGAGGAAGAGGAGGACAAGCCGGAAGACCTCATGCCTCGCCCTCCTGTAGTCACCTTCCTCGGCCATGTTGACCATGGAAAAACCTCGCTTCTCGACCGGATAAGGGACGCGGCGGTGGCTGACGGCGAACATGGCGGCATTACCCAGCACATAGGCGCCTATTCTATCGAAGCGGTCGGCAAGAAAATCACTTTCCTGGACACCCCGGGGCACGCGGCGTTTACCGCGATGCGCGCAAGGGGTGCAAACCTGACTGACATTGCGGTAATTATTATTGCCGCGGATGACGGTGTCATGCCCCAGACAAAGGAAGCTATCATGCACGCCAAGGCGGCAGGAGTTTCCATTATGGTCGCCATCAACAAGATGGACCTGCCCGGCGCGAACCCCGACAGGGTCAAGCAGCAGCTGCAGGCGGAAGACCTTGCTCCCGAAGATTGGGGCGGCGAAACTATTTGCGTGGAAGTGAGCGCTGAGACGGGCAAGGGCGTGGATCACCTGCTGGAGATGATACTTCTCCAGGCGGATGTGCTGGAGCTCAAGGCCAATCCCAAAAGGCGCGCTACAGGCTTCGTTATCGAAGCTCGCATGGAGCCCGGGATGGGCCCGTCAGCGACGATGCTTGTAACAGGCGGGACGCTTAAGGTCGGAGACGCAATTATCTGTGGGCAGTTCTGGGGCAGGGTCAAGGCGCTGATCAATGACCATGGCGTAAAGGTAAAGACATGCGGCCCGGGCGATCCGATAAAATGCCTTGGCCTGTCAGGGATCCCTGAAGCCGGCGCTGACTTTAAGATAGTAAAATCTGACCGCAACGCCCGACAGCTTGCCCAGGCCGAGGAGCTGAGGCTTAAGACGGAACAGCTTACAACGCCGAAACGCGCGTCCCTTTCCGACATTTACGACCATCTGGCTGAGAGCGAAAAACAGGAGCTGAAGATTATCGTTAAAGCCGATACCCAGGGCTCGGTCGAGGCCCTCGTTAATTCCCTGGAAGGAATAAAGAGCGACAAGGTCTCCTTGAACATAATACTTGGCGGAACAGGCAATGTGACGGTCAACGATGTCATGCTCGCGAGCGCTTCGGACGCCGTAATTCTCGGGTTCCACGTGGCGAAGGAGCAGGGTGTCGACGCATCGGCGAAGCATGAGGGCGTCGAGATTCGCCTCCATCATATCATTTACACGCTTATTGAAGAGGTCGAGAGCTCCATGCTCGGGCTCGTCAATCCTGAGTTCAACGAGGTCATTACCGGCCATGCCGATATCAAACAGGTATTCGGCTTTGGCAAGACCGGAAAGGTTGCCGGCTGTATGGTTACCGACGGCAAGGTTAACTCAAAGAGCAAGGTGCGTGTACGCAGGGGAGACGAAGTGCTGTTTGAGGGAACTATTGAATCCCTGAAACACTTCAAGGACGATGCTGCAGAAATGAGCGCCGGCCAGGAGTGCGGTATACAGATAGCGAATTATAAGGATTTTCAAGAGGGTGATGTGCTGGAGTTCTATGTGCTCGAGGAGCAGAACCTGACGCTATAGGGAGCAAAGCTGAAGGCTGAAACCTGAGACCTGAAGGGGCCAGCCTGAGGGGTTGCAGCCAGATATGCAGAACAGGCAGATCTCACTTTCCAGGTTTCAAGTTTCAGGTTTTTCTTCCGATGTCTACTGATCGTCTAACACGTGTTAATGAGATGCTTAAGCGCGAGATCGGCATGGCGCTTTTCCAGATTCTCGCCGAGGGAGAGGCCGATCTTTCCACTATTACCATAACAGGTGTACAGGCGAGCACAAACCTGCGCAACGCGCGCGTAAAAGTTTCCATAAGGGACACGGACGAGAAACGCCAACATGCGCTGTCGGCCCTGAAAAGGCACCGAACTGAGCTCCAGGACATTATCAATAAGAACATGAAACTGAAATATACTCCCCGCCTGAGCTTTGAGCTCGATCTCTCGCTGGAGAGGGGCGACCACGTGCTTCAAGTCCTTTCTGAACTTGAGCAGGAAGAGGGCGGCGACGACGTCGGGGAAGCAGGGGAAGTGATCAGTGATCAGTCGGAGACAGAGGATAGAAGCTAGATGCTTGAGGGTAGAGACGGGTTTCTTGCCCTGCATAGCGCCAGTAGAGCGACGCAGGGGCCCCGTCTGCGAAGACAACAATAGATTTTGGAGTGCGGCGAGTTGACGCCGCTTTAGCAGCATGAATAATTCACACGGATATCCAAGGAGACCGGCGCCTCCGCAGGAGTTCTCGCCTTTTGACGGAGTGCTGCTGGTTAACAAGACAGCCGGGCCGACCTCGCATGATGTGGTCGACAAGATCAGGAAGAAATTCCGCTTCAAGAAGGTAGGCCATGGAGGCACGCTCGATCCCCAGGCAACGGGCCTGCTCATAATTCTGCTTGGCAAGGCCACAAAGCTGTCATCCCATTTCCTTGGATCGGACAAGACCTATGAGGGCCGGGTCCGATTCGGTATCAGTACCGATTCGCATGATGCCGATGGAAACGTCATAAGCGAGAAGGACTGCTCCGACCTCACGGTTGAGCATGTAGAAGAGGCCATGAAGAAATTCAAAGGCGACATGATGCAGACTCCTCCCATGGTGTCCGCCGTCAAAGTAAACGGCGTGCCCCTTTATAAAAGCGCGAGGAAAGGGAAGGAAGTGAAGCGTGAGCCCCGTTTCGTGCATGTATATGACTTCCACCTGACCAAAGTAGAGCTTCCTGCGGCCGATTTTGTTTTGAAATGCACTAAAGGCACATACGTCAGGACCATTTGCGCCGATCTGGGTGAAGAGCTTGGCTGCGGGGCACACCTCGAGAGCCTCAATCGCACCCAGTCTGGCGACCTGAAGCTGGAAGATGCCACAGGTTTTGATGAAATCATGGAGATGTCGCCGGATCAGCTGAGGGAGAAGATCATCTCAATCCGGGAGTTCTCGGGGCTGAGATAAGGGAGAGAACCTGAAACCTGAAACTTGAAATCTGAAAGATTCATTATCTTTACTTCAGGTCTCACGTTTCAAGTTTCAGGCTTAGTATTCGATGAAGGTAATTACAGATCTTTCGACAGTCAGGAAATCAGGCAAACCGATTGTCATGGCTGCCGGATTCTTTGACGGGGTCCACAAAGGGCACCGGAAGGTCCTGGACGCCGCACGTGATGAGGCCGGGCGGCTGGGCGGCAAGACGTGGGTGATGACGTTCGACGTGCACCCGATGAAAGTGCTTAGTCCCCGCAAGAGACCGCCCCTGATAACAGCTGTTCCGCACAAGCTCAAGATACTGGAGGAGCTGAAAATCGACGCGTGCCTTCTGTATCCGTTCACCAGGAAGACCGCCGCCATGCCGGCGGAGGCATTTCTCAGGTCGCTCAAAGACAGTATCCGGCCTCTTCGCGAAATCGTCGTTGGCAGGAACTGGCGCTTCGGGAAGGGAGGCGAGGGCAATACGCGCATGCTTTCCAGGCTCTGTTCGGAAATGGACGTGAACGTCAGGGTCGTGAACCCGGTGATCCGGGGCGGGCAGCCGGTTTCCAGCACTAGAATCCGCACGCTGATACTCAAGGGAGAGCTGCGCAGCGCTGAGAAGATGCTTGGGCGTCCCGTAAGCATTTACGGGACAGTTGTGCGCGGCAAGCGCATGGCGCGCGGGCTCGGGTTTCCTACTGCCAATCTCAAGACGGAAGGAGAAGTCCTTCCACCGTTCGGCGTCTATGCTGTACTGGTTTACGTGGACCGGAAGACATACCCGGGGGTCCTGAATTTCGGAACCCGGCCGACTTTCGCCCGCGGGGCAACGTCAAAGCCGGTTGTTGAGATCCACGTTATGAATTACAGCGCAGACCTTTATGGCAAAAACATAGAGGTGTTTTTTGTAGAAAAGCTCCGAAACGAGAAGCATTTCAGCACCAGGGACGATCTCAAGAAGCAGATCGACATGGACGTAAGACTCGCATCGGCTGTCCTGGGGGTCTGAAGAATTTGGAGCAGCAAGACATTGCCTCTCACAAAGACCGCGAAGGGCACAGGGGGAGAGGCGGCGTTCCTCCGTTTCCCCGGCGGGACACAGGCCGTCCCGGCGATTTAGTCTGGTGACGGGCCCGTCCGTTACACCCAAAAAAAAGAAGAAAACATTCTTTACAAGGCAGGGGCGGCTCCTTATAGTCCTGCCCGGAATATAAGAAAGGAACAAACAGAAAAAGGGATCAGTTCAGGGTTATGAGTCAAGTTGATAAGAAATCGGTAAGACAGAAATACCAGAGGCACGAGAACGATACAGGGTCATCTGATGTACAGATCGCTCTTCTCA
>JBFIFS010000113.1:0-8106 GCA_041602695.1 Kiritimatiellia bacterium
GCGAAGTCCCCATCAAGCCAGCCCTTGATCGTATCAAGGTGCTCGGCTACGAATGGGTACTTACGTGTTTGTTCCGAGTACGTCGGTGTATTGGACCAGCTTCCACCGTGCATCGACTTCCAGTCCTTTTCGTCACGAGGTAATGGGCGCAGGCCTACGAGGCCGTGGGTTCTTTCGGAGGGGGGTTGCGCATTACCCAGCAATGTGCTCCCAAACACGATTGCTGCTAAGACCATCAGGCGGAGAGTTTGTCTGGTGCGTACTTTCATTGTTTCCTTTCTCAGGAGAGAAATCAGTTTTCCCTTCTCTCCATCAGGCCCCGGCGGAGCCGGAGCCTCCAGTTGTGGTGCGAGGCTGACAGGAGCTTTACAGAGCCACCGTCCTGCCGTAATCGAAGAAGTATTTCAGCGTGTCGTGGTCTACGCCGGGCGGAATCGAGTGGTCGCTGTGCAGCAGGTAGCCTGAGCCGGATTTCAGGACTGGTTCGATCTTGGAGTGAAGCTCCTCCTTAACAGCGTCGAGGTCGTTTGCTTCCAGCTTGCGGATGTCGATGTTTCCGCAGAAGGCGATCTTTCCGCCGAACTCTTCAGCGATGCGCGGCATGTGCATGCCGGCCTTCACTTCCATCGCCTGGAGGCAGTCCATACCGGCTTCGACGAGGCCGGGCACGAGTGGCTCTACGAACCCGCATGAGTGAACCATGACCTTGCAGCCTTTGCTGTGGGCGTAATCGAACAACTTGGCATGGCCGGGCTGCACGATGTCCTTATACATGTCTGGTGACATGAACGGCTTGTCCTTGAAGCCCATGTCCTCGTAGAAAAAGAAAAAGTCTGGTATGCCTTCTTCTGCGAAAAGAGTTTCCAGATGCTTGATCGTGAAGTCGGCGTAGGTGTTCACCATGTCCTTCACCCAGTCGGGATCGAGCGCCATGCCCATGAGCATGTATTCATGGCCGCAGACAGGATGCATCTGTTCGAATGGTGCAACGCCTGCCCAGCAGAACGCGCGATCTTCGACCTGGGAAAGCGCTTTCGCACTCCTGTAGTTTCCAAAAGGAATCCTTCGCCGATCGACTTCAAGCAGGTGTGGCTTGATCAGCTCTTCCCACTGCGGGCGTTCCTTGACGGAGAAGTCTACGTGTTCGGGGGTGCCTGATTTCTTCTTCCACCACCGAAGCTGTGCACCATTGCCGTTAAGCTTCAGGATGGTCTCTTCGGTGTCTTCGATTACCTTATCCTCGAAGTCGAGGTCAGCGAGGCTGTTCAGCCATCCGCCGGAGCGCCAGCTCATGTCAAAGTGACGGCAAGTATCTTCTCCAAGAAGCAGGGAACCTTCATCCCTGTACTTTTTGCCGGTTTCTCCCCACAAGTTGTCTTCGCAGGGATGCTGGTCTGCCGTCTCGTTGTTCAGCGCTGCAAGGACTCGCTCTTTATGTGTCATTCCTGATCTCCTGATGATGTTCGCCCAATTCAGGAATACTAACGTCCGAGCCCGCCCTTTAAAGGCAAAAGAGGAAAATATGTGCATTTTTTGAACAGTCGGATTGTTTGGGTACAAACACGAGGCCGCACTCGCCCAAGGCAGTCCTTCTGACGGTGAGAGGAAGCGCCTGTTTTAGGGCAAAACAGCCCCTATTGGTCGATCTTTGGCGATGGCACGATGTATGCTCAGGTAACTTATGGAGATAAGGTGTTGTTATGAAGCGCAGTGAAAAAGACCTGAGGTTTGAGAGGGCGCTGGCACGTGAGACTTTAGAAGCGATGAACTTTCTGGCTTACAACTGGATGAAGGCAGCACGACAAATCCCACCCAAAAAAAAAGAATCATAACGGGCGCAGGCAGCTTCATTGACAGGGATGTATAAGATCAGGGATAAGGTCTTAACATAGTCTGGTTTTTTATGTGCTAAGTATCTATATTGATCGGGTTTTCCGCTTCAATATATTGAGCACCATGCACATAAGACAACTGACAGGAACATTAGTTATATGCCTGGCAGCCGCAGGCTGCCGAACGGCGACACAGCATCAGCGTGCTGCCGACAGGGCCGCCGGCGGGATCATCGAAGAGTACGAGCGAGCGGCTCTAGGAACCAATACGGCTTTTTCTATAGAGCGCCCTTCAGACATACTGCGCAACAGGCTGATTCTGGAGCAGGGCCTGGCTATATCGACCAATCTCCATTCCGATATTGCAGAGGAATCATTGGAAGCGCTGCCTAATCCTCTGCCTCTTTCCCTGAGTGACATGCTGACGGTCGCAGCGCGAAACAGCAGGGAATATCAGGAGGAAAAGGAGAGGGTGTTTCGAGCGGCCCTGGATCTCGACCTAAGCAGGGATTCCTACCGCAGCGCCTTTTCTGCGTTGTTCAGTTCCGGCATCGACAGATCCGATTCGGATGGAGACAAGACTGGGACGGTGAACCACGATGGACAGATTGGGCTGACCCGCGCGCTGCAGTCAGGCGCTTCACTCAGCACTAAGATTGCTGTTGATCTCGTAAACCTGCTGACCGGCGACAAGTCTTCAACACTTGGGCTGCTGGCGGATGCGACGGTCACCATTCCGCTGCTTGGAGGTGCAGGCAAGAGCATCGCGCGCGAGCCGTTGACCCAGGCGGAACGTACTGTGCTGTACTCCATATGGCGGCTGGAAAGATTCAAGAGGGAGCTGGCCGTAGATATCACGTCTGCGTCGCTTGGCGTCTTGAGGCGAATCGAGGAAGTGAAAAACACTGAGGGTAACTACGAGCGCATAAAGGCCACGCGGGAACGTACCGAGAAACTCGGTGAGGCCGGCAGGCTCGACAACATCCAGGTCGATCAGGCGCGCCAGAACGAGTTCCGGGCCAAAAACAGCCTGGTGAGCGTCAGGCAGGCCCTTGAGTCGGCGATGGACAACCTGAAGATAACCCTGGGCTTGCCTGTAGATGCCGCTATTGCCCTCGATTCAGGAGAGCTGCAGCTACTTGCGGACCAACTTTCCGAAAGCCTGGTTTCGGCAGACGGCGACGTTACGGAAGACCAAATGGCGAGCATGGTCCGGAAGGCGCTTGAGGCGAGGCTGGACATGCGCATTGCCATCATGCAGCTGGAGGATGCCGAGAGGCAGGTGGCCGTTGCCCGGGATGATCTTCGTGCGAGTGTGAAGCTCAAGGGCGGTGCGAGTCTGGTCGAAAGCGATTCCGATGAGGATGGGGAATCGGTCAAGTCCTCAAAGGTGGAATATTCTGGTCTCTTGGAGATAGATCTTCCCTGGGAGAAGACCCGTGAGCGAACGCAGTACCGGAAGAGCTTGCTCGCCCTCGATGAAGCAAAGCGTGATGTTGAGGAGAGGGAAGACCGGGTAAAGGCTTCCGTCCGGGATGCCGTGCGTCGTCGCAAGGAAGCACTTGAGGCATACAGGATTCAGCTTCAGGCCAGAGAACTTGCGGAGAAGCGGGTGAAGAGCATAAAGATGTTTCAAGACGCGGGAAGGGCCACTGTGAGGGACGCGCTTGAGGCGGAAGAATCATTGTTGTCCGCGCAGAATGATGCCCTGTCTTCCCTTGTTTCATGCCAGATCACAACACTTGAGCTTTTGAAAGACCTGGAGATGCTTCAGGTGGATTCAAATCTTAGAATAGAAGATAACATCGGCGACTCTGAACTGGGCCTGCCGATTGGGAAGGGTGAACATGGAGAAGATTAAGTCGGCTGTAAAGGCCATAGCCGGTCTTTTCGTCCAGGCGGCATCATCAGTCAAAAGCCGCTTCCCTGAAGCATTTGCGAAGGCATCAGTCCTTCTCAAGCGAATCGCGGATGCATGCAGGAAGCGACCAAAGGTGTCTGGGTCTATTGCCGTAGTACTGTGCTTGCTTGTCGTCGGCAACTGTGTCAGCAGCAGGAGTGATGGTGATGCGGGCGGGGAGGGGCTGCTTTACGAGGTCAGCCGCGGCCCGCTTAGCATCAGCGTCGTGGCCTCGGGTACAATCGAGAACAAAGAGAAGATCATTGTCCGAAGTGAATTAGAGGGCGCGAAGACCACGATCCTTTCTCTTGTGGAGGAGGGTAAGCAGGTCAAGCAGGGCGACCTGCTCGTTGAGCTCGATGCTACCGAGTTCGAGGACAGCATGCTCGATGCCCGGATACAGGTGCAGAACGCATCTTCTGATGTTGTCAGGGCCAGTGAAACACTGGCCATTACCAAGAACAAAGCCGAGGCCGACATCGAAAAGGCTCAGCTTACGCTTAAGTTCGCCGAGCTTGCCCTTAAGAAGTATGAGGAGGGAGATTATCCTCAGTCCCTTGAGAAGGCCCAGAGCGATATAACGATTGCGCAGGAAGAGCTGAGGCGGGCCGAGGACAAGCTGGCGTGGTCGAAGAAGCTGTTTGATGAGGAGTTTATCACCCGGAGTGAGTACGAAGCGGACGAGCTCGCGCTGCGTAAGAAGAAGATTGAGCTGGAGATGGCACGCAAGCGCCTCGAGGTGCTGGAGAAGTATACTCATGAAGTTGATCTCGAAAGGCTTAAGAGTGATGTAAAGCAGGCAGAGCTCGCCATCGACCGTGTCCGGCGAAGTGCGAAAGCGGACGTTCTCAAGGACGAGGTAGATTTGAGTGCCAAGGAAGTGAGTTTCGACAGGGCCCAGGACAGGCTCGGAAAATGGAAGGACCGGATTGAAAACTGCAGGATTACGGCACCCGTGGACGGGCTCGTTGTGTATGCAACAAGCACCCAGAGGTCGCATTGGCGGCGGCGCAGCGAGCCTCTTGCTGCCGGCCAGACCCTTGAAGGAAGGGAAGACCTGATTCATCTGCCGACGACCAAAGGAATGGTTGTGAAGTTCGATGTTCAGGAGGCAAGCCTCATGAAGATCAAGAAGGGGCTGCCTGCTGTGATAACCGTCGATGCGCTGCCGGGGAGGAAGATTATGGGCGTTGTTTCGAAGGTGTCGGTCCTGCCTGACACCGGTCAGTCGTGGTTGAATCCTGACTTGAAAGTCTACAACTGCGAGGTCGATATAACATCATCCACTGAGGGGCTGCGACCTGGTATGTCGTGCACCGTTGAAGCCGTGTTCGAGCAGATGAAGGATGCCATTTTTGTTCCTGTCCAGTCGGTCGTAAAGGTGGATGGGAAATCAACTGTCTTTGTAAAGAGCTTTGGCGGAGTACGGCGAAGAGAGGTGGGAGTGGGGCTTGATAATACTCGCATGATCCACATTCGCAGCGGTTTGAAAGAGGGGCAGAAGGTCCTGCTTTCGCCGCCTCTTACGCCGGCAGAGAAGAAGGAAGATCCGGTCGAGGTCGAAGCAGTGCAGCCGGCAACCGTACCCCGTGCGACCGCGCCAAGGGCCGGATCAGGTGGCGGCTCGCATGGTGGCGGAGGGCGTCCGCAGCGGTCTGGAAAGACGGGTGGCGGAAGGCCTCAGAAATGAGCCGGGTTGTTGCCAGGCTTAAGGACCTAACAAAGACCTATGAGATGGGGTCGAGTTCCGTCAGGGCTTTGGACGGACTTTCTGTTGAGTTTGAGGCGGGCAGTTTCTGGGCAATTATGGGGAAAAGCGGGTCAGGAAAGAGCACCTTGCTCAATCTGCTCGGATGCCTGGATCGTCCTACCAGCGGCTCGTATGTGCTCAACGGCAGGGATGTGGCCGAGCTGAGCGATGACGAACTCAGTGACGTGCGGCTTGCAAATATCGGTTTCATCTTTCAGAGCTTTAATCTGATTGCTGAGCTCACAGTGCAGGAGAATATTGAACTCCCGGGATTTTACGCTGACGTGGAAGAGGAGCAGTATGTCGCACGCGCACGCGAGCTGGCGGAGTTGGTGGACCTTTCCGATCGCCTTCAGCACAAGCCTACCGAGCTTTCGGGCGGGCAGAGGCAGCGTGTAGCCATCGCCAGGGCGCTGATGAATGACCCTTCGATTATTCTCGCTGACGAGCCTACGGGCAACCTCGACAGCTCGACGGGTGATCAGATCATGGACATCATCAAAGATCTCAACAGTAAGGGGAAGACTATCCTGATGGTAACTCATGATGAGGATGTTGCGCAGCATGCTGGAGAGCACCTGTATTTGAAGGATGGCAGAAGGCAGGGTTCATTATGACGGATGTATGGAAAAAGGTTGTCCGGGGTGTCAGGCTTGGTCTTAAAGATATATCGCGTCACAAGATGCGGGCATTTCTCACAATGCTTGGCGTTGTGTTCGGTGTTGGCAGCGTGGTAGCGATGCTGGCAGTGGGCGAGGGGGCGAGCAAGCAGGCGCTGGAGCAGATCAAGAAGCTTGGCAGCAACAATATCGTCATAAACTCCATTAAGCCTTCCAGCGAAGATCAGCAGGATGCACAGCGGTCGCGCCTCAGCATGTATGGGATTCTGCATGCGGACCATGACAGGATCGCTGAGTCTATTCCGGTTGTGAAAAGAACTGTGCCCGTCAAGCTGATGCAGAAGAAAGCGGCACTGGGAGAGCTCAACATGGAGCTGCGTGTCGTCGGCACTACGGCTGGCTGGTTCGAGCTCGTTCGGCGGCCTCTGCTTGCCGGGCGATATCTAACAGAAGGTGACGTTCTGCAGGAGTCGGGTGTTTGCGTGCTGACCGAGTATGCTGCTCGCAAGCTGCTTGCCACTCAGAACTCTATCGGGCAGACGCTGCGTGTAGGAGACCAGGCATTTGTCATTGTTGGAATTGTACGTAATGAAGATGCTGGCGGCGGCATACAGGTTCCTGACCAGCAGAATGACGTTTATATCCCGATCTCCTCCTGCATCTCCCGATTCGGTGAGGTGGCCTCCCAGATGGCAACGGGCTCGTTCCAGATGGAGCGCGTGGAGCTCAATAAGCTTCTTGTTGAGATTGATTCGATAGAAAACGTTGAGCCGGCTGCCAAGGCCATTCAGACAGTTCTCGAACGCTTTCATAAGAAGAAGGATTACGAGATAAGCGTCCCGCTAACACTTCTCAAGCAGGCCGAGGACACTAAGCGCACATTCAATATTGTGCTGGGTTCAATTGCTGGAATCAGTTTGCTTGTTGGTGGTATCGGCATCATGAATATCATGTTGGCTTCTGTTACTGAGCGGACGATGGAGATCGGGATTCGGCGTGCTATCGGTGCGAAGCGGCGTCACATCATACTGCAGTTTCTTATTGAGACGGTTGTGCTCTCGGGGGTTGGTGGGTTGATAGGTATTGTGTTCGGTGTGACTGTGCCGAAGCTCATTACCATCTTTTCCGGAATGCCGACATCCGTTCCGCTGTACGCGATACTGCTGTCATTCTTCATCGGTGTTTCAATCGGAATAATCTTCGGGCTTTATCCTGCAGCCCGTGCGGCGGACCTTGATCCGATCGAAGCCCTTCGTCACGAGTAGGAGGTTCGCTACATCACCCTGCGAGTGAGGAGGGCATTGTGGTATGCCTGACTGCGCAGACAGATCACTCCTGAGGTCTCTATAGAAGGCGTAAAGCCGTCTATACCGAACGGGTCCGACGGGACTACGCAGATTCTATTTCAGCCAGGATTGCCTTTGCTGCTGCTGCAGGATCATCCGCCTGCAGGATAGGGCGGCCAATAACAAGGTAGTTAGCGCCGGCTTTGACTGCGTCCGCGGGCGTTGCGATGCGCTTCTGGTCCGCCACATCTGAGCCTGCGGGTCGCACGCCGGGGGTCACAATAATGGGATCAGGGCCGAATTCCTTACGAAAAGACGCCGTTTCCAGCGGTGAACATACAAGACCGTCGATTCCCGATTTCAGTGCCAATTCGGCCAATTTCAAAGAATTATCACTTAATTCGCGTGTAACGCCGATATCGGTGAGATCCTGCTGGTTAAGACTCGTAAGTGTCGTTACTGCAATAACTTGAGGGCGATCATCGCCGAATTCTGCAGCCGCATCTGCAGCTGCCCTCAGCATGGCTGATCCGCCGCAAGCATGTACGGTTAAGAGCTTTACAGAGAATTTCCCGGCTGACTGGACTGCATTTGCCACTGTTTTTGGGATATCGTGGAGTTTGAGATCGAGGAACGTGTTCTTTTTGTTTTCCGCCAGCCAGGCCATCGCGGCTTCGCCTTCTGCAATAAACAGCTGCAGGCCTACTTTAAAGAAGGA
>JBFIFS010000114.1:0-8096 GCA_041602695.1 Kiritimatiellia bacterium
CTGGCCGCCTCGAAATCGCTCTCAGAAACTTCCAGGTGAAGCGAATACTGATCGGCTGGAGAGAAGCGAAGATCACGTGTCTGCTGCAGCTCCTCTGCCGCTTCCGCATCGAGCTGCTCAGCTTCACGCACACCCCTTCCACGCGTGAGTGCGCCAAATAGCGCAAATGCTCCTACTATAAAGAGTGCGGCAAGAATCAACCCGATGAGATAAACATAAATCGGCGTGGCCCTGTATGTCTTCTTAAGGTCGCTCATTGCAAGTCTTGCTCCACTTCCCCGACCCTCTCCTCCGGACAAATGCCCTCTCCTCTCCCGTTCCCCTCCTGCGGAGGGGTGCCCTTGGGCGGGGTGGGTTCATTCTCATCCACCCACTCCTCTATCCTTCGAATAACAGCAGCCATATCGGTCTTTACATCATGATCCCAGAATCTGAGAAATCTGACGCCCAGCTCCTCAAGCACCCCCTGCCTCTCCGCATCTTTGTCCACTTTGAAATCGTGACTATTGCCATCCACTTCAATGGCCAGACGCATTTCCTTGCAGTAGAAATCGACAATGTACTCACCTATAGGCCTTTGCCTGTCAAAATCCCGACCTTTCACCTGTCCGCCTTTGAGGCGCTTCCACAGAAGCACTTCCGCTAGAGTCATATTCTGCCGCAATTTCTTCGCGTAGTCCTTTAGCCGAGGGTTGTATTGTATGATCTGCCTCATGAGCTTTCACCCACCCCGGCTTGCAGCCACCCCTCCATGGAGGGGACCTCTGAGAAGGCGCACACGCAGCACTTCGTTGTTCCAGGAACACTCATTCTTTCCTTCTGCTCCCCTCCTGCGGAGAGGCACACTGTCCTCTCCCCTTCCCCTCCTCCGGAGGGGTGCCCCCGGTCGGGGTGGGTTCCCCCATGTTCGTCACCCCATGGCAAGCCACGGTCCTGCCATCAGGCTGCTTGACCAGCTCCGGCACCGCAGACCTGCATCCTTCCACACACACAGTGCAGCGAGGATGGAACGCGCACCCGCTGGGAAGATTACCTGGATCAGCGACTTCTCCCTTAAGCTCCATATTCATTGGCTGATCGGGATCCGGATTAGGAACCGCTGACAGCAGTGCTTTTGTATAGGGATGCATCGGATTCTCAAAGAGTTGCTCTGTTGTTGCCAGCTCTACAATCCTGCCGGCATACATGACCGCAATCCTGTCGCAAATGTGCTTAACGACGCTCAGGTCATGCGCGATGAAGATATATGTCAGCCCCAGATCCTTCTGCAGGTCCTGAAGAAGGTTTATCACCTGTGCCTGCACCGATACGTCGAGGGCCGAGACCGCCTCATCACACACCACGAGCTCGGGGTGCATAATCAGAGCCCGGGCAATACCTATCCTCTGGCGCTGCCCTCCGGAAAATGCGTGTGGATACCGCGACTTGTGCTCAGGCTTGAGGCCAACTTTCTCCAGCATATGAGCTACCTTCTCTTCCCGTTCGGCTTTGCCTCCTATCCCGTGGATATCCAGCGGCTCCCTGACGATTGCTCCAACAGTCATGCGCGGGTTGAGGCTTGAAAACGGATCCTGAAAGATCATTTGCATTCTAGTGCGCAGAGGCTTGAGTTCCGACGCCGGTAGCCTGGCCAGGTTGACTTCGTCCGGGCCCGACCTGAACAGGACCTCACCTGAAGTAGGCTCCAACGCACGAAGGATGCTCCTGCCCGTTGTTGTCTTTCCACATCCGGATTCGCCTACTAGACCGAGGGTCTCCCCGCGCTTCAGGTCAAATGATATACCATCAGATGCTTTGACCAATGCAACGCGTTTCTTGAAGAAGCCTTTACTCTTGATCGGGAAGTGCTTGCACAGGTCTCTTACCTGAAGAATAGGTTCAGCCATTAGCGGCCTCCAGATCCCTGATACGAACACAGGCGGCTGTTCGTTCATCTGAAAGATTCTCAAGGGGCGGAGGAGCCCCCATGTTGCAGATGTTCTCCTTCGAGTGAGGGCATCGCGGATGGAAAGGACATCCTGAGGGAATCTCCGTGAGGCTTGGAACACTGCCTTCGATAGACGGGAGCCTTGCCTTCTCCATCGCGAGACTGGGCAAGGATTTAAGCAATCCCTGCGTATAGGGATGTTTGGGGTCCTTCATTATGTCCCTGACCGGTCCCTGCTCCACGATTCTCCCCAAATACATCACGGCCACATCGTCCGCAAGCTGCGCGACCACTCCCAGGTCATGGGTAATAAGCAGCGTCGAGGTGCCGAGATCACGCTGCAGTTCCTTTATCAGGCCCATGATCTGGGCCTGGATAGTGACGTCCAATGCCGTCGTCGGTTCGTCGGCAATAAGTATCTCCGGATTGCAGACCAGCGCCATGGCGATGACTACACGTTGACGCATACCTCCGGACATCTCGAACGGGTACTGATCAACCCGTTTCTCAGGCCCGGGGATACCAACCTTACCCAACATCTCGATTGCTCTCTCGCGTGCCTCGTCTTCGGTCACGTCTTGGTGAAGAAGAATGGCCTCGCAGATCTGGTTTCCGACTGTGTGCACCGGGCTGAGCGCAGTCATCGGCTCCTGGAAAATCATGCTGATCTTTCCCCCGCGCAAGTTAAACAGCTCATCAGATTTTTCGTCCAGTGCTGTGACGTCAACAGCTTTGCCGCCATTGGGGCGGAATACGATCGAACCGCCCACGATCATGCCGGGCTTCTGGATAAGGCGCAGGATCGAATAACTGGTCACCGACTTCCCGCAGCCCGATTCGCCCACGAGCGCGGTGATGCGTCCACGCCGCATGTCGAAGGAAACGCCGTCGACGGCCCTGATCTCGCCCTCTTCGGTGTAGAAGTAGACCTTCAGGTCCTTAATTCCCAATACGCTCTCAACGCCTGCCTTGGAATCACGCTGGCTCATTGCCACATCTTCCTCATCTGAGCACAAGAGAGCAACGCTATTCTTCAGCACCGAAGTCGTATACTCGTTTCACCGGCCCCACCGTAACTGTAACTTTATCATCCCCAAACCTGCCCTTCAGGTAGCGACTGTTGTAGGTCATCTCCGGCCTGAGTTCAACGGGTTCCCCGTTGACCCGCGGCAACTTAAAGGTCTCGTGCGCTTTAACATCGTAACGAAAACACTCCAAGCGGGGCCCACCATGGAACGGCGAATACTCAATCCGGTCCTTATCGACCTTAAGAGTGTTGCCGATTATCGCCTTCTTGAATTCATCAAACGATTTGTACGAACTCACATCACCGGCATGCATCAGGAAGCGTGTTGCAGCGTCAGGCTTGTGGTTGGCTGGACTCGCGACCTCGCTTGACTCATCCCATTCGTGGACCCCATCCAGACACTTAACGGCGGAAAATGCCTTCCCGTTACTCGCGAATATCCATCCGTCTTTCTCTGTCTTCTGCAGCTTCGAGCCGTGGAAGCGGATACCCATTCGCCCGGTACTGTATGATCCCATGCCGCCGCGTCCCGGAGCTATGCGCTGCATAAAGAGAACATTCTCATACTGAAAACTCCAATGCGGATGCTGGGGCCTGCCACCTCGGGTCTTTTCTATCTCCGGAAAAACTGCGCAGACCTCCTCATCCTCCGGATCATCGAACAGAATCCCGCTCCAGCGGTTCTGCCTCGAAATCCCTGAATACTTAAGGACCGCCTTTCCATCGCGCTCCATACTCAGAGCCGGGTTCTGAAGCGTGCAACCAAGCACGTAATGCTGTGTCCTCAGAACGTAGTTCACCAGCGCCGAATCCTCGACGTACGAGTTGCGCTCATCGTCCGTCGTAGCGACGAGAGGATCCGGGTGCATTTCGCCGGGCACGCGGTTCCTGATGAGAAACGGCTTCTCTGACGGAAAAGCCATCTTCCGAAGCATGATAGCGGCAGCCGGTGCCTGGTACTTGCTCGTCTCGATAACTTTGGAATGGCTTGATCCCGCCCCGGCATTGTCGGGAGCGTACAGAAGATTCTTGTAGGACTCGAAGCTGTTCTTCCCATACTTCGCCCGATTTCGTCCCCCACCGCGACGTCCACGGACAGACACCTGCGCCTCCTCAACCAGCGCAATATCGAGAAGCATTCCAAAACGTTTCCGGACCAAAGGATCCGGCGACAGTTCGTGCAGGTTGAAGAGCGCCGGCCATGAGTACTTCTGGTAAGTGTCCGAGCCCATCTCAAACCACATACCTATCATAGCCCTTTTTCGCGGCCATTCCCTGAAATATTCATTGTAGGCCTCATAGTGCTCCGCGGCGGTCTTGCCGTCATCATATTTGCGGCCCTTGAACGCAGGATCATCCTTCAGCACAGAGGCTATGAGATAGTAGTTCGGGCGCAGGGTCAGGTCATGATTCTCCGTACCGTGATGGACGAGAAGCTGATCAAGCGAGGCGTCCTTTACCTTGCTCTTGCTCTTTACCAGCAGCCAGAGTGACTCCTTCATCGCGGATTCCGTTTCCGGCCTCAATCTCCCCGGGTAATGGGGACTGCCGGAATGGAACATGCACAGTATTCGGGTGTAGTCGGTGAGAGCAAAGTATGCCCACGGCCACGGCAATTTCTTCGAAGTCTCAGGCCTGAACGCCTGATCTTTCAGACTCTTAACCGCTTCGAGAAATGCGTTCGCATTCTCAAGCAGGTCCTGATTGACTTTGTCGACCTTCTGGTTCGAATACAGCGCGGCAAGGCACCATATCGTCTCACCCCAGTTGCCCTTTATCCAATACTCATCTTTGGCTACGGTTTCCCTAAGCACCTTCTGACGCAGTGCCAGCGAGTCCTCATGCGTTTCCTGCACTACCTTTTCGTAACCGGTAAACTCGTCGACACGGGCGCCCTGGGAATTCATGAGAACGATCAGTACCCCCGCCATTACCGCAGCCAATTTTACCATCATTCCTTTCCCGAAGCGCCGCGACCGCCCCTACACGCGTCAAAACCGTTCTCCCGCAAGAGAGATGCCCCTTGCTCCAGGCTCCTTGCCCTATGCCCCATGCTTCTCATTCTGCTTCGCATTCCGCTCATCGCCTGCGTGAAGATAGAGATTCACACAGGGATCACTTTCGTCCGACACGAGGTGATGGTCTTCGCCCGGCTCGCAAATCACTACATCGCCAGCGACTAGGTCATGTGACCGGCCGTCGACTTCGATACGTGCCTTTCCCTGCAGAATCACAAAGATCTCGTTATCATCTTCATGCACGTGCCGCCCATGCCCGTCACATGAGCTGCAATCGCAACCCACATCGTGCGAGCGTTGCCCCGGTCCTTTGAAATTCAACCCGCCATGAGTCAGGTATTCACCGGGCACAATACCCTCGAGGACGTGACCCTTTCCAATCGTGAGGTCAGAAATCGTAAGCTTTCTCATACTACTCCTGTTTTCGGACACCTACCCGGCTCAGTTGCCCCCTGACGGCGATTATTCATTCTCAGCGCATGCGAGACAAAAAGGCTCATCCGTAGTCACGCACCTGCATAAAGCTCAGACACATCTGCAAAGATCAGGTATTCGCTGATGAGGCCGTCTCGAGTGGCAAGCAGATCGGCAAACGGTACAGTCAATGTTGTGCCATCATGCCGGGTGTAAGTAACCTGGCCGTGTGCTATCAGATGGCCATCGACTTCCCACGACTGCTCCACGTTGTGGCTGAGGGCTGCAATGCTCTGGAAAAATCCGGCGACCATCTCGCGCACGGCATCCCTGCCGGCTACGGGCTCAGCATTCCCAAACCTGAACACCGCGTCTTCAGCAAGATAACCAGCAAAGCCATCGGCATCTTTTCGATCTATGCATTCAAACAGCGACCTCACCTTTTCAGAACAAGTCATCCTCATCCACCTCCCTACGCGCTAGTCACACACTGAAGTCCATCCGGGGCACTGACCTCATACTTTACCTCTTCTGCTTCGCAAGCCTTCCAGCTGACGGTAATCTCACCGCCAGGAACAGTGACCTTGCCGGAGCACCTGTCAACAGCCTGCGGGAGCGGCTTAACGGTAAACTCTTTGAATCCCGGGGAAACTGGCTGGACGCCAAGCACATCATGAAACAGCACGTAAACGGGAACCGCGGACCAGCCGTGACACAAACTGCCGGCGTTATTAAAGTCCCGCGCACCGGTAATGGTCTCCCAGAAGGTTGTTGCACCCGCATCCAGCATCATGCCCCATACATTCTCGATGCGGCGCAGGACCTCTGCTCCGTATTTCTCCTTATGGGTCATCATTGCCTCGAATGTGTAATAAGACTGGCTCAGACCCGGTTCAGAAAGCCCGGAGTCAGGCGCCGCCAGCCTCTCTAAAGCCGTCGCGCGCATTCCCTCGTCGCCCGCACCGGCCAGGATCGCGAGGGCCTGGGTCAGCTCAGTTAGGCGTTTCCTGTGCTCATGCGTGTGAAACACGCCGTGTTCCGGGTCCCAGAAACGATCGCCTATAGCCTGCCTTATTTCATCAGCCGCTGAACCGAACTCCTCGGGCACACGCTCATCAGACCATCCAAGCATCTGCGACGCTGCTTCAATGGCAAGCACAAGATAACAGTTGAGCGGCGCGTCAACTTTGAGGCCGTGCGCGAACTCATCTTTCGAGTAACCGGACATGCCGGCCGACCAGTCGTAGAAATGCCATATCCCCCTAACCTGGTGAAGCGGCAGCAAACCGTCTTCCCGCTCCTCAAGGAACGCCTTGAGCATTGAGCATATCTGAGGCAGGAACGCGCGCATGAGCTCTGCATCCCCTGTGTAGAGGTAATGGTCCCGCACGGCCATCATCCACGCGAAGGTAAACGAAGGAATAGTCAGAGGAGGCCTGGCCGGCGCGGTAAGGTTGATAAAGCCGTCCTCCCTGAGCCCCCGTCCGAGGAGTGCAAAACTGGCGGCGGGCATGGCCGTCTCACCGAATGCATAATACCCGCAAAGGGCCTGGATCCTGGCGTCATTTGCATAGAGCGCCTGCTCACGCCATGGCGTGTCTTCATAATGCTCGTGCATGCAGAGACGCAAGGTGCGGCATCCAACATCAAATATCCGCCTGTGAAGGTCATTACCGGTTTCGACTTCGCCCGTCATTTCCACGGGATAGTCGCAGCGGCGAAGACTGAACTGATGCAGCGTGAACTCGCTTGAGTAGACAAACAGCTGGAGGTAGCGGCCCGCCCACCTGAGGAACCGGTGATCAAAACGCCGCTTCCCTCCGCCGGCGATATAGCGGCCGGCAAAGCTTCTGCCGCCAACAAAAGTGCGGACTCGCCCGTCGTCAAGATGCTCACCGTAGCCCATATCAATGATCGTCCCCTCCGGCGCTTCTATCTCGAGCTCCAGGTTCCCTACTTCTTCCCGGCCAAGATCGAAGACCAGGTAGATGCCGTCACGTCCGTCGAGGTCCTCTACCTCAACACGCAGTCCGTCCTTCATGCCTTGAAGCGGGCTCCCTGCCGGCACTCCAACGAGCTCAACCGGATCTACTCTTGAAATCTGTGAGTTCTGCATCTGCCAGCCCGGCCCGACAACCGGGCCTTCCGTCATGGTAAGTCCAGCGGCAGTCTGCTCCTCAGGCTCGGCGCCGGACCCGGATTCAGCAAGAGTTTCATCGAACTTAAACCTGCCCGACTCTACCAGCACGGCCTCCGCGCTTCCGCCATCGACAAGCCGCGGCACGGGGCGGGCACCCAGCTTCGAACGGTTCTCGGGAGCTGTCGCCTCTGACTCAAGAATCCATCGCCACTCTTCACCCTGCGAGTGGCCGGGTGACTGAAACCCGTCTTCTCCCCGCGAGTCGTAACCGAACGTGTAGGCAAGCTGTCCCGATACTATCGCTATCGATCCCGAGTGATAGCATGGATTAGGCCGGCAGCGCGTCCCCGTTCCGCTGAACGCGAGCACATCGCCGCCCCGCACCTCAAAAAGAAGCCCCGCGTCGCCGCGCTCATACACGCTGCTCGTGCGGCCGTTATAGAAGACCGTAACGGCCAGGGTGTTCTCACCCTCCTTTATGGCCTTCTCCAGCGAAAAGCGCTCGTAAGTCTTCGCGTCCGGGTAATTGGAATATTGCCCGCACCCAATCAGCTCCCCATTCAGCCACAC
>JBFIFS010000115.1:0-8078 GCA_041602695.1 Kiritimatiellia bacterium
GCGAGCAGCCGGCCGCCGAGAGGAGGAAGGCCGTGCCGGTCAAGACAAGGGCGATTAGTCGTCTGCTTTGCACTGAGCCTCGTTTCATGAGTAACCAAGAGTTTCTAAACATTGCCGGACACTGTAATCAATTTTTCCAACTTTTCAAGCGCCTGTCCGCCGTCGATTGAATTTTCCGCTGCGGCGAAACCCTCCTTCAGGCTCTCTGCTTTCCCGCCGGCGACGATTGCGGCCGCGGCATTCAGGCAGACAATGTCGCGTCTTGGGCCCTTTTCCCCGGAAAGAACCGCCCTCGTGATTGCAGCATTCTCTTCAGGGGTGCCGCCGGCGAGGTCGTCAAGCGACGGGAGGTCCTCGATTATAGTTGATGGATCAAATTCGTAAGTCTGCACCTTGCCGTCGGCCTTGAGCTCGCTTACACGGGAGGAAGTTGTCGTAGTAAGCTCGTCCATGCCGTCATTGCCGTGGACGATGAAGGCGCGTTTGCTTCCGAGCAGTTTCAGTACCTGGGCGAAAGGTTCGGTAAGTTCTGGCGAGAAGACTCCTATTATCTGGAACTTGGCCCCTGACGGGTTTGTCAACGGGCCCAGCATGTTGAAAACGGTTCTAACCCCGAGCTCCCTGCGCGGCCCCATGGCGTGCTTCATGGCCGGATGGAGTTTGGGCGCATAGAGAAAACCTATGCCGGCCTCCTGAATACACTCCTCGACCACGTCAGGTGTTGTTTCAATATTGACCCCGAGCGCCATCAGGAGGTCGGCAGAGCCGGACTTGCTGCTTATGGCGCGATTGCCGTGTTTTGCCACGGGAACGCCGGATCCTGCTACGACGAACGCGGCCGTAGTTGATATATTGAAAGTAGACGTGGAATCCCCGCCCGTCCCGCAGGTGTCTACAACAGGGAGTCCGGCCGGATCCACAAACACGGCGTGACGGCGCATTGTGGTTGCGGCGCCGGCAATCTCTTCGCAGGTCTCGCCTTTCATTCTCAGGGCAACAATGAACGCGGCTATCTGCGCAGACGTGGCCTCTCCTGACATGATGAGCTCGAACGCTGACGCCGTTTCATTCTGGTCGAGGTCCGTGCCCGCCATGATCTTTTCAAGATATTCTTTCATTCAGGATTCTCCGTTTTCAGTTTGTTTCCAGCTCGCCGACAATCTGCAGGAAATTGCGCAGCAGTCTCTTGCCGCTGGGAGTCAACACGGACTCGGGGTGATACTGAACTCCAAAAATCTGCATCTCGGCGTGGTGCATCCCCATGATCTCACCGTCTTCGCTAGTGGCGTCCACGATGAATTCGGGAGGAAGTGTGTCTTTTATTACTGCCAGTGAGTGATAACGTCCAGCAGGGAAAGGGCTCTTGATCCCCCGGTAGAGTTCCGATTTGTCATGGGTAACCATCGAGACCTTCCCGTGCATGATTCGAGAGGCGTTTGACACTGTTGCCCCGAAAGCAGCTGCAATAGACTGATGGCCGAGGCAGACGCCGAGTATGGGAATTTTCCCTGCCAGCTGCTTGGCGACCTCTACGGAAATGCCGGCTTCCTTGGGCGTGCAGGGGCCGGGCGAGATGACAACGCCATTCGGTTCCAGCGCAGCGATCTCGGCGGGTGTGGTCTCATCATTTCGGAAAACCCTTACTTCAGAGCCCTGGCTGGACATTGCCTGTACCAGGTTGTACGAGAATGAATCAAAATTATCTATCAGTACTATCATTGGTCAGTCCTTGGGTGTCACGGCAAGGCCGCCAGCAGCCATTTCTATTGCTTTTCGCATGCCTGCTGCCTTGTGGCAGGTCTCTTCAAATTCTTTTTCAGGCACGGAGTCGTAAACGATGCCGGCGCCCGCCTGAACCGAAAGTTGGCCCGGCAGCATTTCGATGGTTCTGATGGTTATCGCCAGGTCCATGTTGCCGCCGTATCCTATGTAGCCGACGGCACCGCCGTAAACGCCCCTTGCGTGTGGCTCGAGTTCATGAATTATCTCCATGGCTCGGATCTTCGGCGCGCCGGACAGTGTTCCCGCGGGGAAAGTGGCTGCTATCACATCGTAGGCGTCGTGCTCTCTCTTCAGTATCCCTTCGACGTGTGAGACCATATGCATTACATGGCTGTATCGTTCGATCACCATGTATTCCGTCACCTGCACGCTGCCTGATTCAGCGACGCGCCCAATATCGTTCCGGCCGAGGTCGACAAGCATGACATGCTCCGCCCGTTCCTTTTCATCTGCAAGCAGTTCGTCCGCAAGGGCCCTGTCTTCCTGCTCGCTGCTCCCGCGACGCCTAGTTCCAGCGATTGGCCTGACTTCCACCCTGTCGCCTGTGAGGCGGACCATCACCTCGGGTGATGACCCGACGAGCACCTGATCGTCGATCTTAAGGAAGAAGGTGTACGGTGAAGGGTTTAGGAAGCGAAGCGCCCGGTAGACCTGAAGCGCGGGTATGTCGCATTGTGCTGAGAACTTCTGGCTGAGCACTACCTGAATAATATCGCCATCATAAATGTAATCTTTCGCCTTCCTGACGGCATTTTCGAATGATTCCTTCGTAAAGTTTGAAGAAAAATCAGCGGGCGCGTGGGAGGAAAAGGACTGATGAGGAGCGGGTTCGCGCATTTCCGCGGCTAGTTTGTCAAGCTCCGCCTCGGCCGCCGCGTATGTCTTTTCGTGATCATCTGACTGCTTTACCCGGATGCACATAACGATCTTTATGGTATGCAGGACGTTATCAAATATTATTAATCGATCAGCCTTGAGGAACCGGGTCTTCGGCTGGATGTCGTTTGCGGGCTTAGGCTCAGGCAGGTGCTCAAACTCGTTTACGGACTCATAAGCAAGGAATCCTACGGCTCCTCCGCAAAAGCGGGGGAGGCCCGCCACCTGAGCCATCTTAAGATTGGAATAGATCGCCCGAATCTCCTGCTCCAGTTTGCCGCTTGCCGCTCCCGAGTGGTCTGCCTCGAAAAGCAGCTCAGGGTCAACGCCTATAAAGGAATAACGTCCCCACTTCTCGCCGCCCTCCATGCTTTCGAGAAGGAAAGCATTTCGGTTTTCGGCAAACCGGGCCAGAACCGTCACAGGGGTATCTGTATCGGCAAGGAGCTCTTTATATACAGGCACAATGTCGTGGCTCCTGGCCAACTCGCAAAATCGTTCTTTATCAGGACAAAGCATAGCCGTTAGCAATAAACATCTTGTGCCTAAACGTCAAGATGAACTGGAGCATTTATGAGAAGGAAACATGTGCTGTTCTCAAAAATGAAAACGCGCATGCCAACACATCGACCTCACGCGTTTTTTTTGCCGCATGTGTTCTGATGGCTTCTTTGCCCCGGCTCGTGGGCGGGTTTGTCCAGCCCAGTACTGAAAACACTGACTCTAATTGGCGTCTTGTAGCTCAGAGTGTGGGATGGGGGGCAGGACGGCCTGCAGGATTGGGGTCCCGGAAATCTTGAAATTGTTTGTTTTTCTTGTTGTGTCGCATGCTTCTTGCTCGTATAGTTCAAGCGTAATTCGGCTCTTGTTAAAGCTATGAACTTCAAAGAAATTTTAGAGCGATTCAAGACGTACCCCGGAGACTTGGTGGGCGTCGATGTTGGCGCGACCGCGATAAAGGTTGTGCATGTTCGAAAGAACGGAGACGAAATCTCTCTCGTTGGTGCCGAGATTCTTGAGCCGCAGCTGCTGCCTTCCGGCGAACCGCCCGAGGCGGAGGAAGGCGAACAGGAAGAGCCTTCCCCTGAAGATATACAGGCCCTTGAGTTGTCCCCTCAGACAAAAGGCAAATACGCCGCGTTGGCTGTAACGGCCAACTCGGCAGTAGTGAAGTTGTTGAGCTTCCCCGGCGCATTTGATGATTCTGCAATAGACAAGATCATTTCGAGCCTCGGCCTCGATGACCCCGACGCGTATCGTATAGGGTATAAGCTTATTGCCGAAGGGCATGGCAAGTCTGAAACCAAGGTGCTTGGCGTTGCTATTCCAGAGGAAGTGGCCGTTGCCGTGCCGCGCCTTTTCCCTTCAGGAACACCGGCTCCATTTTCGCTTGAGGTGTCTGGGCTGGCCGCAATGACATCGTTCCAGCATAGCGCGAGCGTGAATCATTCAGAGGAATCTGTTGGAGTGATTGATTTCGGAACGGACATCACCACATATGCTCTATTCAATAAAGGCGTGCTGTCGCTGATAAGGCGTTTCGATTTTGGGACATTGATGGTGGTTGACAAGGTGCAGGAGGCGCTGGGGGTTGACAGGGAGACGGCGCAGGGGATCATGAATGACGGTGCGTTCGACATATCGCAGGCAGTTTCGGAAGTTATGGAGCCGCTTGTAAAGCAGATGATTGTGTCCAGGGATTTTGTTGAGCGCAGGGAAAACTGTACTATAGGGCGTATGTTCGTGTCCGGCGGGATCGTCTCTTCCAAGAATTGTATGGAGGAGTTGCGTGTAGCACTGGGGCTCGAAGTTGAGGCGTGGGACCCGTTCGAGTCGCTCGCTGCTGCGCCGGATGTCTTGGCTGATGATCTAAAGAACCAGGCTTGGCGGTTTGTCGGGGCTGTTGGCGCGTGCCTGGGAACATTGGAAGAAGCATGAACCTTAGAGTCGACTTGATACTGGAGACAGAGCAGCGCAGCGCAAGCATCTTCAACCTGAAGACGTTGACACGAGCTGTTTGCATAATTATACCATCTATAGTGGCGGCTTTCTTTCTCGTTTCGTTCCTGGGGTACTGGAGCCTGAAGACCACCGTCAAGGACATGAAGACGGAGGAAGAAATCAAGCAGCCCAAGGTCGCCAGGGCTGACGCGCTGAGGGCCGAGGTGGACCAGAATGAGGCAATAAAGAACGAGCTGCAGGGAAGAAGGGAGTCAGCAGTAGACTGGCACAGGCAGTTGGTCGAGCTGATGAAAGTGATTCCGCAGGAGATGTATTTTGACAGCCTGAGGGTAAGCCATACTTTCGGATCGGAGAACAACGTTACTTTCCGTCAGTTCGACATGACGATTTCAGGCAAGTCGAAAGGATCCAAGAGCGAAGACAACGTCCTCATGGTCAAGAGATCTCTGACAGTCAGCGACTTTTTTAAACGCTACACTAATCCGCCGGAAGTGCCTGTTTTCAAGCAGGATGTTGACCCGGGAGCGAGGAAGACGGACCGAATTTTCAGGATAGAGTGCAGGTATAAGCCGAGGAAGGTCCTATGAAGCTCCCCACCGATCCGAAAGAAAGAAATCAGATTCTGGCCCTAATTGGTCTGGTTGCGGTGGGTGTGTGCGTTGGCATCTTCTTTGGGTTTAAGTCGCTTAACGCGTCCAAGGACAACCTTTCCAGGGATATCGAAGAATTGGAATCGAGCTTGAGCAAAGCCGACGCCAAGATAAAGCGCATGGCGGTTGACGAGGTCGATAACGAGGCCGCAGTGAAGGACATACTGGACATTTCTGACAAGTATGTCCTTTCGCCTCGCCTCGGGAACTACCAGCTGTCTGCGCGCGACATTCTGGAGGCATACGCTGATGAACTGGGGCTGGAGATGGATCCGGTGCGCGGCATGGGCGAAGGGACTGTTCCTTCGGCGACCAAGGGGGCATTTGGGACTTACACTGCGAGGGTGAGTTTATACTGCGGCATGCATGACCTGATAAGGTTCCTGCACAGGCTGGAAACAGATAACCCGTACCTTTGCATAACCGGAGTTCAAATTACCGAGAGAAGGGCTGCAGATAAGGACAGGCCGCAGGTTAGCTTCGAGGTCCAGTGGCCTATTTGGAATGACCCGGAGGCGAAGACCAAGCTAGAGGAGCGGATCAAAGAAAGTGGCTCTGGGGGAGGGGCGTCATGAGAGAACGACTCGTTTCGGTGGGACTGGTTGTCTTTATGGCATTCCTCACGGTATCTCTTGCCGAAGAAAGTGCCAAAAGGGATCCAATGAAAGCATCAGAACTGCCCGGATATGAGCAGCTCAGGGATCCTTTCTGGCCGATAGGTTACACGCGGAAGATTAAGCCCGTGGTGGATCCAAGTGAACAAAAAGAGCCTGACGAGCCGGTTAAGATAGAGCCTAAGTGGCCGCGTCTCAAGCTCAAGGCCGTCACGTCATCGCCAAAGGGTTACATCGCGATCTTGGACGGTATCGGCCTTGTCGAAGAAGGGCAGATCGTCAGGATGACAGTGGATGGAATAGTTTACAGATGGCGCATCGGGAAAATAACGAGCAAAGGCTTTGCGCATCAGAAGCTCGACGCCAAGGCAGTGAAGTAAGAGTTTTTTCTGTGTCCGTCAGGACGGGAAGGAGAATGGATATGAAAGCGACTAAGTCGATCACGGGTCTAATCGCCATAACGCTTATGGCAGGTTCTGTTATAATGTTTTCCGCTTGTGAGAAAGATAAGGACGAGGTGATAAACGGCCTCGAAGAGGCTGGGTTCTTCGACTCAGACTTTGACAGTGAGTTTGACCGTGAAACCGAGAAAGACCAGGAGCTGAGTCCGCAGCCGGCCAGCGCCTCGATTGATAAGGTCGGAGATGTCCGGACGTTCCGCGTCACAGGTGGTAATAAGCCTTATACCTGGGCGGTTGGGAGCTCCGCGGCCGGTACGCTTGACAAGACGACCACTGTCAATGACATCCAGAGCGTCAAGTATACCGCTGCTGCAGTAAAGGCTAATACCATTGTTATTACAGATGCCTTGGGCAGGGCCGCGATTATCGAGGTGACAGCCGGAACGAAGGCACTGTCCGTGAGTCCTACGACTGTTTCATTCCTCGCAACGGAACTGGCGGCCGGTCAGTCCGTACAGTTCGCTCCGAGCGGCGGTGTAACGCCATACTCGTGGTCAGACAGCCTGCCTGCTTTTGGTTCTGTTGACGGCAACGGCCTCTGGACTACGCTCGCCCAGCCTGCCTCGAGCTGGTCAAACAAGACCGTAACTATAACCTTGCAGGACAGCGACGGTTCGACTGTCACGGCAACAATCACTGCGAATTAATAAACATGAATAAGAATACATGGGGGATGTCATGAAAAACGGAAGAACATTTTTTGTTTTGCTGATGGGCATGATTGCCACTCTCTACACTGCGTTCGTGGTGATAGGCCAGGACGCGCCCGCTCCTGATGAGGGCGGAGCTGTTGCTGCTTCAGATGAAGCGGCGGCGGAGGCGCCTGAGGCGCCAGCGGCACCAGTGGCGGAAGCGGCTGAAGAAGACGACGCTGTTGTCGAAGAGGAGCCGGACGGGGAGGTCGAGGTCGAAGGCGAAGAGGTGTTTGTTCCCGTCGCAGGTGACGAGGACGAGATCGTCGGCGCAAGCGCCGAGAAGCAGGACGAGGCGGGGACGATAAGCATATCACTCGACGATGTCGAGATGGCGGATGTGGTCCGTATGTTCACGCGGATCTCCGGCGCTAACATCATTGCGTCGCCCTCTAACCTGCAGGGAAGGGTGACGGCTAACCTTGACGATGTGCACTGGCAGGGCGCTATGGAGACCATTCTCGATATGCACAACCTGTCTCTGACAGAATCGCCTCCAGGAAGTAAGATCTATCGCATTGATCCCAAGGTTCCCGGTGCGCCTGAGCCGATGAAGGTAAAGACTTTCTTCCTCAAGTATGCCGCAGTGTCAAACTCTACGTCGGTTGTAAGCTCCATGCTCGTGCCTGGCGCGAGCATGCAGCCATTTGCGTCGCGAAATGCTCTGGTTGTCAGGAGTACCGCCAGCAATTTGGGTGAAATCCAGGAGATCATCGACTCCATCGACGTGCTGAGGGACCAGGTTTTCATAGAAGCTAAGTTCATGGAGCTTAATGACTCTGCCATAAAAGACTTGGGCATCAACTGGCAGGTTCTTCAGGGGTATAATGTCGGCGTAGGCAGCCTCGCCTGGAACCTCAACGAGTCAAGGGCCTGGGATGAGACCGCGAGCGACTCTCTCACAATAAGTGAGACGCGAACTCGACAGGAGGGGATTGTACAGGCGTTTGATGAGGCAAATGATATGTTTGGATCAGAGGAAGTGGAGCAGGCTGACGTGCTTCAGACTCTGGTCGCTGGCGGCACGCCTACGTATTCATA
>JBFIFS010000116.1:0-7802 GCA_041602695.1 Kiritimatiellia bacterium
GCGGTGTCCCAGCTCTGCAGGGACTTCAGGTCATAGGTTATCTGGCGCCGACGCTCCTTATCTTCTGCGGTTTGGTCTGCCTTGGCGTCGATCCGCTTTCTTTCGTCCTTAAGTTCGCGCCGCCATATGTGAAGAATAATATCACGCACGGCATCAACAGGCGTTCGCTCCCCCAGGCCGGCCTTCGTCGGCCCCATGATAAGGCCTGACACGAACGCCTGCATTTCTCCATCGCTGCCGTCCTTCTCCCGAACGCTCTCCACGATGTCTTCCCCCGTGCCGGCGACATCCAGTATCGCCTGCAATACGTCCCGGCAAAGGGCATGCTTCACAAACTCCAGAGGCAGGTACTTCTTTGCAAGCGCCAC
The DNA here is from genome assembly GCA_041602695.1 of Kiritimatiellia bacterium. Classification (GTDB taxonomy): domain Bacteria; phylum Verrucomicrobiota; class Kiritimatiellia; order UBA8416; family JBFIFS01; genus JBFIFS01. The sequence continues at coordinate 369 of JBFIFS010000116.1, forward strand.
TGACTCAGGCGCATCCTCGGACTGGACGAGGTGGCGGCAGAGGTCCTTCTCTTCCATCGGCATATTGACGACAGGGGCGCCCACCTGCTTGTCCCTCACCCTCGACGAAGCAGAGGTCTTGCGCATGATCTTCCTCAGTTCCTCAAACAGCGCCGAAGGGTTCAGCTCCAACCTCTGCGCGGCCTCCCTCACAAGCCGTTCCCTCTGCACGGCGTTTGGACTGCGGCTTATCGTCTGCAGCACCTCGCGAGCAACGCGCATCGCGCCGACCTCGCTCCTGACGTTCTCCCTTTCCGACATTACCTGGGCCTGGAAAGCGACGGCCGAAGCAGCACTGTCCAGGACCTTTTGAAACTCCTCTTTGCCCTTCTCAAGAATCAGCGAGTCCGGGTCCTGGCCTTTGGGCAGCGAGGCGACACGCACGGCAAGGCCCGCGCCTATGAAGATCTGGGCCGTCCGGATGGCGGCGTTCTGGCCGGCTTCATCCGGGTCAAAAACAATGACAACACTGTCGGCGTAACGGTGCACTACCCGGACGTGATCATCAGAAAACGCCGTGCCCTGCGATGCCACGGCCGTCTCAAAGCCGGACTGATGGCAGCGAATGACGTCTATCTGCCCCTCACAGACTATGGCTTCGCGCGCTTCAACGATATGCCTGCGCGCGAAACTCAGCCCGTAAAGGATGCGCGCCTTGTGAAACAGCGGGGTCTCCGGCGTATTCACATACTTCGCGCCCTGGTCGTTCTTTTCCAGCGTCCGCCCACTGAACCCTACGACCCGCCCCTGCTCATCAAGTATGGCGAACATCACGCGCCCGCGGAACCTGTCGTAATAGCGCGTACCGTTCTCACCGGTCTTGCGGACAACCAGGCCTACCCGCTCCAGGACATCCATCGTATACTTCTTCCTGTTGCCCCAGTTGACGATGAAATCCCATTCGTCCGGAGCATAGCCGACCCTGAACTTGGCGGCCGTCTCCCTGTCCAGCTTCCGCCTGGCCAGGTAATTGCGGGCGACCTGGGCGCGCTTGTCGTTCAGCAGCAGGTCATGGTAGAGATCGCAAACCTCATTGTTGATCTTCAGGAGTAGGTCCTTGTCCGAAACTTTGCCCGCGCCTTCCTCCAGCTCGAGCTGGACGCCGGCGCGATCGGCAAGCATCTTCACCGAACCAATAAAGTCGACACCTTCATACTCCATAATGAATTTGAAGACATCGCCGCCCTTGCCGCAGCCAAAGCAGTGGAAGATCTGCCGCTGCGGGTTCACTATGAAAGAAGGCGTCTTCTCCTTGTGGAATGGACACAGGGCCTTGAAAGTGGCCCCGGCCTTCTTAAGGTCGAGCGTGGACTGGACGATATCAACAATATCGTTCTTGAACCGGATCTCCTCGAGCACCCGCTTTGTTACCATTTGAGCCATCAGAAGCTATTCTCCATCAATCAGCCGCATCACCTCACCGTCAGGATCGACATGCTCGGCCACGCCTTCCTTAAGTTCCGGTATCACTTTTATGAGGAGCGATCCAATCATCGATTCTTCGCCAAACATCGTATTCAGTCGCTCCACAGTCGACATTATCAGCACAAGAAACACGGCAAGGACCAGGACCAGCGATTTGATCATGCCCGCCATTGCTCCGCCCCATCGGTCAGACTTCCTGTTAATGGCCACCTTCAAAAGGGCCCTCAGCCCGATACGAAGGACGAGCATTATCGCAAAGATCACGAGAAACACGAGGACGAACGACACCATGCGGGCCGACTGCTCCCCTAACCGCGAGTTGTCAATCAGCCAGTCAACGAGCGGCCTGAAGAAGATCATTCCTAGAATGAACCCCGCCACTGTGCTGACCGCGCCGGCAAGCTCCCCGGACAGCCCGCGCCTGGCCCCGAACACCATGCAGATGGCAATGAACATAAAGGCAATGACATCGACAAGGTTAAGCAGTGAAATATGGTCGCCCAGGCTTTGCATGCTCTTCAGGAGCCGGTTCTCACCGGATTACCCTGCCCGTCAGGCTGGCGTGCCGATCGAGGTGTATCTTCGCTGCCGCCAGCTGTTTCTCTTCGCGAAGGATCTGCCCCATGAGATAGTGAGCGTCAGCGAAGTCGGGTTGTTTGAGCAGAATGTGATTAAGGTTGTCGACCGCGCCGGCCTTATCTCCCAGCCTGTATTGGGAATTCGCCAAAACGTAGCGGGCATCGGTGTAATCCGACTTAAGGTCCACGGCACTGGCCAATGCTGTCCTCGCCCCTTCGTAATTCCTGGACTTGAAGTAAATGAGCCCGAGATTACTGAAGGCCTCTGCCATTGTTTCGTCCAACTCAATGGCCTTCTTGTAGAATGCTTCCGCTTTCGCCAGATCGCCCTTCTTCTGCCACAGGGCCCCCGCGGCCAAAGCGTCCGGTGCCGATGTAACCTGAACTGGATCCGAGGGCGCCGCCTTCACTGCTGCCGCGACAGCTGCTGCCGTCCTGGCAAGCTCCGCCTTTATCGCGTCGGCGCGCCGCTGAGCCTGCTCACTGCGCGCGTCGTTCGGGAACTTTGCCCTGAAGTCTGCATAAAATCCGGCCGCTTCGTCCGCGTTTCCCAGCACATGGTCCGAAAGCACAGCCATGTTCCAAACGGCATCCGGGTAGCCGGGGTCTTTCTTCAGGGCATCCCGCAGTATCACCAGCGCTGTATCATAGTCATCATTATCCATGTGCCGCTTCGCCTTCTCAACCAAACCCTTCGCCGGGCTCTCCCTTACCGATGCCTGGGGATCAAGGAAATCTCTGGCCTCCGCCGCACGCGGATCAGATGGGGCCGCCGTAAGGAATCGCCTGAAAAATTTTTCTGCCAGTTTACTGTTGTTGAGCTTGTCCCGGTAAAGCACCGCGATGTTGTAAAGCGCGGGCGGATAGGAGCTGTCCTTGTCGAGGGCCTCCATTGTACTCGCGAAAGCCTGCTTCAGGTTGCCCGCTTTCATCTCGATCATTCCAAGCGCCGTAAGTATGCGGGGATTGCCCGGATCTATCGTGTCAGCCGTGGCGAGGGCCTCCCTTGCGTCATCCAGCTTGCCGGCTTCAACGTAAGCATGGGCCAGATATTCATACGCGGCGGAACTGCCGCTCGCCAAACCGACCGCTTTCCGCAGCGCGTCAACAGCCTCGCCCGTCTTGCCCTGTTCCAGGTAGCACACGCCGAGATTGCACCATGCCGTCGCGCTGTCAGGCGAACTTCGCGTTGCCTTTTCCAGAAGTGGAACGGCCTCCCCGTATTTCCCTTCCTCAACGAGAGCAAGGGCCGCGGTAAGCGACCCGGCGCTGCCGCCGCAGCCCGCGGCCAGAAGCATTAAGCACGCAATACCTGTAGTTAAAACCCTGAAAAAAGCTTTGTTCATCGTATAAATCCCCTATGTCAGAAACATACCACCGACTCTACCAAAGTCCAGCCGCAAAAAGCGCATTTTGGCGCACAGCCCATGCAATACGGCTACTAAGCTGTTATGCCCTGCCAGAGCGACCGTATTCTGCCGGCATTCCTGCAATCCAGAGAGCTTAGTCGCCCTGCACGGCCCGAACAACGGCGGCATCCCGTCAGGATTCCGCATTCGCTTTACCAGCCGATGAAACGCAGGCCTATGTGCAGCATGATGGCGAAAAGCAGCACAGTGAGGGCACATGGCAGAATCTGCCGGTAAACATCCTTCAGCGACGCGGAGAAATAGTCCTTCGTTACCAGCAGGCAGAGATGCACGGGAGACAGCATCATTCCCATGTATCCAAATCCATATGCAAGCACCAGCGCTGATACAGGCGTCATGCTGCCCGCCGTGACGAGGGCCACAACGAGCGGAAATCCGGCTCCAACAAAACCGAGGCAGATGCCCGTAACAAGGCCCGCGATAAACGGCATGAACGCCGCGACAATTTCGACCGGCATCCCGCTGTCGGCCAGCTCACGCGCGGCCACCGGAAGCAGGCCGGACTCGTCGAGCATGTACTTGAAAACCAGCACGCCGGACAGCGTAAGTATTACGCTGAGTGCGTTCTTCTTGAGCATCGCCCTGCCGAACTCGCGCTTCCCCCGCCGGTAATCATCAATCCACGCGATCGTGAGCGCTATGAACAGCCCGACAATTACAGCCCCCAGCCTGACGAGCTGTGCTTCATCCGTCTTTCCAAAGTACATCTTGTACGCGATAGGCAGGACTATCGCCGAAATAAGGACAACAGCGATCGGGATCATGAGGAATAGCGCCCGCCTGTTTGTGCCCTCCATGCTCCCCTTGACTTCGGCAAGCACCTCCACATGCTTGCGCAGCAGAAAAAGATAGCCCGCACCAATGACGACCGGCGTAAAGAGGACCATTACGGCAAAAAACTGCCAGGTCGGGATCATATCAAAGATCCACATGGCCATGATCACGCCCGGATAGAGCGGCCACCAGTACTCCCAGATGTGCCGGAACCAGTAGTTGATTGCCGACTTCCATCCAGGATGCCCGTCCACCTTCTTGCCGGTCTGCTGCACGAATGGCGCGGAAAAGAGCGCGCCGGCAGGCATGGGTATCAGCCCGATGACCGCGGGAAGGCTCATCATCGTGAAAAGCGCGCCGTGCCGGCCGCCCCATCTTCGGACGGCGCCCACGAGTTCATCGGCGTTCTTTTCCCCGGTGATATAGCGCCCGATTTCAATGATAAGCAGAGTCAGGACGATAAGGAGAATAAATTCGAGATCGAGGACCGCATCTACAAGAGTACCCAAAGCAACGCCAGGAAGCATCCCGGACCATATCGCGAGCAATATCCCGCCCACTATAAGCGCCGCTCCAAGGTGCACCTTTACGCGCGTCGCCATAAGCACCGCCGCGAAAACAATCAGTATCTTGAATATTGCTGGCACAGCGACTGTCCTTATGAGCTCTTCCGGCGCTTGAACCGACGACACAGCACACCGGCCTCTTTGAGAAGCCGCTTGCCGCCGCTTTCGACGCTGTAATCATCTTCGTAAACCACTTCCTGAATACCGGAGCTGACAATCAGCCGGGCGCACGTAAGACAGGGACTCAGGGTCACGTACAGAGTTGACGCGCGAAGCGCGATCCCGTGGTAGGCTGCCTGCGCTATAGCGTTCTCCTCGGCGTGAGAACAAAGACATTCGTCCAGGCAGCTGCCCGACGGCGAAGCCCCGGAACAGCGTGGACATCCGCCCTCAAAACAGTTCTTCAATCCGCGCGGCGTGCCGTTGTATCCGGTTGACACAATGCGGTTCTCACGGACAATCACAGCCGCGACCCGGCGCCTAAGACAGTTCCCCCTTTTCGCGACAACATGCGCGATATCCATATAATAGGTGTCCCAGTCCGGACGAGTGTCTTTCACGGCCTTCTTATTCGACGCCATTCTTCCCTCCGCAATTAATTTCATAGACTAGCAATGCGCAACGGCAATGACAAGGCACTGTGGAAGACGATGCAGGGAATGACTGCTGATCTGCGGCAACCGGCTACTGGCCGGGAATCAGGTCACGGGGAACAACAACTATTCGGCTCTTATTGTTGCCCGGGTAATTGTCACGCAGCCCAAGCTGAAGAATCTCGGCGGTGACAGTAAGGACGCCCTTTGCGTCGTAATCCGACTGGCGTATATCGAACTCCCTGGAAACGGTTTGGCCGGGCGTGGTAGGCCCGATGTCGAAATTAATGAACCGCTCTCCCGACTTGATCGCTATGCGGGCCCCTTCAAGGGCCTCGGTACCCCGGTTCTGCATTCCGACGACTACTTTCTCGCCGTCCCTGAAGAGCAGGCATGAAATCGCGGCATCCCTCACCCCCGCTTCACCATGCTCCTCGATGCGGCGAATATCCATGATCCCATCACCGTATTCAGCATCCCTGCCAGGCTCGCCGGAGTCATCAGCTAGGCTTATCACCCTCTCGATGGCTTCTTCGCCAGTCAGCCCCCGGCCCATCAGCACGGCAATCATGCCTGAAACGAAAGGCGTCGACGCCGATGTCCCACTGAAATCTTCATTGAAATCGCCCTTGGTCCAGGCCGCCTTTACGCCGTAACCCGGGGCGCAGATGTCAACGGCCTCGCCGGTGTTTCCAAAATAGAGCTTCTGGCCGAGCGCGTCTACGGCAGAAACCCCCACAACACCGTCATACGCCGCCGGAAAAAGCACCCCTTCCTGCCCATCATTGCCAACAGCGGCCACTACCGCCACCCCCCGCTTCGCTGCTTCATCTATGGCGTTCTTAAGTACAAAACTGTCACCGTATGTGCCCAGGCTGATATTTATGACCTTTGCCCCGGACTCCAGTGCCTTCATGATTCCCCGCGCAGCATCAAGCACGTCCCCCCTGCCGTCTCCGTCAGTGACCCTGATGCTGACAATGTCAGCGCCGGGCGCCACGCCCATCATGTCCGGGTGCCATCCGCCAATTAGCGAAGCTACCGCCGTCCCATGCGCGGCGGCTTCGCCTTCCATGTCCCTGCCGTCAAGGAGATCAACGGATTCCAGCTTCCCCTGCTTGAAGGCAGGATGAGGGAGCACCCCATTGTCGAGCACAGCAACCTTTACCCCGCTTCCCCAATGCATGTGGTCCGCCTTCAGCCCCAGCCACAGGAGAGCGTTTTTGCCGAAAATGCCATAGAACTTGTCCGGCTCAGGCGGATCGCCAGCCGGACGCTCTGGATAATAAACGCGATGGTTTGCGGAATAATCGAGAGGCACCGGACCGGAGCGCAGGACCTCTTCAAGCTGCTCCGCGTCACGCAGCTTAACTTTTACGACGTTACCGTATTCTGAAAGAAAGAGAACCGCGCCTCCCACTCTTTCAACTGCCTCAACAAACTTCTTCCGGTCGTTCTCATCAAAGAAGCTCACGAGATACTCGCCAGCTATCTCGTCCTTCCCCCCGATCTCTTTCATTACGAAAGGCTCCGGCTCGGGTTCGGGCTCGGGTTCGGGCTCCGGTTCGGGCTCCGGCTCGGGTTCGGGCTCCGGTTCGGGCTCCGGCTCGGGTTCGGGCTCCGGCTCGGGTTCGGGTTCGGGTTGTAATACTGGCACAGGGTCTACCTGCGGCAGCCCCTGCGGCTCGATGTCAGGCTCAGCCGGCGGGTCAACAGCCACCTCTTCCGAGAGGTTGTTCATCTGCATGAAGACCATCACGACCGTGCAGAAAACCGCCATTGCCCCAAAAGCTATCTGGGCCTTTATCTTCCTGACAATCATAACCCTTCCCGATAGTTTATTAGTGCCGATTGAAGGACGGCTGCCCCGGGACCAGGAGACAACTAGGTCAGAGGGACAACGTACAGCACTTTCTCAGAAGTGCATCCGACTACCTGCTTACCAGTCTTGTCGAACGCGCCATCCGAGAACAGGCCCTCGGTTGACTCCATCTTCGCTATCGTCTTACCGGAAGCGACGTCCCATACC
>JBFIFS010000117.1:0-7747 GCA_041602695.1 Kiritimatiellia bacterium
CACAAGGTCCGCTTTCGCAAAAGCGGATGATTAGTCGTTATCCGCCTTAAGAATGGCGTTGAGGCTTACCCCGCTTGGGATCTGCTGTGATATGCAGTGCAGCGCGCCGTGATGCACGACCAGAGTGTCCGCGTTTATTCTTACCACCTTCCATGTTGGCAAAAGCCGCTGATAAAGCTTTGCAACCTCTGCCTCAATTTCTGGATCAGCATCACTGTAGTGCGGCAGGAGGACTAATCCGTTGATAAGAATGGAGTTGGCATATGATCTCCAAATGCCGTCCTTAGGGGGAAGAACAGGTATCCTGTAAACCCTCATGGGGCCCCGGGACGTCGGTTGCCGCGCCAAAGCACGGGCAGCCCTGTCGAGCCTCTCGGCATTCACAGGATCGAGCTTGGGATCGCATTCTCCAACCAGCACTATATTGGGAGCCAGGAAGCTTATGAACACGTCGGCATGCCCCGTCCGCTCTCCCTCAAGGCACTCAAGAAATACCCACTGCTTGGCTCCAAGCTTTTCATTGAAGATGTCAAACAGCTTATGCACATCATATCCGCGGTGCCTGTTCGCCGCTTCTACGCTTGTCGTAGAAACAATCAGGCCTTCCCCGTTGCTGAGCAGGTTGCCGCCCTCTATCACAATGGGCAGGTCGTCCACCTGCAGCCCGAACCACTTGCCAAGCTCTATTGGAAGGTCATCATCATGCCAGCGCTCGCCTATATCGTCGGTATCGACATACTCCGCGTTGATGATCATGTTCCTCCCCTTCCCGTCCTTGACGAAGATGGGGCCATAATCCCTTATCCACATGGTGTCCATGTCAACCTTAACGAAACTGACAGCCTTTCGCGGAATACCTTTCTCGACAAGAATCCGCTTTGCCGCGGCAAGGTCAGTCTCTTTCTTTGCAACACATACCACCCGGATATTGCGCCAAACGGCTTCGACTACGTCGGCAAAAACCTTCGGGTGGTGTTCAACCAGCTCCCTTGCGGGCAACAGAAGGGCCGTCTTCCTCTCGAAATCACCCGGCATCCGGCGGTTAACACCCTTACCTTTACCAGGAAGAACGGTGTCCTTGTAACCATCGGACATAGTGGTTTTGCCCCGCTTCCATCTCTCCCAGGACACTCCCCCGCCAAAGCCTGCGGCGGCAGTGATAAAGAATAAGAGAAAGAGGAGCACGGCGCGCCGTCCCGTTTTTCTGGCCTTGCGGGATAGCTCGTCTTTACGAGGATCAGCTTTCTTGGATCCGCTCGATTTCTTTTTCATTGCCCTCTTAAATTGGAGGACAGGCTTTTACCAAGATCCCTTGCACTAATCCACTCAAATCAGCAGGGCTGGCGCATCATGCATTAGGCTGCAGCCAAGAGGGCCCCTGTCACTGGACGGCCTGGCAGTAGCGCTCATAATCATCAGGCCCAAAACAGCAGAATACAACTCGCTCGATTCCGTCATTACTGGCCAGGAATTCATTCACGGCAGCCAGCGCGATCCTGCACGCCTGATCCTTCGGAAAGCGGTAAACCCCCGTGCTGATGCAGGGAAATGCTATGGTTTTGGCGCCATTCTCAGCTGCCAGCTCCAGACTTCTTCTATAGCAGCTCGCCAGAAGTTCCGGCTCTCCCTTGCTCCCGCCATGCCATACCGGCCCGACCGTATGAATCACGTACTTTGCAGCAAGATTATAGCCCTTGGTGATCTTCGCTTCGCCCGTCCTGCATCCGCCCAGCGTCGCGCATTTTGCGAGAAGCCTCGGCCCCGCCGCGCGATGAATCGCACCATCCACCCCGCCGCCGCCTAGCAAAGTTGAATTCGCGGCGTTGACGATGGCGTCAACGTTGAGCTTCGTAATGTCACCTTGGATGACTTCTGTCTTGTCCGAACTGCCAAGCATAGCGATCGGAGTCTCGCAAAAATGAAGGAAGACTGCAATAGACTTGAGGCATTCTCGCTCAGGTTCAATCAATACACAGAACGGCTTCGCCTGCTTTCTCCAAGCTCAGCACGATGAGTCCGTTGGACTCCCATGAAACCGGCGTGTTGGCACCATTGATCCGGCAGGAAGGTGTCGTCATGTCCGTCTTGAGTCTGCATGGCTGACCCGCAAGACTCTTGATTCGTATCCATTGCGTAGAACCCTTTTCACGACGGGCAGAGACCAGGAATGCCCCTTCGGCGCGCAGATCATGAAACTCGATCGTCTCGTCCTTCCACACGGACGGTACCGAGGGAAATACACGGATAGGTCCGGGCTCATCGAGGGCCGGATCGCTCCAGCTCTGCAACAACATGTCCTGGACAATCGTCGCAAGACCCAGAGTGGATTCGATACAGGGATTGCCGCCGCACCCCCACAAGCCATTAGGCTCGAGTTGATCCTGCAGGCGTCTCAGGCCAATCAGGGCGCGGTCCCCATCGCCAATCACCGCACCGATGGGAGCGGCATGCGTTTGCACCATCGCGGCAACGCTAACAGCTTCGCCCTCCACTTCCCCGGGATCACCGTGCGCCTGTACGTAGGAGGTGTGGAGCAGATCGGCCATCCCTGGCTGGTCAACGTTTGCCAGAAACAGCGGATAAATCATCATCAGGTGTGACAGGTGTCGGTGGTAGCGTGGAGCAGAGACGTTGCTGCCCAACATGTAGCCGCGCTCATCAACAGGAAAGTCAATCAGCTTGTCGATCGTCTCCTGCCAGCGAGGAATCAACGGGTCCTGAATGGCCAAACGCCGGCAGGCCTTAAGAAGGATATGGCACCCCCACTTGCACAAGGCCAGATCAAAGTTGGCATCATCACACACCTGTGTCTCCGGAGAATAGGTGGGTTGTAGATGCAGACGCCCGTCTGAATCTTCCCACATGACGTGGAAGTAAAGGTTGATGCTCCGCTTCAACAGCGGATATATGACGTCGCGCAGCAACGCATCATCCATCGAGAACCGATACTGCCACCAGGCGTTATGCAACAACCATGTCAGGCACCCGAGGCAGTCATAATAGCGCCTGTCCGAGCGACGTGAACCTTTCATATCCGCGGCCGTTGCGAGATGCAGGAACGCTGAGTCCTCCTGCCACTCTTCAGGCAACACGTTGGTCACAAGCGTCTCCCGCGCGGCAAGCAGGCGGTTGAGCACTTCGATGCCTTGGTCCAGTCGGTTGGAGGTATATACGCCCCAGTGTGCAGCCTGCGTGTTCCAGTCATGCGTGGAATAGGGCCATGGAGATGGCTGATACCAGAGACCGGCGGTGTCTATGTAGTACCGCCCATTTCGGCTGCAGCATGCGTAGCGGTAGATGGTTTGCCAATAGAGCGCTTCCAGGTCTTTGGCCGGCAGCTGCACGTAGCTCTGCGGATAATAGGCGTGCCACCAGAGGCGATGGGTTTCAAGCCATTCAGCCATCGAGCAGTCGAGTGATTCCTCCACAACACGCACAGCGTCTTCAACTGCTGCAGCCTCGGGGTAGCTATTGGCGATGCTGATTACCTTGCGCTGCGTCCCGGCCACGATACGATCGGCCCACGCGGTAGCGTATTGTCCGCCGGCCAGCAGGTCCTGCACCCAGACCTGCGTATCGCCTCGTGCCTCGAGGCGTCCATCGGGGTTTGGAGTCAACGGCCTGAGCAAATCCTCATAATGGCCACCATACTTCCTGGCAAAGCCTTTGAGTGCTTCCTTATCTTCGGGATACCCGGGACGCGCGGTAGCAGCTGGGTATGGATGCCATACCCAACAAGGAAGCTCCTCTTTGCCGGACACAGTCACCTCGGTAACAATCGCCATATCTTCCGCGTGAACAAAATGGCGGATAGAAAGCATTCCCTTGTCCGTCGTCAGCGTTCCAGTCAGCTCAGCATTCCACAGACTCTGGCGCAGCGCACACCCAGTCGGCGCGCCGACTGTTTCGAGGGCGAAGTAGCCGATACACAGGTGGGGACGGCTGTAGGCTGTCCATCCATAGGTCTCGTCCCGGTGGTCACAGACGTCCGCACGAAACACTTCCAGAACGAAACACCCTTCCTTCACATAAAACATGGAGCCGAGCATCGCATTACCAAGATGAGGAGCATCCTTCCAGCCTGTCGGCAGTTTTTCGAAATGCAGATCGTGCTGGGATAAGAACTCCTGCCAGTCAACTTCTGTCGTCTGACGATTGACGGCATCGTCTTTGCGATCCGCGCGCCTTCTGGCTTCGATCTTATGATTCATATTGCACCACGGCTGAATGATTCCCTCTAATAGAAAGCAGACACACCCATCTCACCCGCACAGGGCGACAGTGCGCAAAGACCCCTGGATTACACCCCAGAAATCCCTTATAAATAGTGGCTTGGTGCATATATTTTGTTTCCCTGCCGTGCCACGGCGTAGTTCGCCAGAACGAAGACGGGCGTCCCTGATCCCTAACCTTAAACTGGAGTATGCTATCGTTTTTTCTAATGGATTGGAATCCCCCTGGCCAGCAGGCGAATCCGATTGAAACAGGAACAATGTACCGCTGGCGGCATTCAGGTAAAGAGTTCTGCTCCCCGGTCCGGCCCATTTCAGACTGCCGGAGACTCCCTGCAGATTCGGCCGAGCCGAAGGCGCGTTTCCTGCCACCTCTATAAGCGGAGCGCCGTTTGCGGGGATATCTGCCGGATCTATTGATACGGACACGGTCGGCGTGCCGGCAAAGGTCAGGTCGCCCATGACCTTGATCGCAGGCACTGTCGCGCTTGGGGCAACATCAAAAGTAAATCCCAGCGTACTGTCGTTCATCGCCATCCCGCTGCAGATCCACTGATTACTGCTGCTGTCTGCCACAATCATACCAAGCGTACCTGCGCCGTCTTTAGTGATGTTTGCAACCTTGACGGTACTGTTGCTGAGCGTGATATCACCGGCTCCGCCAAACGTAATGTCCTTACACACCCCGGCGATATCAACGGCTCTGCCATTTGCAGCAAGGAAAGAGCTCGGCAAGCCTATATCGCCGGTAATAGTCAGCGTCCCGCTGTCACAGTTTATGCGAGCACCCTTGCCAAGTATATAATTCCACAAGTCGCCCACGCGTGCCACAAGCGTAATGTCGCCCCCGTATGTGTTGTTACCAGACAGGCTTCGCAAGGCGCCGCCGTTGGCGATGCCGTTTCCGGAGATCGCCAGGCGCTCAGCCCCCACATTGATGCTGTTGGTGAGTTCGAGGGAAGCACCCGGTAGGACCCTTATGCCTCCTCCCGTAGTTCCCGCACTATTATCTTTAGTAAGGCGAAGCACGCCCTTCTGGACATAGGTCGCACCTTGGTAAGTGTTGTTGTAATCTGCGATCAATGTGCCCGCCCCCGACTTAACCAAGGTGGCGCCGCCACCCGAGGTCAGGGGCGCGCTCACGGTCAAGACACCTGTGTAGACATCCACACACATAGGCTGGTTGCCATTCTGGGTCCGCAGCCCCTGCGTGCCTGTAATCGTGAAACGATTGTCCCAACCTCCCGCGTACAGATGGGTGTGATAATTGTTTTCAACAGCAAGCCCCCCCGCAGTTGTATCGAGCACCTCGCTATTGTTCGTATTAACGATACGCAAACAGTGGCTTTGAACGCCTCCACCCGTACTGCCGCCCCCTCTCCATTCGATGTTGGTCGTGTCATTTCCGCCGCTGTCACCGTCCGAATAGGCGGTGTACCCCGAATAAGCCACGATATCGCCACCGCTTGTCGTCGCGAAATGAGGACCTACAGTGACATATCCATTCTGCAGAATACCATTGTCAAGAGCTTCGGTCGTTTGCGCTATGCTGTCCGCCGAAATCACCAACCTCGAGGATGTGCCCCAATTGAGATCAGCCAAGTCCAGCGTGGCCGTCCCGCTATCACGAGTGAGCGAACTGTCAGTATAGCTTGTAAGATAAGTGTCAACGAATGACGCTTCACTGTGTGAGCCGCCGCGCAGCACTATATCGCAGTCCGCCAAATACAACCTGTTGGCAGAAAGCTTGGAGTTATCTTCAGCGCTGTAATCGAGGATTAGAGTGCCCCCGAAGGCATAGTTATACCCGGTAAAGGTATTGGCCTGATTGAGCACCAAGGTGCCCTCACCATATTTGTAGAACTGGCCGCCTCCCTGATTAAGTATCTGGTCTACAGTGAACGTGTTATTCTCATCTGCTATATCAAAGCCCGTATGCGAGCTAAATGTAACACTATGCCCCAGGCTCGCGATATTTGTTATAGAAGCGCCATTGATTCGAAGCGTTCCGCCGTTAAACACAATATCGGATGACGCATCGCCCAGGCTGTTGCTTGCCCCCCCGCTCAGTATGCCGCCGCTTATCGTTGTGTTGCCGGTGTAGGTATTGGTACCCGTAAGCACCAGCATGCCGTTCCCCTCCTTAGTGAACCCTGCAGCACCTGTGATATTGCCCGAGATGATTGCTCTGTCCGAGTTAACCTGAACCGTGCGCGTCGATCCGTTAAGATCAATATCGTTAGCCAGTGTCAGCGGAGCATCCACTATATCGGAGTGCACTACCTGCAAGTCATCCTGACCACTGCCATTATTCAGCACCAGCTTTGAAGGGCTGAAACTGGCGCTGCCCCACACGATTTCTGTGGCCGGGTCTCCATTGACAGAAATATACGAGGGCGCACTCTTCGCACTGAACCCGCTCGTCCCGCCGGTTATCTGAAATTGATTGGTTCCGGTGCCGAGAGCACGCCGGAAGTCCAGCCCAAGCAGGCCCAAGACGCCTCCATTCAGAGTAAGAGCGCTGGTCCCGCCCGAAACCCCCATCCCACCGGGTAGCGAAGCCGCATTACCTAGACGAAGTGTCCCTCCACTGATAGTTGTGGGACCGGTGTAGCTGTTCGTGCCGTAGAACATCAACCTGTGGCTGCCGCTCTTTGTTATGCCGTAGCCAGCGCCAGACTCAGAGATATTCCCGGTGAAAACCAGGCTGCGGAATCCACCGCCATTGCCTGTAAATGTAGTCGTCTGGTTCAGGTCAATATTAACCCCGACAGTATAGTTCACATATCGGTCACCTCCGCCGCCAACCGCGGCATTGTCGGTCACCGAGCCAGACGCTCCGTCCCCAATGGTCCATGTCGAACTGCTGTCGCCAATCACGATCAACGTCTCGGGAGTACCATTTGGGCCTTTGCCGTCGAACACAAGAGACTTCATGGCCAGGTCCGGAACGTTCGTAATTGTCAGCGTGCCCCGCTCTTCCAGATGCTGCGGCCTGGAACCATCAGCATATGACCAAGAGACGTCGGAGTCGTTGAAAAACTGCAGATCATTGTTTGAGTTAGAAACAAAAACCGTACTGTTGCTCCAGTTGGATGACTCAGTCCAGTTTGCGGAAAAAGATGCACCTATTGTTGTATTGTCATAATCCATCCAAACGTAACCGGCCGCCATCGCCTGAGATGTGGCGAATACGACCGCAAACAGAAGGGCGATCAGGCTGATTCTATTCAAATTCCGTTTCATTAGACTGAATTCTTCATTGGGGGCACCTACCGAACGATCAGAACCGTACCAAGTGCGCTGGTGTCCCAGTAAAGCGTCCTGTTCCCGTCTCCGCCCCACTTGAGTGCGCCGGTGGGGCCCTGTATTGTCGGCCTCGTCGCAGGCGCGCTGCCGCTGACCTTGACCAGAGGGTAGCGTGAGCCGGTCGTGATATTTGCCGGATCCACGGAAATCTGGAACGTGGGCGTTCCGGTGAACGTCAGGTCGCCCAGGACCTTCACCACCGGCAC
>JBFIFS010000118.1:0-7395 GCA_041602695.1 Kiritimatiellia bacterium
ACGGGCCATTTTGGAAAATGGCATCTTGGCGACGCGACTCCGTTCCGGCCCCATGAGCGGGGCTTTGAGTATTCAATCGCGCACTGGGGCGGTGGGATAGGTAATACGGCTGATCACTGGGGCAACGATTACTATGACGATACCTACTTCGTGAATGGTGAGCCGAAGAAGTTCAAGGGTTTCTGTGCCGATGTGTTCTTCTCGGAGGGAATGAAGTTTATCGAGCAGCACAAGGACGAAAACTTTTTCTGCTATATAGCCAGCAATACGCCCCATGGTCCCTGGAACATCGAGGAGAGCTACTGGAAGCCTTACATGGATGTGGCACCTGGCGAGCAGCGCGCTCGTTTCTATGGAACGGTAACGAACATCGACGAGAACGTAGGAAAGCTGCGGGCCAAGCTTGACGAGCTCGGCATTGCCGAGAACACGATTCTTATCTTTATGACGGACAATGGATCTGGCGGCGGATCGACCTGCGACGAAGATGGTCATGTCGAAGAGGGGCCCTGTAATTTCAACGCCGGGATGCGCGGCCTCAAGTGCTGGGAGTATGAGGGAGGGCATCGTGTACCGTTCTTCCTTTATGGCCCGTCTGCCGGCGCCGTTGGCGGTCGTGATGTCACTGAACTGACGTCCTACACGGACTTCATGCCTACACTCCTTGATCTTTGCGGAGTTCAGGTTCCTCCTGGGCGCTCTTTTCATGGGGAGAGCCTGAAGCCCCTGATTAACGGCGAGAAGGATGGCCGATGGGGTGAGAGGGCGCTTGTGGCAGATACGCAGCGCCTGGCGCGGCCAGTGAAGTGGCAGCGCAGCTGCGTGATGAAGAACAAATGGCGTCTCATCAACGGCAGGGAGCTCTACGACATCTCCAATGATCCAGGCCAAAGAGTGGATGTCGCCTCCGATAACGAGGAGCTCGTAGCTGAACTTCGCGGTGAATATGACAAGTGGTGGGATCTAGTCTCTGAGCAGTTTGACCGGGATGTGCCGTTCCATATCGGTGAGGACGAGAACGAAGTGATCCTTACAACGCACGATATTCGCAACGAGGCCGCTCAGTGCGCGTGGAACCACGGCCAGGTCAGGACCGGTGTCGTGGTCTCAGGTTACTGGGAAATAGATGTCCGCAAAGCGGGCCGGTATGAATTTGAGTTAAGGCGCTGGCCGCGTGAGGCCGGGCACGCGCTCAGCGACGGGATAGAAGGTGATGATGTCGAGATAAGGTGGGATTGCATCATCGACAAGGAAGCCATGAAGAGCAAGTATTCCGGCGGTACGCCAATTCAGGTGCGCTGGGCGCGCCTCGAAATAGGCGGACAGGTGCTTTACGCCGAAGTGGAAGACGGCGCCAAATGTGTTAAGTTCGAAATGGACCTCCCTGAAGGACAGGCTCACATGTATCCGTCATTCCACAACGACAAGCTGAAGACAATTGCGCCTTACTACATATACGTCAGGAGAGTGAAGGGCTGATGGTGAAACCCAATGTAGTCTTCATTCTCGCCGATGACATGGGGTATGGTGATTTTGCATGCTTCAATTATGGAGCATCCAAGACCCCTCATCTAGACGCGCTGCTGAAAGACAGCGTCTGTCTGACCCAGCACTATTCAGCCTCGGCCCTTTGCGCTCCGGCGCGGGCCGCGCTGCTTACCGGCAGGTATCCGCACAGGACAGGGGTGATTGATACGATTGCCGCCGGCCAGATGGATTGCCTCGCGGAGCGTGAAACCACGATAGGGGATGTTTTCAAAGCCGCTGGATACAGGACCGGCCTCGTTGGTAAATGGCATTGCGGCCGGTTCCAGGCCAAATACCATCCCAACAACCGGGGGTTTGATGAGTTCATAGGCTTTCGCAGGGGCAACTCTCACTATTTCGAGTGGGAGCTGGAAAGAAACGACGTTAAGCAGGAATGCGACGGCAGGTACCTGACGGACGTCTTTACTGAAGAGGCATGCTCATTCATAGAACGGCACAAGTCCGAGCCTTTCTTCCTGCATCTGGCATACAACGCGCCGCACGGCCCTTTAGAGGCCCCCGAGGAGGAGGTGCTGCCGTTCCTTGAAACGGGGATGTTCAATAAAGGAGTCAGCCACATATACGCGATGATAAAGCGCATGGACGCCGGCATCGGACGGGTCCTCGAAAAGCTGGACAAGCTGGGCCTGCGTGAGAACACGATAGTGCTCTTTACCAGCGACAACGGGCCTCAGTTCAGCGGTAAGGATGAATGGCGGATTGAAAGGTTCAACTGCGGCTTCCGCGGCTCCAAAGGCAGCGTCCACGAAGGTGGTATTCGTGTGCCGCTCATGATCAGGTGGCCTGGCGGCCTTGAAGGCAACAGGCATTATCATGACCTGGTCCATTTTACGGACTGGCTCCCAACTCTCGCCGCCATGTGTGATGTTCAAGTTCCTGCTGAGCTGGCGATCGACGGAGTTAATGTGCTGCCCGCCCTAAAGGGTGAAGGTGAAGCGGCCCTGAATCCCAAGCGCTTCTGGCAGTGGAGCAGGGGGGTCCCAACACTTACTCACAACGCTGCCGTTCGGGACGGCATGTGGAAGATGGTCGTGCCTGGTGATGTCAGCGCAAACAGTTTTGAGGGCTGGCGTGAAGACCTGAAGGCCGCTGGGGACGATCCATCCGTCAAGCAAGAGGATTATCCGCATGGCGTTCCCGACGCCGTCGGGCACCCGATCTTTCTGGATGAACCGCAGCAAGAACCGATGCTTTTCAACCTCGCCTCGGATCCGCTCGAGAAACAGGACCTGGCAGAGGTGGAGCCGGACCGTGTCAGCCGGATGATGTGTGATCTTGAGAACTGGTTCGAGAGTGTTGAATCGGATCGGAGGTCGATTCCGGACAGGCAGTTCCGAAGCGCTGAAGAGTTGAGAACAGCTGTTAAGAATTAACCACAGGGAACACAAAGAACACAGAGAAAGAAAAGCGAAGATATGGATAAGAAAGAAGAACGCGGCAAGCCGAATATTCTTTTCATAATGGCGGACCAGCTGCGTGCCGATTATCTGGGCTGTTATGGCTCCACCTGGGTGGATACGCCGAACATCGACAGGATCGCGGCAAAAGGCACAGTGTTCAATCACTGCTACACGAACAGCCCTGTCTGCGCGCCGGCTCGAATTGCTCTCGCAACGGGAATGCGCCCGCACAGGATTGGCGCTCTGGACAACATGGCTTTCTTGCCAGCCGGAGAGCGAACTTATTACCAGCGGGTCAGGGACCAGGAGTATTACGTTGGATGCTCTGGAAAGCTGGACCTGGCGAAACCGGACAGCTACAACGGGCTCAAAGGCGACAGGCCTTGCGCGTACGGCTTCGGGTTCACTCATCCGATAGAGGTCGAAGGCAAAATACATGCAGGGACAAAGGCTGAGCCGTTTGGGCCATACACATCATATCTTCAGGGCAAAGGACTTCTCGAGAAATTCCGCGATGACTTCCACGGGAGGGGCTATTTCGGTGGCGCTGACTCGGTGCTGGAAACTGAAGACTGGCATGATGTCTACATCGGAAGGCGGGCAGTGCAGTGGCTTGAGGAGCGCCCCAAGGATTATCCTTACCACATGTTTGTGTCCTTTGCCGGTCCGCACGATCCGTTCGACCCGCCCAAGGAATACGCGGACCAGTACAGGGAGCGCGCGATGCCTCCGCGAGTAATGGATTCGGGCGAAGGCAAGCCGGAACGCGTGAGATCCCGCATGAAGAGGGTTGATAAGTTCAGCGAAGAGGAACTGCTCCATCTGAGACGCCAGTATTGTGCTGCGATCAAGGCTGTTGACGACATGGTCGGCGAGATTGTCGCAGCAGCAGAGGCCCGGAATGACGGGCGTGAGACTTACATCGTATTCAGTGCTGACCACGGCGAGATGATGTGTGATCACAGTCTGACGATTAAGCATTGGGCTTACGAGCCTTCATGGCGAGTGCCGCTGATCATCAGCGGTCCCGGCTTGCCTGAAGGCAGTGTGAGCGACGCGCTGGTTGAGCTGATTGACGTCGGCGAAACTATTGCGGACCTGGCAGGGTCGCCGCGGCCGCACAACATAGACGCGCATTCGCTGCTGCCGCTCCTGCGGGGAGAAACAGAAGAGCACAGGGACCACGTGATAACCATGGAGCGTCCGCACAGGGCGATACGCACAAAGAAATGGAAGTATTGTGAAACCTATAATGATGTGTCCGAGCTGTATGACATGGAGAATGATCCTGACGAGCTCCACAACGTCATCTCGGAGAACAGGGAGACGGCGCGAGAGCTGAGCAGGATGCTTGTTCATGGGATGATGGAGGACAAGTGGCGGCGAGGGTGAGGGGAGAGGTAATCAATGTTCGGTAATCAGTGTTCAGCAAGAAGGGCCCTGGCGGCATTTCTGTTGTTGGCAGTGCTGCTGCCCTGGCAAGGGCGGTGCGGTGAGATCATCGTCAAGGATGGCGAAACGATTGCGTTTCTCGGTGACTCAATCACTGCGGGTGGCGCGGCACATGGCAATTACTGTCGACTGGTCATTCACGGCCTGAAGACCAAGGGTGTGAACGCGGAAGGCATCTACGCCGGAGTGCCCGGAAACAAATCCTCCGATATGCTTCTGCGCCTGGCAGGTGTTCTCAAGCGGGAGCCTGATCATCTGTTTCTCGCCTGTGGTGTGAACGATATCTGGCATGGCGCCACTGATGTTAGAATTGGAGTGTTCAAGCCTCCGCACGAAGGCATGGGGGTGGGCCTCGAGCATTACAAGATCTATGTGTCACAGATCCTGGATCGATGCGAGAAGGCGGGCGTGAATGTGATTCTCTCTACAATTACGCCGATAAAGGAAGATCCTGAATTCAAGCTCAACAAGATTTCGGAGAAGTACAACGCATTCCTTTATGAGCAGGCGAAGCAGCGCGGTCTGCCGATTGCAAGGCTCAATGAAGAAATGTTCCAAAGGATAGCCGAGATAAATGCGGCGGAGGGCTCTGAAGGAAAGAGAAATGTCCTGACAAGCGATGGCGTGCACCCGACAGGGCCTGGTCATCAGGCGATGGCCAAGGGGATCCTCAGGTCGATGGGGTTCAGTGATACGGAACTCGAGGCTTTGACGGAGGAATGGAAAAGCTCGCCGAAGATCCTGATCGTGGGGGATCGAAGGGTTAACGCGGGTGGCCGCGGCGGTGGCTGGGTGAACATGGTGCTGGACGGCATGAATTGTGGGCGTGATATGGTTACGGCCTCTCGTGTATCAGACAGAAAGACCTTGCCCCTAGGGCAGCTGCTCTCCCGCCTTGAAGAGGCGATCGACAAGGATCGGACAAAATACATGCTGCTTGTTCCGCCGCTGGGCGACGCGCATGCGAAGACATCAATTGATGACTATAAAAAGACGCTTGGGGCTCTAATTGAGCTGGCCAGTAAGAATAATCTGAAACTGGTCATCGCGACGATACCCATGCTCGACGGCGGTGTTGATGCCGAAGCCAATGCAGCGCTCCGGCCATACAATGCGGTCATACGTGAGATTTGCGCGCAGAAAAAGGTGGCGCTTGCGGATGTTGCTGCTGACATGACCGAATACTGCAAGGCCAACCCCGGCTCGAAGCTTACAGTTGGTGATGATCGCCTGAATCACTTCGGAGGGAAGATGCTGGCTGAATGTGTATTAGGACAGCTGGGAATATCCGGCGACAGCATAGCATCGCTGCGGGAGATCTGGGATCAGGGCGGATCTTACACATTCAAGTACGGCAGCATGGTCAGCTTTTACGTCCCTCTGTCGGAGGATGGGCAGAAGGCTTTAAAGGAGATCTCGGAGCGCTTTCATAGGCTGAACATCAGCAAGTTTCTTGAGCTGGGAATCTTCCTTGTCCTGGAAGGGGATGACAGTGAGAACCAGAAACGCATCGCTTCTTTTGACAGGAAGTGGCTGGGGAAGGGCAATGCTGCTGAACGGGAGGGGGGCTTGATATGGCCAGCTTCCGCCAACCAGGACCGGGCAGTAGCCAAATACGCTGCCAAACACGGGATTGATCGAGAGGAGTTCTACGAGCGGGCCTTCAAGGTAGGGATGTATGTAATGCGTAGAGAAGATCCGCTGGGACGGGGGAGTTATTGATGGACAAACCACTTCGACAGGCTCCCAGCGACAAGGCTCTGGGCAGGCAGGGCAGGCCTAACATCCTGTTTATTTCAACTGACCAGGAGTCCACGTCGCTCTCGGGCTGTTATGGGAACGGCCTGATTAAGACGCCTGCGCGGGATTCCATCGCCGCCAACGGGATGCGCTTCAACAATCATTACATTGCGTCGTTCCCATGCTGTCCTTCCCGCGCGTCAATGATTACAGGCCTCTATCCGCATCATCATGGAGTTGTTGAGCAGAACATAGTCCTGGACCAGAAGGTCGAAACCCTGGGCAGTCAGCTCAAGCGAGCCGGTTACGAAACAACATGGATAGGCAAGTCTCATTTGGGAGGATGGTTTGAGCCGCATGACGAGCCGACCTGTCCGCACAGTACCTGCGAAATGACTGAGATGGGGTATCAGCTGACCCACCACCCCGGAGGGGCAGGTGGCGAGGACTACGCGATTAACGGCTTCGACAACTGGATCAGCGGCTGGACCGATTACCGGAACTATCTGCAGACAACAGACCTTCCCGACGACATAAAGAACAATCGCTGGGTGGGCGGGCACGCGGTCATGGAGAGCGGGCCTGATTCAGGTCACGCTTACAGCCGGCTGACGGCAGAGCATCATATGGCACACTGGATGACTGATCAGGCAATTGAGGTGATCGGCAAGGCAAAGGATGCGGATAATCCTTTTTGCATGAAGCTTGCGTTCTATGCTCCGCATCATCCGGTAGCGCCCCCCAAGCCGTACGACACAATGTACAGCCCTGAAGATATCGAGCTTCCGGAGAGCTATACGGCCAGGACTGAGAATAAGAACATGCCGGGTGTCCATCCTGAAAGCGGCCACAGCAACCATGTGGCCGGCATTTGGAGCGATGAGCAGGCCAAGGCCTACCTTGCAAGGTATTACGGATACGTTACATATACCGACGATCAGATTGCGCGCGTGCTTGAGGCGTTGAAGAAAAATGGCCTTTATGATGATACAATTATCGTCTTTACGAGCGATCATGGTGACATGCTTTGCGAACATGGCATGATCTATAAGCACGCACACTGCGGTTATGACGCGCTCATGAAAGTGCCGATGCTTGTGCAGTGGCCCGCAGGACTCCCCGCCGGCACGGTTCACGATGGGCTTTCCAGCCACGTTGATATTGTTCCCACTATTCTTGAGCTGGCCGGTGTTGAACCATCAGCCGCGAACGATGGCGTCAGTCTGGCCGGTGTGCTTAAGGGCACAGAAGAGAA
>JBFIFS010000119.1:0-7331 GCA_041602695.1 Kiritimatiellia bacterium
AGAAGCCGGAGCTTGTCGAGTCACTCGTTCTGCAGAAGAACGAGATCGGCCGATTGGCCCAGCTCATAAAGAGTTTTTTTGTCCAGCAGGTTGAGCTCGAGAAGGAAGTAGGGCACCGCAAGGAGATTCAGGCCAAGCAGGAGAAGCTCAATGCCATCCTACGCATCTGGGGGCGCTGTAATTTCGCCATGGCGACCAGGGCGTCTGAAGCGGAAATGCTTAATCGGGTCTGTAACATTGTTGTGGATCTTGGGAAATACAAGGCGGCCTGGGTTGGGGAGGTAACGTGGCGCGGGGCGAGGGCTTCGGTTAAACCGGTGGCAAAGGCGGGGAATGATGAAGGTTATGTGGACCTTGTTTCCAGGGAGCTGAACAACAACGCGGACCGGGCCTCGTGTTTAGTGGGAAGATGCTTGAGGACGAGGGATGTCTCAGCCTGCCGGGGTATCGACTCATCGGATCCGGCGTGCGACAAGTGGGAGAGAGAAGCCGGGCAGCGCGGAATAAGGGCCGGGGCCTGCTTCCCCATGGTTCACCAGGGCGAGGTCTTTGCTGTCTTCGCGATTCTTTCAGAAGGTGCCGCCGATCTAGATGCGGATGAAAGAAAGGTGCTGGCGGAAGTCTTTGAAAACCTTGGTGCGGGCATCCTTCTTGCCCGCTCGGAAGAGGCAAGGAGAGAGGCGGAGAGAAAGGCGGCGAGTCTTTCGGAGCAGCTCATGCGGACCCAGAAACTGGAGGCCGTCGGGCGACTCGCGGGCGGAATTGCGCATGACTTCAATAATCTTCTGCTGGTCATAATGGGCAACCTCGAGCTCTGTTTGGCGGAGAAGGGGAGGATTCCGAACCGTTCTGAACTGGCGGAAGCCATGGATGCCTGTCGCCAGGCGTCAGATCTGACAAGGCAGCTGCTTTCGCTGGGGCGCAGGAGAGCGTCGGTGACGGAGCCCGTGGACATTAACGATGAGATCAATACAGCACTGGACCTGGCTAAGGGCTCCCTCAAAGAAGATGTGAAGGTTAAGCTGGACCTAGACGGCAACGTAGGGCCGGTACTGGGTGACCCTGTTCAAGTCAGGCAGATATTCACAAATCTTGTTATCAACGCAGCTGAAGCCATGCCAGATGGTGGAACATTCACCCTGGCGACCGAGAGCGTGTGCGTGGAGGCTGATTTTACACCTGAGGCAGTACCCGGGGACTACGTCTTGATTACGGTCGCTGATACCGGCCAGGGAATGGATGATGAAGTCATGGGCCATGCCTTCGAGCCTTTCTTTACAACGAAGAAAGCCGGCACGGGCCTTGGCCTTGCGCTGGTGAACAGCATTGTTGCGCAGCATGGCGGCTTCGTTCGGGCCAGCAGCATAAGGGGGAGCGGGACGACTTTCAGGATATTCCTGCCCATAGCTGACGTCTTGCCCGGAGGAGAATCGGACATAGCCAGCATGGACGTTCTACGCGCCGGACACAGTGAGACGGTCTTGCTCGTGGAAGATCGTGACATGTGCAGGCTCCTTACAAGGACCATGTTGGGCTCGCTGGGATACAAGGTCCTGGATGCCGGGAACCCGAAGGACGCCGTGGCGCGGGCCAAAGAGTACTCTGGCAAGATCGATGTGGTTCTGACGGATGTCGTCATGTCTGGCATGAGCGGGCCGGAGCTGGTTGATGCGCTTCATGAAGCAGGTATTGATGCCAAGGTGGTTTACATGTCGGGCTACGCCGACGGCGCTTTGGCTGAACATGGAATTTCAGGGGCCAGGGTCGGGATGCTGCAGAAGCCGTTCATGCTCGCGCAGCTCGCGCAGATAATGAGGGAAGCGATACTTAAGGGATGAGGCGCATTATTCGCTGATGAGCAAGTATTGGCGCGACTCTCCGTAACCCACTGCATCGGCCTTAAAGCAGCGCATGTAGGCGTTCCAGAACATCTGCCCCCAGAAGATCCAGATAAGTGCTGCAAGAGCCAGGTAGGGTCCGTAAGGGATTCTGCTCTGCATCTTTTTTTTGCCCATAACTACCAGCAGTATTCCGACGACAGAGCCCACCAAAGAGGAGCCAAGTATAGTGAAAAAGACTGCCCGCGAGCCGAGAAATGCGCCGATGGCGCCAAGCAGCTTAACATCGCCAAATCCCATTGCATCCTTCTTGAGCAGCAGCTTTCCGAACACAGCCGCTCCCCAGAGGATGAACCAGCCGGTCAGTGCGCCGACAGATGACCACATCAGCGAGCGGAGCACCTCTGTCTCGCCATGCAGGGAGGGAAAGAAGCCGGACAGGGTCATTCCCAGCAGGATTCCTCCCAGCGTTACGCGATCAGGAATTATAAGATGCTCGAAGTCTACGAATGTGCCCAGGATCAGGCCCGATATCATCAGCCAGTAGACGGGTACAAGCGCGGGGTCTGTTACGGCGTCGAGTCCAAGAGGGCGGGGCCCATCCACCGGATAATACTTCAGCCAGGTAAGCAGGAACAGCGCGCCTGTCAGTGCCTCAATGAGCGCGTACCTCGGCGTAATCGTTGCGCTGCAGAAACGGCACCGTCCGCGAAGCATCAGCCAGCTGAAAATGGGTATGTTCAGGTGCCAGGGTATCTGTTTTCGGCATGCCGGGCAGAAGGACCTGGGCGCAACGACGGAGAGGCCCCTGGGGATTCTGTAAACGCATACATTGAGAAAGCTGCCTATGCAGGCACCGAAAGGAAATGCCAGCGCTGTAAAGAAGGCATACCATGGAAATTCATTCGCGATGAAGTATGTCAATCTTTCAAGCATGTGCATGAATACTATTTGCTGCCATAGACGCTGTTTTCGAGCGCGGCCCTCATCGCCTCGATGTCAGGGGCGATGCCTGTCCAGATCTTGAACGACGCGGCTCCCTGATGGAGGAGCATGCTCAAGCCGTTGGCGCATTTAGCGCCAGCTGAAGATGCTTCCTTCATGAGCCCTGTTTCAGGGTACATGTATATGAGATCGTAAACGAATTGCCCCTCGCTGAAAGCGCGGGCGCCGAGCAGCGGCCTGTCTTCCATCTTCATGCCCACTGGGGTGGCCTGAATGACAACGTCTGCATCCCTGGAAGCATCATCTGCATCCGGGCCGCAGATCACCACCGCACAGCCGGGTGCCAGCTTGGATATTTCGTCCCTTACGGCCGCCGAACGGTCCTGGTCGATATCCGAGAGCGTCAGCGATGAGCATCCCGCCTGCGCGCAGCTGATCGCAACCGTCCGTCCTGCTCCACCAGTGCCAAGGACGAACACTGCCAATCCCTGGACTGACCGGCCGAAGGCCTCATCGAAGGCGGTCAGGAATCCTATGCCGTCGGTGCTGTGCCCTCGCAATCCGCCGTCTTTCTTGAACTCGACGGTATTCACTGCGCCGGCAACGGCGGCCGAGTCCGCCAGGTCTTCAATTCCCCTGAACGCCACCTCTTTCAGCGGCACGGTCAGGTTTACGCCTTTGAATCCCATTTTCTGCATGGCCGGCAGCACATCCATGAGCTGATCTGGCGGGACATCGAAAGCCATGTAGATAGCGTCCAGTCCCAGCTTTTCAATCGAGGCATTGTGCATTACCGGAGAGAGCGAATGGCCTATCGGATGGCCGAGCACTGCGAACGGGAGCGTGTGTCCACTCAAAGGCTTCATTTTCGCTTCTTTTTCGGTTTGGCAGGTGTCTTCTTTTCAGGAAATGCCTGCAAATAGCGATTTACACATGACAGATAGGCCCTGGCGCTGGCTTCCACTATGTCGGTGCTAACTGCCTTAGAGCTGACGGTGTCCTGGGGGAAGGCCACGCGAACACTCACTTCGCCCATCGCGTCCTTGCCGACTGTTACCGCCTGCAGCGAGAAGTCTGTCAGCTTGCCTGGCAGCCCGGTAATTCTTTCCATGGTTTTCAGCGTAGCATCGACTGGGCCATCGCCGCAGGCGGCGTCCTGTATAACTTCGCCGCCCTTACGCAGCCTGACAGTAGATGTGGGTACGGTGTCCGTTCCTGTCGAAACATGGAAGTATTCCAGAACGTAAACAGTGTCGGCTTCTACCATCTGCTCCCTGGCAATCATTATGAGGTCATCGTCGTAGACGAACTTCTTCTTGTCAGCCAGCTCCAGGAACCGCTCATAGGCCTTATTCAACTCTTCACTGTTGAGTTTGATGCCTATTCTGGAGAGATGATGCGAGAAGGCGTGCCTGCCGGAGTGCTTGCCCAAGACCAGTTCAGTGTCGTCCAGTCCAATGTCCTGAGGTTTCATGATTTCATAGGTTGTCCGGTTCTTCAGCATTCCGTCCTGATGGACTCCGGATTCGTGTGCGAAAGCATTTGCTCCGACAATGGCCTTGTTTCGCTGAACGCTTATGCCGGTCAGCTGGCTGACGAGCCTGCTGACCTTGTACAGGCGCTCTGTCCTGATGCCTGTAGTAAACTGGCCAAAGGTGTCAGGGCGGGTATGCATTGCCATTACCACTTCTTCGAGCGCTGCGTTGCCGGCGCGCTCACCCAGTCCGTTGATCGTGCACTCAATGCTGCGGGCCCCGTTCAGGACGGCGGCCAGGGAGTTTGCGGTGGCAAGCCCCAGGTCATTGTGACAGTGAGTGCTGATAATCGCCTGGTTAATGTTGGGGACATTCTCGAAGAGGTATCCTATCAGTTCTCCGAATTCCGCGGGCATGGCGTAGCCGACTGTGTCGGGTATGTTTATCGTAGTTGCGCCGGCGTCTATGGCCGCCTCTACGCATTTTGCCAGGAATTCCGGCTCAGTGCGGGAAGCGTCTTCAGGGCTGAATTCGATGTCATCGCAGTATCTTTTCGCGTACTTCACCGATGATGCGGCCTGCTTGAGTATTTCTGCCCGTGCCTTACGCAGTTTATACTGCCTGTGTATCTTGGAAGTCGCCAGGAACACATGGATCCTGGGCTTCTTTGCGTGGCACACGGCGTCGGCGCAGCGATCGATGTCCTTTTTCACGCAGCGCGCCAGTCCTGATATACCGGGCCCCTTTATGGTTTCCGCTATTTCCCTTACCGCCTTGTAGTCGTTTGGCGACGCGATGGGGAAGCCGGCCTCAATGATGTCGACCTTGAGGGCCGCCAGCTGCCGTGCGATCTCCATCTTTTCCCTGTGGTTCAGGCTTGCGCCGGGCGATTGCTCGCCGTCACGCAGGGTTGTGTCCAGAATGATAATACGGTTCTTCTTTGAGCTCATCTTAAGGCCTCGCAGGGAGATTACTCAGATCGCGCCACGGCGATAACGCCCGATCTCGAAACATCGAGTACGTTGTAGGCTTTGAGCAATTCCATGAAATCATTAATTCTATCTTCTGCGCCAACTATCTGTATCGTAACGGAGTTGGCCTGCACGGAAACTATCCTCGCGTCGAAAAGGTCTGCCAGCTCGACGATTTCCTTCTTCTTGCTGGGTGCTGCCTGCACCTCAATAAGTACGAGTTCCCTGTTGAGGTACCGCTTTTCCGTGAGGTCTGTCACCTTGATGACATCTACGAGCTTGTTGAGCTGCTTGGTTACCTGCTCCAGGACGCGGTCGTCACCGGGAACAGTCATGGTAAGCCTGGAAGACGAGTGATCATGCGTGGGCGCGACGTTCAGGCTCTCAATATTGTAGCCCCGTCCAGATATCAATCCGACTACCCGGGCCAGGACTCCTGGTTGGTTTTCTAACAGTGCTGTGATGACGTGTTTCATCTTTATTGCTCCTCAAAACTATGAACGGTTCTCAGGCCATGCTCTGGATCATTTCCATAAGTGACGCCCCCGGAGGAACCATTGGGTATACGTTCTCTTCTCCGCGGACAATGCAGTCTATAACAACGGGCCTCCTGGCCTTGATCGCCTTTTCCAGAGCCGGAACAACATCCTTCTTTTCCGTCACCCGCATGCCGATGGCTCCGTGTGCTTCCGCCATCTTTACGAAGTCAGGAAGATACTTGGTCGAGGCCTCGCGTTTTGTGTCTGGGCGGTCCTGCTGATGCAGCACCGAGGCCGCGTATTCGCGGTTAAAGAACATCTCCTGCCACTGCCTCACCATTCCCAGGTAACCGTTGTTAAGTATTACGGTGATTACCGGGAGCTCATGCTCGACGGCCACGACCAGCTCCTGGAAGTTCATCTGGATGCTGCCGTCACCGGAGATGCATACCACAGTTGCGTCACGGTTGGCCGCCTGTGCGCCTATGGCGGCAGGCAGGCCGTAGCCCATTGTTCCAAGTCCGCCAGAACTCAGGAAAGTACGTGGTTTCGTGTACTTGAAGAAGTGCGCGGACCACATCTGGTGCTGCCCGACGTCTGTCACGATCGTTGCATCGCCTTTGGTCGTCTCGTAGATCTGCTCAATCACGAACTGCGGCAGC
Organism: Kiritimatiellia bacterium; assembly: GCA_041602695.1. Lineage (GTDB taxonomy): Bacteria > Verrucomicrobiota > Kiritimatiellia > UBA8416 > JBFIFS01 > JBFIFS01. The sequence goes on from JBFIFS010000119.1 coordinate 6,371, forward strand.
AGGTCAGTGGTTTCTTTGTCATAAGAAAAAGGATACTTGCGATTCCACTCGTCAACCTGGGCCAGCCATTCCTTGCGTTTGATTTCCTTTACGAGAGGCAGCAGCGCGGTGAGCACGCTGTGGCAATCACCTACAACAGGGATCTCTATCATCACACTCTTGTCAATTGAAGAGGGATCGATATCTATGTGCGCTTTTATTGAATGCGGCGAGAATTCTGCGATCTTTCCTGTCACTCGATCGTCAAAGCGGGAGCCAACCGCGATCAGGAGGTCGCATTCGCTTACCGCGCTGTTCGCGCCGACGCTGCCGTGCATGCCGAGCATGCGCAGTGACAGGGGGTCCGTTTCCGGAAACGCGCCCAGGCCAAGGAGGGTGGTGGTGACGGGGATCCCGGCCTTTCGGGCGACCTCCGTCAGCTCTTTTGCCGCATTGGAGGCTATGACTCCGCCGCCCGCATAAATCAGGGGCTTTTTCGATTTGTTTATTGCATCGGCCAGCTTCTTGATCTGTTTAGGATGTCCCTTCATCGAAGGTTTATATCCTCGAAGTTCTACTTTCTTTGGATACTTCGCGTTAGTCGTTGCCTGCTGGGCATCCCGAGGAACGTCTATGAGCACCGGTCCGGGCTTGCCAGTAGATGCTATATGAAATGCCTCGGCTATGATTCTGGGCAGGTCATCAGCACTCTTTACCAGATAATTGTGCTTCGTGACGGGGCGGGTTATACCAACGGTATCGGCCTCCTGAAAGGCGTCGTTGCCTATCATTGATGAGGGAACCTGCCCGGACATGCATACCATGGGTACTCCGTCCATATTGGCAGTTGCGAGGCCGGTCACCGTGTTGGTTGCTCCGGGACCTGAAGTAACGATACAGAATCCAGGCTTTCCCGTGGCCCGGGCATAGCCGTCAGCCATGTGGGTGGCTCCCTGCTCATGGCGAGCAAGGATGAATTGGA
>JBFIFS010000120.1:0-7201 GCA_041602695.1 Kiritimatiellia bacterium
GAGCCCAACCGCCTCACCCGAGCACTGGAGGACCGTCCAGGGATATTCCGCCTTATACCTGTCGATGTTCGGCGTCGAAGCCGCGGCGACCGCATTGCCCTCTTCTGCCGTCGCGTCACTTAAGCCCCATCCGTCCCTTACAATCACTGCTACTGGTCTTACAGCCATTTTATAACCTCATTATATTTTTCTGACAAATTGACTGAGTAGCATATAAAAGGATGTGGCGGCTGGCAAGGAGCAGTGGCGGATCAAGCGCACTGGGGAATATAGACATCAAAGACAGAGCCCTTGCCCGGCTCGCTCTCCACGGCTATCGAGCCGTTGTGGTCTTTAACAATACCGTAAATTATTGCCAAACCAAGCCCCGTGCCCTCATCGGCCTTCTTCGTAGTGAAATAAGGGTCAAATATCCTGTCTTTGGCTTCGGGTTCAATTCCGCATCCGGTATCCTGAACGCTCATCTTCACATACTTGCCCGGCCCCACTCCCGACGGCAGTGAGTTCGTCCCATCGCTCACAACGAGGTTTGACAGTGACACGGTCAGCACGCCGCCTTTGTCTTTCATCGCGTGAAAGGAGTTCTGGCAGAGGTTCATGAGGATCTGCGTTATCTGCGTCGGGTCAGCCATGACCGGCGCCAGATCATTCGCCACATACAGTCGCGCTTCGATCCCGTCCGGAGTTGAGAGTCGCAGGAAACGTTCAAAGTCAACTGCTATCTTGTCGATTCTTGTCGGCTCCTTCGGGACCACGGTCTTCTTGGTGAACGAAAGAAGCTGGTCGACTACGTCCCGCCCTTTCTGGGCTGCCGTCTTTATATCGTTTATCGTCTCCTGCAGCGAAGACCGTTCGGGCAGCTCCTCAAGGGCCAGCTCTGAGCTGCCGCTTATAATTGCCAGGAGATTGTTGAAATCATGCGCTATCCGTGCGGAGGCGGTTCCAACAGCTTCAAGCTTCTCAGCCTGCCGCAGGCCTTTCTGGAGCTTCTTGACTTCGGTAATCTCATGAAAGGTGAAAAGGACCTTGTTCTCAAAGATGTCTACCGGCTTTATTCCTACCAGGACCCAGCGTTTTTCGCCATCCTTGGCGTCCAGTTCCAGCTCAATGTTCTGCTCTTCTGAGCCGATCGGGAAGCTGACCATGTCCTCGCCAATGAGTTTGGACACGTGTTCGTAGGCGCGAATCTCTTCGTCACTGTAGCCGAAAATAAAATGTGTATTGGGGCATACAAATGTGATGTTGCCGTCCTCGTCCGTGAGCACTACTGCATCCCGGATGTTGGCAAGAATAAGCCTGTGCAGCTTTTCGGACTCCTGCGCTTGAGCTAGATGCTTCTTCAGCGAATCGATCTCCGCCTGAAGCCTCTTTATCTCCCGCCCGCTCTGATCAGGGCCGCTCATCTTCAATCCCCCTGCCTGGAGCAATGCCGGCATTGTTTCGCATTATCCTCCCTCTCCAAAGCCATGCTACTCCGATGCTGACAGACTGGCAAGCGATTTGGTACTTCCTGACAGGGCTTCGCCGGGAAAATAATTTCATGTTGAGCGCGACTCCTGTATAAGGCGGGAAGGCAATGGCGGAAAACAACTTACAAAAAAAGCAATACAGGTCAGAGCTCTACCTGCTGATGGTTACCGTCATCTGGGGCGGCACATTCGCGGTGACCAAATCGGGCCTTGAGGACGCATCCCCTCTCCTGTTCCTCGGAATTCGCTGCAGCGTGGCAGCCCTGCTCTTTGCCGGCCTGTTCTTCCGCAGGCTGAAGAAGCATATCGCCGGTTCACTCAGGGCCGGCTTGCTGCTGGGGCTGCTGATGTACCTTGGCCTGGGCCTCCAGACCGTGGGCCTGGCACATACCACTGCCTCGCGTTCCGGCTTCATCACCTATGTCTACGCGCTTATAGTGCCGTTCCTCCAGGTCTTCTTTCTAAAGAAGAGGCCCGCGGCAGGAAGCATCATCGGGCTGCTGACAGTAATCACCGGACTTTACATCCTGACCAACCCCGGCGGCGGCCCGATAATGATCGGGGATTTCCTGACGCTCGGCAGCGCCATCGCATATGCTTTTTACATTACCTTTCTTAACACCCATACGCGCGGCAGGGACGTGATAGTCCTTACCGGCATGCAGTTTGCTGTAACCGGCGCACTGGCGCTGGTGACCTCGCCGCTTATAGAAAGCCCTTTCCTGCGAGTGACGCCTAATCTGCTCTGGGGCATCGCCTATCTCGCTCTGCTGGGTTCGATGCTTGCCACTTATGTGATGACCCGTTTCCAGAAACACACCACCCCCGTGCGCGCAACGCTGATCTACGCGATGGAGCCGATTGTGGCTGTCATAATAGCCTCGCTGCTGCTCAACGAAACATTCTCCGGCGCCGAATGGGCGGGCGCGGCGCTCATTGTTAGCGGGGTCCTTATCTCCGAATTCTGGGGGCTTCTCATGGGCCGACGCCGGCATTGAGGCGGCCGGGTTTAGGTTTGACATCAGGGCTCAGGACGTTTACTCATTGCCTCCAACAGGAGATATTCTAATGAAAGTAGATCTTAAGTTTGAGTCGACCGGAATTCCGCTGATAGACGAGCAGCACCACAAGTACGCTGAACTTGTCGAGCATCTCTTTGAACTTTGCAAACTGCCGGAGACTGACAAGGCCACTATAGAATCGGCGCTCAATGAAGTGGTCGCCTACGCGATCGAGCACCTGGATGCCGAAGAGGCTTTGATGCGGTCAGAGGACTATCCGGGCTACGAAACCCACCGAAAGAAGCACGATGAGTTCCGCGAAAGATCTGACGTGCTGGTGAAGAAGCACCAGGACGGCATTGATCATGATGAGCTCCTAATTCAGATGGCCAGGCTGCTTACAGAATGGTTCTGCGAGCAGGCGGACGTGCACGACAAAGCGCTTGCCAAGTTTCTTGAGAAGAAGCAATCCAATTGACCCGGGGGCGGCCGCCGCCTACAGCTCTCTCCAGGCCGACCTTCTGTAAGCGATTATCCTGTCGCTCTTGAGCCCGGCCAGCGCCTCATCGTAGATGAAGTGGGTGTCACCGGAAAGCGTGACTTCGCCTCCTATAACAGCTCCCGTAAATCCGCTGCTTCCAGAGAGACTGACATCTGCGTTCGGAGCATTTATGACGCCCTTGAACTCCGAAGAGCCCGAATAGATTACGCTTGAGCAGTTCGGCGTACCGTAGATCTGGAGATTCGCGGCAGAAGTGCTGTTATTCACTACGCCGCCTCCGCCAAGCCTGACATCCCCGTTGGCGTATATCTGGACTGTGAGGTTCGTAGTCGGCGGGTCCGGCGTTATTATGAGCTCCGAATGGCCCGTGAAATCAATAACTCCGTCAACATAAAGCCTTAGCACGCCATACCCTGTAACATTAAGTTTCTGCCCACCCGTAAGGTTTATTATAGGTACAGCCATGTCCCTGCTTCCGGCAACGACAATGGTCGTGTTGTTGTTGATGCCGGGATCCGTAAGCGTAGTAGAGATCGGCACATAGACAGCGTCTATTTCATTTGACGCGGTGGCGGAAGAGCCGCCGGTAATCGTGAATCCGCCGGACAGCGATACGCCCCCGCCCGGAGCCGTGTTCGCGTCGCCGTTCAGCTGGCCGCTGCCTGTTGCCCGTATTGCATTCGTATCAGTGGAAAGGGCAACTATGCTGCAGTTTGTTGTAGCCTTTGCCGGATCAAACATGCCGCCCGTCGACTTGTTGGTGTCCGATGAGTCGAAGGCGTCCAGCGTAAGCCCACCGCTGATATCAATAGTGTCCTTGACCAGGATGCCCTGCGTAAAGGGCGATTTCAGGGCCGGATCCAGCGCGAGAAATATTGTCCGCGTGACCGGCGGGGCACCACCGACCCCCGGCACCCTCCCCGTGGATGTGATGGTATGGAGGTTCGTGTCTACAGTCACCGTATACTCTGACTCAACAGCATCGTGCCCGGCTGGGTCCAGAGGGGTATAAGGAAGCGTATGGACTGCGCCCGAACCGGCAGGCCATCCTGTCCAGGCGGCGTAATTTGTCGCGGTACTTTTCCTGAATTCGTCAATTGCAACGCTTACGCCCGCCTCCGCGGTGTGAAACGCCTGCACCCAGGCGATGGAGGAAGTCGTCTGACGCAATTCCGTCAGCGTATACTTCATTGTATACCATGTAGCTATGCTCAGGATTGCGGACATGACTATGACGATCAGCAGGACTGATCCCTCTTTGTTCTTTCGGGCTGCTCTCATGATTACTACTTGTTCCTCATTAGCGTACGGATCTGGAGCATGTCCTCGGCACGGTGCTTGCCTGTTCCTGTTCCTGCCTTTATGTATACTTCTATGAAATACGCCTCTGCCGGGTTGGTCGTTGCCGTTCCGTCTTGCTTGAACAGCGAAAACCCTATGCCGTCTATGCTGCCCCCTGTCACTTCGGCCGGATCCGCGTCAGCCCTGCGGTAAAGCTGATTGCCCGAAAGGTAATATCGCACGAACGAAGGCCCCGTATACCGTTCACAAATCAAGGTGATGTCATTCGTGGCGGGAAACGCGGATATTCCTGAAGAGCAGGCTATGTCCCTGCTGATAACGTCTACGGAATGCCGTATCTCGGCATGCAGCTGGGAGTACAGGGACGTCATTACAGACGCGCGGTGCAGGTGCAGGAATGACGTGGTCAGCGCCCCGGCAACGGCGAAGAGTATGAGAACGGCTATCATGATCTCAAGTAACGTGAAGCCTTTGTTCCTGCTGTGTTTCTTCTGATGCATTACCATACCGTAATTAAAGTTGTCATGGAGTTGGTCTGGCTTGTCGCCCGCATGCCCTGCCATTCGACAACCACAGAGGCCGCTCGCACCATATCGCTCTGGTTCGTCGTCGAAGGAAATGGTGTCACTATCCTGCTGCCCTGCGATTGCGGGATCTCGTTCATAACCGGGATTTCAGAGGGACTCATGGCTGACGACTGAGCCATTGTCGCAAGAGAGCTCCAGTCGGTCGCATTAAGCGCCTCAAGCTGGCTGTGCATCGCGTGCTGGGCCCGCAGAGTCATCCTGTTCTGCTCTACGATGCGCAGGGACTGGATTACCATGGCGTAAATCCCGAAAAAGGTGATCGCCATTATCACAACGGCTGCGATTACCTCAAGCAGCGAGAAGCCGGCCCGGCACCGTCCGGCCCGGGTGCGTCTGATTGACCTGTATCGTGTCATTAACTTCATATTATACGGTCAACTATGGTTTTGACTCAAGACATAGATATATGAAATAATTACTGCGAAATGAATGATACTCCTGCGATGTCTAAGGCGAAAATCTGGTTTGGGTCGCGCGAAATATGGATAGTGATTACGCTGCTTCTCCTTTTCGCGCTGAATATTGCGGCTTTCAGCCTCATCCAGGCCAAGCATGGTAACGACTCGACCGCCTCCCCGCTGCAGGCTGTCCATGGCGAGCTCAAGAGCGGCATGAACAATCTGCTTCTCTTTGATATAATTGTATTTGGCGTGGCAATAGCTTGCCTGAGCAGGGGGTGCAAGGGCAATTGCCTTCAAATCCCGGAAATCATACCCGGCATGAAGAGCCCTAAGCCTTTGGCAACAATCGGCAGCGTGAAGATCGGATCCAGGGAAGTATGGATAATTCTCAGCTCCATCCTCCTGGTGATCCTGAATTTGATCCTCTACAACCTTTTCATGCAGCGTACTTTTATGGGAGAGCCGCTTACCATTTGCGGATTCCGTGTAGATTTCCACAAGTATGCCATTCCTATAATACTCGCCGAAGCCGCGATATTCGCGCTCGCTATTGCCAAGCTGGGACGCGGCTGCTCCGCGTTCTGCGTGCATGTGCGGCAGCATCAGCTCGATTCGGCGCCTAAGACCGATAAATAGCAGGTCGCTGCCGACCTCGGCCCTAGTGGAAGAGCCTTCTCTTCGTAACAAGCGTTCCGCAGTATATACACGCCTTGCTGCGCTTCTGCAGGTGCCTGCCGCAGGACTCGCATGTTTCAGCCTCCTGCCTCGTCGCTTCCATGCGCTCCTCAACTTCGGCAACTACCGCGGAAAGATCATCGTCGGTCTTGCCGGTCTCCTTCTTGTAGAGCTCCCACAGGCCCTGGACCAGCGCTTGCGTTCTCCTAAGGTCATCCTTGAGCCCGGACAGCTCCTGGGAAACGGATTCCAGCTCATTTATCGCCTGTGCGGCATTCTGGGCGGTTCTTTTCGACTGACTGAAAGGAGGCATAAATACTGTCCTGCTTCAACATGGCGCTAAATGTTCCAGCGCGTATCAACCCTGTTTGAGTTATGATTATATATTTCCGCGTCGAGCCATTCAAGCGAATCTACCGTCTCCATAATTTTTCCCTACACGATGCCAGGGGCGCTGGGAGATGGGCCCTGCTGTCGAGATCGCTTACGTCTTTTTTGTTGCACGGTGGAATTAGGGCGTGCAAGCTTGCCCAATGCTTAAGCCGCTGATCAAGCTCGCGCGACCGGACCACTGGTTCAAGAACGTGTTTGTGCTGCCCGGCATCCTGCTTGTCTTCTATTTCAGGCCGGATTTCCGGGAATTTATCTCATATTGGACCATTATTACGGGTTTCGCTGCGGTGTGCCTGATAGCGTCAAGCAACTATGTGCTGAACGAGATCCTGGATTCCGAGAAGGACCTGTTCCATCCGGAAAAGAAGCTGCGCCCCATTCCCAGCGGCGAATTGTCACACCGGGCAGCATACATTGAGTTCGCCGTCCTCTCAGTGCTGGGCCTGGCTGCTGCGGCAACCGTATCCCCCAAGTTCGCCGCCGCCGGGCTGTCACTCTGGATCATGGGGCTCCTCTACAACGTTCCACCCATAAGACTGAAAGACCGCTCCTACGCCGATGTGCTCTCGGAGTCGGTCAACAACCCGATCCGCATGGCGCTCGGCTGGTATTCGACCGGATGCACGGAGAACCCCACGCTCTCGGTACTCCTGGCCTACTGGATGTTCGGTTCGTTCCTGATGGCCGCGAAACGATTCGCGGAATACAGGCATATCGGCGATCCCGGCTCCGCAATGAGATACCGTAAGAGTTTCGGCTTCTACACAGAAGAAAGGCTCCTTGAAAGCATCATCTTCTACGCGTCCCTGTTCGGGATGTTTTCCGGCGTGTTTATTGCCCGCTACCGGCCGCAGCTGGTTCTAGCCACTCC
>JBFIFS010000121.1:0-7142 GCA_041602695.1 Kiritimatiellia bacterium
CCTCGAAGTCCTGCACGTGGATGGACGTGAAAACGTCTTCCGATACGACACGCTCACTTACAAGGATGGCGTCCTCAAAGTTGTAGCCGCCCCAGGGCATGAATGCCACAAGGAGGTTCTTGCCGAGGGCCATCTCGCCGTTTTCCGTAGCCGGACCGTCAGCCAGGACATCGCCCTTCTTCACGGCCTGCCCGACCTTAACGATCGGCTTCTGGTTGAAGCACGTGCCAGCGTTTGTACGCCGGAACTTCTGGAGGTCCTGTACAATGTAGGTGCTCTTATCAGTAGTCCTGTTCGGCTTGGTGCCGTCATCGCTGATAATAACCTTGTTTGCCGAGACATAGGCGATCTTGCCCGCCCTCTCAGCGAGAACGGTCACACGGGAATCCCTGGCCACCATGCTCTCAAGGCCCGTGGCGACATAAGGGCGCTCCGTCTTCAGCAACGGCACGGCCTGACGCATCATGTTCGCGCCCATAAGCGCTCGGTTCGCGTCGTCATGCTCGAGGAACGGAATGAGGCCGGCCGCGATACTGACAACCTGCTTTGGTGACACGTCCATGTATTCAACGCGGTCCGCGGGCACCTCGAGGAACTCGCCCCTGTATCGGACCGACACTGTCGGGCGAACGAAGCGGTTCTTGTCATCAAGAGGGGCGTTCGCCTGCGCGATAACATAGCGCTCTTCCCTGTCAGCCGCGAGATACTCGACCTCATCGGTGACCTTGCCGTTGTTTACCTTGCGGTAAGGGCTCTCAATAAATCCAAATTCGTTTACCTTGGCAAAGATGCCGAGAGACGAGATAAGGCCGATGTTCGGGCCTTCCGGCGTCTCAATCGGGCAGATCCTTCCATAGTGACTGCTGTGCACGTCACGAACTTCAAATCCTGCCCTCTCCCTGCTCAATCCGCCAGGTCCAAGCGCGCTGAGACGGCGCTTGTGCGCCAGCTCTGACAGCGGGTTCGTCTGGTCCATGAACTGGCTGAGCTGACTGCGGCCAAAGAAGTCCTGGATAACAGCCGAAAGGGACTTCGAATTGACCAGCCGCTGCGGAGTAAGAACGCCCGTGGCGGGATCAAACAGCGTCATACGCTCCCTGATCAGTCGCTCGGTACGCGCCAGGCCTACGCGGCACTGGTTTTCAAGAAGCTCACCAATCGTACGTACGCGGCGGCTGCCGAGATGGTCGATATCGTCAACAGTCTCTTCACCCTTCTTGATCTTCAGGAGGTGGCGCAGAGCCTCTACGATGTCTACCTTGTCGAGAACCCTAAGGTCATCATTAACCTTTCCGTCGAGGTCTAGCTTCTGGTTGATCTTGTAGCGGCCTACGCGGCCCAGGTCATAACGCTTCGGGTCAAAGAAAAGGCGCCTCAACAGCTGCCTCGCGTTTGACGGCGTAGCAGGGTCGCCAGGCCTCAGCCTTTGGTAAATGTCCCTGAGCGCGTCATCCATCGAGCGGGTCTCGTCGGACCGGATGCTGCCGAGAAATACGCCGTCGTCCCAGGACACGTCCACTACGTTTACGCTCTTCATCCCCGCGTCGAGCATCTGCTGCAGCACAGCAGGTGTGACCGGGTCAAAGCGACGCGCCAGCAGCGTCTTTGAATCGATGTCAATGTTGTCGTCCAGGAACACCAGCTGGCTAAGGTAGTCCTCTTCATATTCAGCGCTGAGCGACAGCTCGTCGAACTCGTAGAACGTTAGAAGCAGGTCATCGTCCCCTCCGGGTACCCTCTTGCGGTCTCTCAGCTTCTTCGGAAGCGCTTTCCACTTCTCCTCCGGTGCCTCGATACCAAGGGCACGAAGGAAGGTTGACGCGAGGAACTTCCTGCGCCGGCGTTTCCTGTCCATGTAGATCCAGATCAGGTCTGACGCGTCAAACTGGATCTCAAGCCACGAGCCCCTGTCAGGGATGAGCCTGATTGAGTAGAGCACGCTTCCGTTAGGATGCGGCGTCTGCTCGGAACAGATTCCCGGGGAGCGGTGGAGCTGACTCACGACGACACGCTCGGCGCCATTAACAACGAATGAGCCGTGACCGGTCATCAGGGGCACTTCACCCATGTAAACGCTCTCTTCACGCACCTCGTCGCCGTCTTTCAGGCGAAAACTAGCGTGCAGGGGCGCCGCAAACGTAGCGCCTTCATAGAGGCTCTCTTCGGGAGACATTTTTGGCTCGGACAGCTCATACTTAACGAAGTCAAGCATGTACCTGCCATCGTAACTCTCTATAGGAAAGACCTCCTTGAATACCGCATTCAGTCCTTCCCGCTTCCTTCTGGACGGATTAACGTCCATCTGAAGAAACCTTCTGTAAGAATCTGTCTGGACCTCTATAAGGTCAGGCGGATCTATTACAGCCTTGAGTTTGCCAAAATTTGTTCTCTCGCCCATCAGGGACCTCGCTTTATGAAGTTAGAAAAAAGTGCCCGATTTCCGAGTTACTTCACCTCAACTGTAGCGCCGGCAGCTTCGAGCTTGCCTTTGATCTCTTCTGCTTCTTCTTTGCTTACGCCTTCCTTGACGGGCTTCGGTGCGCCTTCAACCAGGTCCTTCGAGTCCTTAAGGCCAAGACCTGTAATAGCACGTACCTCTTTGATCACGTTGATCTTGCTTGAGCCTGCTGCCGTAAGAACGACTGCGAACTCAGTCTGCTCTTCAGCTGCAGCGCCGCCAGCATCGCCGCCAGCCACTGCGCCCGCTGCCACTGCAACCGGGGCCGCCGCTGTAACGCCAAAGCGGTCTTCAAGCACCTTTACCAGCTTAGAAAGCTCCAGCACGCTGATGCCTTCCAGCCACTCTACGAATTCACCCATCTTGCCTTCGGCAACAGGTGCATCCTTCTTCTCTTCTACTTCTTCTACTGCCTGTTTCTCTTCAGTCATGACTCATTCTCCTGTGTCAATAAACCCCTTCGACTGCAAGGGCCATTACGATTCGTTTTTCTTACTCTCAACTGCTTTAAGAACGTAAAGCAAACTGCTTACTTTCTGGTTCATCACGCCAACAATCGAACTCAGCGGCGCGGCAATGGCACCAACGGCCTTTGCCAGCATAACTTCGCGCGTCGGAAGGCTTGCCATCTCGTCCACATCCTCTGCGGAAAGAACAGCACCGTCCATGGTGCCGCCCTTGATGACCATGATCTTAGTTTCCGTGGCAAAAGCCTTAAGGGTCTTCGAAATCGCAGCAACATCACCGGTTCCGGTAATGATCGCTACAGGTCCGTCGACCAGTCCTTCCGCTCCGCTCCAGCCAAGGTCCCCAATGATCCTCTCAAGGAACTTATTGCGGACAACCGTGGCCCTCGCTCCGGACGGCCTGATCCTGCTCCTGAGATCGGTGATCCCCTCAACCGTCAGCCCCTTGTAGCCGACGAGGATCATGTAGCTCGATTCCTCAATGAGGCCCCGAATCTCAGCCAGTATCGCTTTCTTCTCTGGTCTGATCTCTTTCATTGTTCTTCCTAATCCCTGATATTGACTTTCAAACCGACACCCATCGTCGATGTGACAGTCACGTTCTTCAAAAAGGTGCCTTTGGCTCCTGCAGGCTTTTCAGCCTTAAGGGCAGCGACAACCGCGTCTATGTTCTCGCAAAGATTCGAGGCCTCGAACGAGAGCTTCCCGACAGGCACATTGACGTTGCCGTGGCGGTCCATCCTGAATTCGACCTTGCCGCCCTTGCTCTCCTTTACCGCCTCTGCAGTATCATCAGTAACGGTTCCTGTCTTGGGGTTGGGCATTAAGCCCCTCGGGCCCAGGACTTTACCAAGCTTGCGAACTTCCTTCATCGCATCAGGCGTGGCGATGGCGACGTCAAAATCAGCCCAGCCGCCCTTGACCTTTTCCAGCAGGTCCTCGTTGCCTACCTCGTCGGCACCGGCCTCCTTAGCGGCCTCGGCTGCAGCGCCGGCTGCAAAGACCACCACCCGCACGTTCTTTCCAGAACCATGCGGAAGCTTCACTGTGCCGCGCACTGCCTGGTCCGACTTCTTGGGGTCCACACCCAGCCTCACGCAGAGTTCAACAGTTTCATCAAACTTGGCAGTTCCGTTCCCCTTCAGGAAGTCGACCGCCTTATCGAGCTCAAGGACCTCAGTCGGAGCGCTCTCTTTTACTTTCCGGTATTTCTTGCCGTTGCTTGCCATATCTAATCCGCCACCTAACTGGTTCTTCAGTCTATTACTTCAATTCCCATGCTGCGCGCCGTGCCCTCGATGATCTTCATCGCACGCTCGGTCTCAAACGCGTTCAGGTCTTTCTCTTTCATCTCAGCGATTTCACGAACCTGCGCCTTGGTCACCTTGCCGACCTTGTCCCTGTTCGGAACGCCTGAGCCCTTGGCCAAACCTGCGGCCCTCTTGAGGAGGGAAGAAGCGGGCGGGCTCTTCGTGATAAAAGTGAACGACCTGTCCTGGTAGACAGAAATAACGACAGGGATGACCAGTCCGGCCTTGTCCTGCGTCGCAGCGTTAAAAGCCTTGCAAAAATCCATAATATTTACGCCCTGCTGTCCGAGAGCCGGACCAACAGGCGGAGCCGGGTTCGCCTGGCCCGCGGGGATCTGCAGCTTTATCTTACCTAGTATCTTCTTAGCCATTTTTCGCTCAGGCCCTTTCTACCTGCCAGTATTCAAGCTCCACGGGGGCAGATCTCCCGAAAATCGCGACTGAAACTTTAAGTTTGCCCCTCTCGGGATCAACTTCTTCAACTACACCATTGAAATTGAGGAACGGTCCGTCATTGATCTTGACCGTCTCGCCAGGCTCAAACGTGACTTTAGGTTTGACCTTCTCTTTGCGCTCCTGAACCTGGTTAAGCACATGATCAACCTCGGACTTCTGCAGCGGCACGGGCCTCTCTCCGCCTACAAAGCCAATGACCCCCTGGGTCTCCTTGATGAAATACCATCCCTTTTCAACAATCTGCTTCTCCCCATCGTAGAGGGCGATGTTGATCAGGACGTATCCTGGGAAAAACTTACGGGTGGACGTGGACTTAACGCCCTTTTTCACCTCAGAGACCTCTTCCGTAGGGATGATTACCTCACCCACAACGTCTTCCATCTCTTCCTGTTTAACCCTGCGCCTTATACTTTCCCGGACATTGAATTCCTGGCCAGTCAGCGTATGTAATACAAACCACTGTTTTTCCATCATTTCCTCACGGGATGATCAGCTTCACCAGATTTGTTAACACCGTGTCACAAATAAAGATAAACGCACCGAGCAGAATCAGGGAGGCTACGACCACAACCGTTGACTCAACCAGCTCCTGCCGGCTTGGCCAGTCGGTCTTCTTCATCTCAGCCGAGACGTCACTCATGAACTTCCCAGCCTTGTCGATCTTTTCTTTTGCCGCACCCATTTTCTTCCTTACAACTCTGTCTGTTGTCTGCCCTTTTAGCTGGCAGGCCAGGAGGGCCTCGAACCCCCAACCCCCGGTTTTGGAGACCGGTGCTCTGCCAATTGAGCTACTGGCCTACTCCAGCCTGCATTTCAAACAGCCTACTTAGTCTCCTTGTGCATGACTCGAGCTTTGTCGTGCGGACAGAACTTAACCTTTTCCATCCTCGCAGACATTTTCCTCTTGTCCTTGGTCGTCGTATAGTTACGACGGTTGCACTTGGTGCAGGCCAATATTACAAGCTCTCTGGGCATTTTATCCCCTGTCTCGTTGATGCGCAGGCCGCACCCATTGAGGATGCGGCCCCACGCCAATACTATCTTGTTCTATACTATTCGGTGATCTTGGTAACCGTACCGGCACCAACAGTCCTGCCACCCTCGCGGATCGCAAAACGCATCTTCTCTTCCATAGCTACCGGAACGATCAGCTGCACGTCCATGCTCACGCTGTCGCCAGGCATGACCATCTCTACGCCGTCAGGCAGAGTGATGTCGCCGGTTACGTCCGTTGTGCGCAGGTAGAACTGCGGCCTGTAACCCTTGAAGAAAGGAGTGTGCCTTCCACCTTCGTCCTTGCTCAGCACATAGACTTCGCAGGAGAACTTGGTGTGAGGAGTGATTGTTCCAGGATGCGCGAGCACCTGGCCACGTTCAACTTCTTCCTTCTTCGTACCACGCAGCAGAACGCCGATGTTGTCGCCCGCCTGGCCTTCGTCGAGAATCTTACGGAACATCTCAACACCCGTTGCAGTCGTCTTAACCGTGTCCTTGAGGCCGACGATTTCAACTTCCTCACCAGTCTTGATGATACCGCGCTCGCAGCGACCGGTAACAACCGTACCGCGACCTTCGATCGAGAACACGTCTTCGATCGGAAGCAGGAACGGCTGGTCCGTGATACGCGCAGGCTCAGGGACGTTGTTGTCCAGTGCGTCCATCAGCTCGCCGATGCAGTCACATGCAGGATCGTCGCCGGACTCGGCCTTGGTTGCGGCAAGTGCATCGCCGCGCACGATCGGAATGTTGTCGCCGTCGTACTCATACTTAGACAGAAGTTCGCGAATCTCGAGCTCGACAAGATCAAGAAGCTCAGGGTCGTCTACAAGGTCAACCTTGTTCATGAATACCACGATCTCAGGAACACCAACCTGACGGGCGAGCAGAACGTGCTCTTTCGTCTGAGGCATTGGACCGGTGTCGGCAGCAACAACGAGGATCGCGCCGTCCATCTGTGCAGCACCAGTGATCATGTTCTTGATGTAGTCAGCGTGACCCGGGCAGTCAACGTGAGCATAGTGACGATTCTCAGTCATGTACTCCACGTGGGACGTAGCAATCGTAAGAATCTTCGTTGAATCACGGCGGCCCTGCGACTCAGAAGCCTTTGCAACCTCGTCGTATGGCACGAAGTCCGAGAACCCTCTCAGGGACTGAACCTTCGTGATCGCTGCCGTGAGAGTTGTCTTACCATGGTCCACGTGACCGATCGTACCGACGTTCACGTGTGGCTTTGATCTCTCAAATTTCTCTTTTGCCATTTTCCAATCTCCTCAACTAACTATTAGTTACACTCTGTCTCTTTATTCTCTGTTTATTCTTATCACCCAACCCTGGGTGTTAAACCATTACTCCCTGGAGCCCATGAGCGGGATTGAACCGCTGACCTCGTCCTTACCAAGGACGTGCTCTACCAACTGAGCTACATGGGCACGTTTCATCCCTCATTCC
>JBFIFS010000122.1:0-7040 GCA_041602695.1 Kiritimatiellia bacterium
CCTGCCCTGCTCCAGGGCGAGTATATGGCTGTAGAGGTAGACAGGGACGGCTTCAGCTCAGAGCAGTATGACGGCGCCTACATTTCCGCCAGCTGGTTCCTTACCGGCGAGTCAGCGGCCTATGACGCCGAAAGCGCTACCTTCGGCAGGGTCAAGCCCCTGAAGCCGATCGGCGAGGACGGCATAGGCGCCGTGGCTGTCGCCTGCAGGTACAGCACGCTCGACCTGAATGACGGAATTTCCGGAGGCGATGAGGACAACATAACCGTTGGACTGAACTGGCACCCTACGGCCAAGACGCGCTTCATGCTCAACTACGTTAGCGCCAAAGCGACCGTCGAAGGAGTTGAGACGGATGTGGACATTGTCCAGCTCAGGACCCAGTTCGATTTCTAAAACCGGAGGCCATTAATGAAATCTTCAAGGCTGACAGCTTTGTGCCTGCTGCTCGCGGCATCATCTCTCTGCGCCCAGGATGAGCAGAGAAAACTCGTTATCGCCATGGACGACTGGCCGCCGCTTTCCTACGAACAAGACGGCAAACCAAAAGGCGCAAGCGTCGAAACAGTCAGCCGCATCATGAAGCGGCTAAATGTTCCGTTCGAGATGAAGATCTACCCATTTACCCGCTCATGGATGCTGGCGGAGAAGGGAAAGGTCGACGCAATCGCGCTGGTCTCGTACCAGCCCTACCGCGAAGATGCCCTGCTCTACACTGAGGAACAAAAGGCTTTCCTCACAAAGGGCACATATCCCTCGAACTATCTCTGGAAGGGCGAATATGTACTGTTTGCGCCGAAGACGCTCGATCCTTCGTTTGACTTCAAGGGCTACGAAGATGAGGGTTTCCAGAAATTACGGATCGGCGTTATAAAAACCTACAGCTATAACGAGGATTTCAGGGAGGCAGAGATGAACCGCGTCAGCCTGCCCACCCCGCATGCAGCAATGGAGGCCCTGGCTGATGGCAAAGTGGACCTTGTACCAATGGAATATACTGCCGGGTATGGAATCTTAGACGAGCTCGATCTTGATGACAGGATCAGGCACCTCCGGACCCCTGCCTTCTCAAAGCCCTACCACCTGGTTTTCACGAAGAATTCTGATTATCCAGACATTTTAAAGATCTCAGCCCTCTTCGAAGCGGAACTCGCGAAGATGCACTCCAGCGGGGAATTCGCCTCTATCTCAGAGGCGTACTTGCGGCCGCGTTACATTCAGAAGATCCCGCGCCCGTTAACATTCGTATGCGAAGAATGGGTCCCTTTTGAATACAAGGATGGCGATAAGGTTAAAGGCGTGGACGTCGCGGTTGTCGACAGAATAATGGAGCATCTTGGAGTTCCCTACAAGATAGAGATATATCCCTGGAGCCGTGCATGGATGATGGCGGAAAAAGGGGCAGCCGATGCGGTTTTGTCCATCTCTTATAAAGAGTCGCGCGAAGGGGTGCTCTATTACACCGACGACCAGCGTGAGTTTGCGAAGAGCGGCAAGATTCCGGAGAATTATCTTTGGATGAGCGAATACGTCTTTTTCGTAATGAATAAAGCGACGGACAAGTTCCGCTTCGAGTCTTACGATCAGCTCAAGAAGGATGGCGTAAAGATAGGCCGCAACAGGGACTACAGCTACAACGCGGAGTTCAGGGACGCTAACTTCGAAGGGCCGCTATATGCCACCACGGAGGCCGGCCTGCTTGCCCTCGTAAAGGGCGATATAGACCTCTATCCAATGGACAAGACGGTTGGTGCGGCAGAACTGGCGAGGCTTGGCTTGAGCGACAGCGTGACCTGGCTGCCGAAACCGTTGTTCTCCAAGCCGTACCTGAGCCCGTTCTGCAGAAAGTCCGATATTCCGAATCTGGAGAACATAATGCATTCATTCTACCGGGAGCTTCGTCTTATGCGCGAGAATGGAACATATGACGAGCTTTATGACGAGAGCATGGAGGCCCTCAAGGCCCCCAAATAAGGCCCCTTATTCTTGACACCGCCACTTGGAACAACACTCCCAAGCATCCGCTTGATCATGATGATGTGGTTTGCGCCTGCCGTGATCGTTGTCGGCATTCTAAGCGTTTACGCGAACGTAGCGCTGAAGACCGCCAGCGTCGAAGATCAGCTCGTGCGACATGCAGAGGATGTCGCATCCGAACTCGCAGGTTCCCTGTCCGAGCATGTCTGGAACATGGATGACGACGCGATAGCAAAGCACTTTATAGATTATCCATGGGGCAGTCTTGGCCTGGTCGCCATCATGGTGACCACGGAATTTGGGGATGTCCTCTATCAAAAACAATACAGTGACGAGAAAAGCCCTGTATCCCATCGGATCAAAGTCACACATGAGGGGAGGCCCATAGGCTTCATTGAAGCAAGCCTGAGCACAGCCGGCCTGACGGAAATTCGAAGGGCTATCGGAAACACGGGAGTGATGGTGGTTACCGCCGCGACGTTGGCCATTCTATTGCTTTCACACCTGATTGTGAGCCACGTGGTGGCGAAGCCGCTCGGCGACACAGTCGAAGAGCTTCGCAGAATAGCTTCCGGCGAGTATACGCACGCCCTTCCCTGTGCATCCAACAGTGAGCTCCAGATGATCAACGAGGAAGTCAGCATCATGGCCACTGAGGTATCTCAACGCCAGAAGCTCCTTGAAGACGCAGTGGCCACTCGCGAAGAAGCCCGGCAGAAACTGCGGAAACTAAATGAGGACCTTGAGGACAGGATCAGGCAAAGGACCATTCAGCTCAGGCGTTTGGCACAGATGCTTACCGCCGCCCAGGATACTGAGCAGCGAAGAATCGCCGAAGGACTGCACGACGACGTGGCACAGCTTCTCGCAGCCGGCCGCATGAAGGTCGCCCTCGCCTCCACCCGCGCTCCCGATAAGGCCTGCAGGGACATGATGACAGAGATCGACGATCTCATTAAGCAGGCTTACGAAAGCCTTCGCCTGCTCAGCTTTGAGCTGGCGTCCTCAACTCTCTATCAGTGGGGCCTGAAGGAGTCACTTGAGAGGCTTTGCGCGGGCATGAACGAGCGGTTCGGCGTTTCCTTTAAGATCACCCGCGCGGACGACTTGGGAGAGATTGATGATACAAGCGCGACGATTCTCTTCAAATCGGCGCGTGAAATCCTTTTCAATGTGATAAAACATTCCGGCGTAACCCGCGCGGAGATAATGATGGAAGCGGATGCCGGGCATTTTAAGCTTATCATCGAGGACAAAGGCAAGGGGTTCAACCCCGAGACAGATATCGGGGCCGGGCACGGACTGGGGCTCTTCTCGATCAAGGAGCGAATGGAAGATATAGACGGACAGATGAAAGTTGAGTCGGAACCCGGCCTCACGCGCGTGTCTCTGATCGTTCCGCGCCGGGTCGAGGACAGCGACGAAAGGGGCACCTCATGAGTGACAGCAAGACACGCGTACTCGTAGCTGACGACCACGCACTGATCAGGGACGGGATATGCGACCTCCTGGGTACGACTCCTGATATCGAAGTGATAGGCGTGGCGGAGGACGGGGAGCAGACGCTGAGCAAGGCATCCGAGCTCCAGCCCGACATAGTCCTGATGGACATTCGCATGCCGAAAATAAACGGCATGGAAGCAACACGCCTGCTCCAGGACAAGCATCCGGAAATGCGCGTGCTCTGCATGTCCGTCCATCACGAGAAGCTGATAGTAGACTCTATCATGGCGAGCGGCGCCTCCGGCTACCTGGTCAAAGGAAACGCCGCAAAAGAAATCGTTTCGGCAATCAGGACTGTCGCCGCAGGCAAGACCTTCTTCTGCTCTACCATCACTGCGAGCCTGTAGGCTGCCCTGACTGGGGAGGGACGGCGTTCTGCCGTCCGGTCGAAGCCTGGGAGGGTCCGCATGTTGCGGACCGGACAGCAGAATGCTGTCCCTCCCGAGAAGAAGCGCGCCCGGTGGTGACTTTACGCCTTCGCCCTATCCCTCGATCTGTATGTCAGCCTTGCCTTTAAGGTCTTCCACGTAGGCTGAGATCGTACGCCCGCGCTTGGCGTGCCTGAGGAAGTCGCGCACCTTGCCGCTCACTTCATCAAGTGCAACAGGGCCGCCCTCTTCATAACCTGTGAGCTGAATCAGGTGGAACCCCATAGGCGTCTCGACAATATCGCTGAGCTCTTCGAGCTCCATGGCGAAAACAGCGTCATCGAATTCCGGAATCATCATTCCGCGGCTGAACCAACCGAGGCTGCCCCCAGCCTTTTTGCCGCTCGGACATTCCGAATGCTGCGAGGCTATATCGCCAAAGTCCTCTCCCATCGCGATCCTGTTGCGCAGCTCCATTAGCTTCGACTTTGCAGTCTCCCGGTCCTCCAGCTTTTCACTGGCCGGCTTGAGAAGAATGTGCCTGGCTTCGAGGCGATCCTGCCTGAAGTAGTCTTCGGCGTGCTCATCAAAGTGCTTCTCAATCTCTTCCTCGGTCGGATCATCAAGCCCCTGCGTGATCTGCTCGATCAGCTTGTCCATTCGCTTGCCGCGCTTTATGCCGTCTATGACCTGTCCTTCGTCGATGTTCTGCTTCTTCAGCACGTCGGCAAATGCGGCGTCTCCGCCCACTTCTTCCTTCATCTGGTTAAGACGCGTGTCTATCTCTTCCTGCGGTACCTGGATGTCCAGGCGGTCTGCTTCCATCATCAGAAGCTTTGCCCCGACGACCTGCTCCACGGCTTTCTGCCGCATATCCGGCAGCTGGGCCTTCAGCTCCTCTGTATTCATGTGCTGAGAATAGAACTGTACGAGGCGCCTGAGCTCGTATTCAATGGCCTCTTCCGGAATCGGTTCACCGTTAATCGAAATTTTCATTATAGCTCCAATCGGGCCATGCCCCGCTCGATTTCCTGTTTAATGTCAGCCGCCGTTGATACCACAGTGACATCTGCCGTCAATACCGGAACGCCTTTTTCTTTGTAGTAATCCAGCATCGGACGAGTCTGCCGGCTGTAAATCTTTAGTTTCTGTTCAACGAGCTCCGGCAGGTCGTCCTCACGCCCGGCCCTGTCACCGCCGGTGTCGCGCTGGATTCTCTCTATTACCGCCTGCTTTCCGCAGGCCAGCTCAAATACGCAAATAACATCAAGTATGTCCTCGATCCCTTTCGCCTGCCCCTCATGGCGCGGCATTCCGTTAAGGACAACCAGCCGGTCACTCAAATCGCCCAGAAAACTCTCAAGTATCTTGTGGGCTATGTGGAACTGACCGTCAGTCAGAAGCGCGCCCGTCGCCATAGACTCCTTAATTACCGCCAGGTCATCCGCGGTTAATGGCGCTGCGGGGACCGGAGACGCCGCCGCGGCGCGGAACCTTGCCCCGAAATCGAAGTGCGCGCAGCTTCGTCCTGCAAGGCCGTCCCGCTCGAGGAGCTCGCCCAGCGGCGTCTTGCCTGAACTGGTCGGGCCTACAAGTAGTATCGCCTTGATCATCTCTCCACCACTGGACACAGGCCTTTAGACAGAATAGATATGCTTTCTCACACAGGCCGGCGGCTAGTCCGTCAGTAATACATCAGCCGTCATGGCTTCCGGGATCGGAAGCCCCAGGAGCTGCAGCACCGTCGGCGCTATGTCGGCAAGCTTGCCGCGCTCAATCATCTTCCTGCCCTTTGCGTCATTTGCCACGTAGATGCACTCCACGTCGCTGAGCGTGTGGCTCGTCTTTACCATCCCTGTTTCACGGTCGATCATTTCTTCCGCGTTGCCGTGGTCTGCCGTGATCAGGACGTGTGCGTCGAGCTCAAGAAGGCGGTCAACAATTTTGCCGACACATTCGTCAACCACTTCAATCGCCTTCTTCGCCGCATCGAAGTCGCCCGTATGCCCTACCATGTCGCCGTTCGCGTAGTTCACGGCGATGAACGCGTAAGGATTGTCTTCAAGCCTTTTCAGGATCTCATCGGTCACGGTGTAAGCATCCATCTCTGGATGGCTCGCGAACAGCGCGGGGTCAAACCGGCCCTCAACTTCTATCTGGTCCTCAAGCGAATAGGGTGTTGTGGCCTTGCCGTTGAAGAAGCTGGTCACATGCCTGAACTTCTGTGTTTCGGCTATCCTCAGCTGCCTGAGCCCCGCCTCGGCAAGCACCTGTCCAAGCAGGTTCGGCATTCCGCCGCCTCCGCCCATCGGGCCCATCATGTACTGCTTAAACTCGTCATAATAGCGGGTCAGCCCGAGGTAACAGACCTTCGGCTTCGCTGCCGGTTTCCCGGGATAGCTTTCTTCCACAAACGCCTGCGTGAGCTGGATGGCCCGGTCCTGCCGGTAGTTGGAGTGAAGAACGCAGTCGCCGTCCTTTACGCCGTCGTAATCGCCTATGCAGCAGGGGAGAATATATTCATCACACATCGGCGTGTTGTCAGGGGTCTTGTCCGCGTCATAAGACTCCTTGATGTAGGCCTCGGCACTTGCAGCGCGACGCCCTTCGCAGGCCACGATGCAGTTGTAAGCCTGGTCAGTCAGGCCGTAGTTCTGCGACCTGTCCATTGAGTAGTAGCGGCCCATCACAGTTCCTATGGTACAGCCGCCGACTTCTTCCATGATGATTCGGAGCTTGGCCATGTATTCCAGGGTGCTGCGCGGCGGTGTGTCGCGTCCGTCAAGGAAGGGATGGATGACTATGGCGCCTTCAGGAAATTCCTGGCGCGCGCGGCGCATGATCTTGAAAAGGTGCTCCTGGTGCGCGTGCACGCCTTCATCCTGCAGCAGCCCGAAAAGGTGCAGGCGGCTGCTGTTCGACTTCCAGTTCTCGACCAGCTCTTTCCAGCTTGCGGCCTCGAACAGCTCGCCGCTGCTGAGCCCGTCATCAATGCGCTTGAGCTCCTGCAGGACTATTCGCCCGGCGCCCATGTTGAGGTGCCCTACTTCGCTTGACCCCTGGTATCCGTTCGGGAGCCCAACCGCCTCACCCGAGCACTGGAGGACCGTCCAGGGATATTCCGCCTTATACCTGTCGATGTTCGGCGTCGAAGCCGCGGCGACCGCATTGCCCTCTTCTGCCGTCGCGTCA
>JBFIFS010000123.1:0-6903 GCA_041602695.1 Kiritimatiellia bacterium
ACGGGCCCCCTGAGCCCCGCGAATATGCCTATCGCGAAGACGCCGGCCCCCAGTGTGGATACCAGCCAGCCCGTCCTTATGCTTGCAGGGTTTTTGGGCGGCGGAATTCGCTGTCCAGACAGCCAGACCAGTATCCCGGCAATTACGAGTATCCATGCGCTCATATTGTGTTCCTCGTCATACAGGACATTATTTACGGATTCTTGCGTGATTGCAACAGCGTAGATGGGTGGAAGTCGTTTCTACCCGGTCGTAACATTGGCCGGCAGCCCTTCCACGAAGGCCCGGATTTCATCGCGAACGCGACGGTAATGTCCGAGCGCCTCGTCTTCAGAGGCTGCGGTTTTCGCCAGTGCAGGCGGATCGTCGAATCCTGCGTGAACCACCTTTGCCCGGCCCGGGAAGACAGGACAGGTCTCATGCGCGTGTCCACAGACGGTTATCACATAGTCGAAATCGATATTAATCAGGTCGCTCACGTTCTTTGATGTGTGTCCGGATATGTCTATGCCCATCTCCGCCATCACCTTCACAGCGTTGGGATTCAGGCCATGCGTTTCTATTCCCGCGGAATAGGCTTCTACCTCCTCTCCTTTCAGGGCCCTGGCCAGTCCCTCAGCCATCTGGCTGCGGCAGGAGTTGCCCGTGCAGAGAAAAAGAATCTTTAATTTGTCGCTATCGCCCATGCCTGAATATATCAGTTGATCATCAACTCCGTCCAGAGGCCTTTTCTATTCGCTTTTCAGGTCCGCCCTTACCGTCTAGGATAGTGTCATGAAGAGCAGCAAAGGGAGCTATCCATTCAGAGTGGGCTGCACGTCTTATGTGCTTCCCGACAGCATCATTCCAAACATCGAATATATGGGGCCATATATCGATGACATTGAGCTAGTGCTTTTTGAGTCACCGGAGGTAAGCAATCTGCCTTCCGGGGATGACGTGAAAAGGATGAGGGAGCTCGCGGAAGAATACGGCATAACTTACTCAGTGCACTTTCCGACCACTCACAAGGTGTGCGGATCGGGTTCTTCAGCCCTTGTAAGTGATCTGATGAGAGTGACAGAGCTGATGTCGGTCCTGGAGCCATTCGCGTGGATCCTGCACCTCGACGGCCTGTCGGCCAGTCCGTCAGAAGACGAAGTCTACTCGTGGGCTGAGAGCAGCTCGGAGGTGCTTTCGGCGCTTTCAACAGCAGTGGAGGACATGTCGCTGGTAGCCGTGGAAAACCTTTCCTACGGCTGGCGGCTGCACGAAGGGCTGGTAAGAGAGCACGGTGCATCTCTCTGCCTTGACCTGGGGCACCTGTGGATAAATGCCAAAGGGACTTGGGAAGCCGATGTGCACGAGATGCTTCCCCGTACCAGGGCCGTCCATCTGCATGGTGTGTCAGAAGGGAAAGACCATGTTTCGCTGAAGAAGGCTGACCGGGCAGATCTCTGTTCGTTTGTTTCTCTTCTTAGAACAGCGGGATACGAGGGCCTGGTTACGGTTGAAGTCTTTAATGAGGGCGACACCGCTGAGTCTCTCGACGCATTAGCGCAGCTATGGGGCTGACGCTCAGATTCCCTGTTGCGGCTTCCTGTTCGTGTTGCTTGGAGCGCGGTCTTTACCAGCGGGCGGATAATGTGTCGTTCCGTTCACGTGGCTTATGATTTCAATCATCCACAGCATCACATGGTTTCCAATGCCGGGGAAGTTCGACTCGCGACTTCCGGCAACATTCAGCACGAAGTCGGACGGCATGCCTCTTCCTGCAAAGAATGTTTTGGAGAGCTCCGGTATGTAGCTCCGGTCGTGCTGCGTAAGGTCAACGTGAAAGAAAGGCCTGCCGTGCTTTCCTGCGAGATCAGCGGTGAGCTGTGAGCCGCCTGAGGGGGAGCCAAACGTGAACAGCAGGGTAGCGTCCGAGTCGACCACATTTGCTTCGGTCCGCTTTGCGTATAACGGTGAGTTCATTTCCTTAAGATGGTACCTCTGAGGTATAACGCCATCTTCGCAGAGACGCCCTCTTGGGCACCATCCTCCGTGCGGGAGGTTGCACCACAGTGCCGCCTCGAGTGCACCTGTGTCCGCTCCTGTCTGTCCCCCTGAAACTATCTTTAATATCTTCATGCCGCGAATTATACAGCACCCCGCTTCTGCTGTGTAGGGAAATCCCCTACAAGAAGTATGACAGACTTGTCATTTTCAGGGGCAGGGCGTAACATTTGCGGCATGAGAAGGCTTTGTTTAGCTTCCGCGGCATGTTTGGGTTCGGTTCTGATTCTTACCGGGTGCGCCATTTTGGGTGGTCGCTACTCGCGGCCTGATCCGGACCAGGTGCTTCCGGTAGTCACGGTTTCTTCCTTTAATAACCGGTCCGGCTTCAGCGGAAACTGGAAGATCGGGTCGGGCATGGCTGACCTTCTTGTTTCCGAGCTGATGGAATCCAGGCATTTTGTCGTTGTGGAGCGTGGCGAGCTGGGTGTTGTCGTGCAGGAGCTCGATCTTCAGCAGCGTCCGGAGTTCCGGCCGGAAGGGCGGGTGAAGACGGGCAACCTCAAGAATGCCCAGTACATCATACGGGGTGTTATAAATGATTTTTCTCAGGTAGGAGGGTCTTCCATAGGCCTGGCCATCAAGAAGCTGGTTTTTGGGGGCAAGGGTTACAGGGCTCGGGTGTCTTTGACGCTCACGGTCATCGATGTTGAATCGGGGCAGATTGTTGACTCGGTCCAGTGCCAGGGCATCGCAAGGGCCCGGGAGGCTTATGTCAGGGGCTCTTATAAGGGAGTTGCCTTCGGCGGGGACGCGTTCTTCAAGACTCCGCTTGGTGAGGCCACTGCTGAGGCGATTGGCGATGGAGTTGAGGAGCTGATAGCCAGCATACCGTCAATGCGCTGGAAACCTATGATAGCCAGCAGGATCGGCGGGAAAGTCGTCATTAACGGAGGAGCCGACCGAGGGCTGAAGGCGGGCCAGGTTTTCAATGTGCACGGGCCGGGCAGGGCTGTAACGGACCCGGGCACGGGCGACCTGCTGAGCATAATTCCGGGTGCGGTGATTGGATCGATCAAGGTGGTTTCTGTTGCCGAGAAAATAGCCTTTGCGGAGCCGGTTAAAGGTTCCGGCTTTGAGCGCGGTATGCGGCTCAAGCTGATTGAACGTTAACCGCTTCTTCCGTTCCTTGCCGCGGAGGACCCGCAGCTGTTTTTGGGGTGTTGGCGCCTCGACCGTGATTCAGGGGCTCTGCGTTCTCTGCGCGGGTCATTTTTCCATGCCCCCGGCATCTTAATCTTGAGCTTCCCGCGTCAATAGGGCAGGATGCAAACTCTTTTACCGGGAGGGGTGTTCCACAGGGATACAGCATGGCCAAGGCAAAGAAGAAGACAACGTACGACGAGAGCAAGATAAAGACCCTGTCTTCTCTGGCGCATATCCGCCTTCGGACCGGAATGTATATAGGTCGCACCGGTGACGGCTCCCAGTATGACGACGGAATATACGTTCTGCTAAAGGAATCCCTCGACAACTCTGTTGACGAATTCATCATGGGGCACGGCTCTGTTGTGGATGTGAACATAAAGGACGGCAAGGTGTCCGTCCGCGACTACGGGCGCGGCATTCCGCTGGGCAAGATTGTCGACTGCGTCTCTAAGATCAATACGGGCGCGAAATACAATGATGACGTCTTTCAGTTCAGCGTGGGGCTTAACGGCGTCGGGATGAAAGCCGTAAACGCGCTTTCCAGGAGCTTCCTCGTGCGCAGCTGCCGGGGCGGGAAATACGCAGACGCTAAGTTTGTGCGCGGGGTCAAGAAGAAGGAGACAAAGAAGGGAAAGGCCGCGAAGAGCGAACGCGATGGCACGCTCGTGGAGTTTGAGCCGGACAACGAGATCTTCGGCGACTACAAGTTTCTCGATGACCATGTTATTCGCCGTCTGAAGTTCTACGCTTACCTCAATGCCGGGTTCAAGCTGAACTACAACGGCCAGATAATAGAGGCAAAGAACGGGCTGCTCGACCTGATCAAGCATGAGAGCCAGTTCGAGAAGGTCTATGAGCCCTTTCATTTCAGGGACAAGACGCTGGAAATCACTTTTACCCACACCAACCGCTTCAATGAGCAGTATTTTTCCTTCGTCAACGGACAGTATACCAACGACGGCGGGAGCCATCTCAGCGCGTTCAAGGAGGGCCTGCTCAAGGGCGTTAACGAGTTCTCGAAGAAGAAATTCTCTGGTGATGACGTGCGCGAGGGGGTCGTTGGCGCGGTGGCGATCAGGATCAAGGACCCCGTGTTCGAGTCGCAGACCAAGAACAAGCTTGGCAATGCAGAGATCAGGGCGCCGCTGGTTGGGCAGATAAAGGACGTGGTGGTCGACCTGCTCCATAAGGACCGGAGGCAGGCGGCAAAGCTCATCGAAAAGATCGAGGAGACCCAGAAGCTAAGGAACGAACTTCTTTCGGTAAAGAAGATGGCGCGCGAGAGGTCGAAGACCGTGTCCATAAGGGTTCCCCAGCTGAAGGACTGCAAGGAGCACTACGATGCCAGGGCGGGGGCGGGGCTGGAGACCGAGATCTTTATCACGGAGGGGCAGTCGGCAGCCGGTTCGCTTGTGAGCTGCCGGGACGCGGTCCGCCAGGCGATCTTCACCCTGAAGGGGAAGCCGCTGAACGTGTGCAACCTAAAGCGGGACGCGATCTACAAGAATACAGAGCTGTACAACCTGATGCGTGCCCTGAACATAGAAGAGAGCTGCGGCCATTTGCGTTACAACAAAGTTGTCCTCGCGACAGACGCGGACGTTGACGGCCTTCATATCAGGAACCTGATGATCACAATGTTCCTTCGTTTCTTTGAACCTCTTGTGCGCGAGGGGCACCTTTACATCCTGGAAACGCCGCTTTTCAAGGTGCGCAACAAGAAACAGACAATCTACTGTTATTCTGAGGCCGAGCGGGACGCGGCGGTGGTGAGCATAGGCAGGGGCAATGAAATAACGCGCTTCAAGGGGCTTGGCGAGATCTCGCCCGGCGAGTTCAAGGGATTCATAGGCGACGACATGAAGCTTACGCCGGTCACGCTTGAAGGCGAAGAGTCCATCCATGAGGTGATCAGTTTCTATATGGGCACCAACACGCAGGAGCGCCGCCAGTACATCATGGACAATCTCATCATTGATGAAGAGGCCCTCGTATGAAGGACCAGGAAGAATTCACCTTCGAAGGGGGGCCAGCCGAGGAGCCGGCGGAAGACGTGGTTTCCGAGGACGAGGCCCCTGAAGGCGAGGCGGCTGAGATGGACCTGGGACACGGGCCGCTTCAGCGGCTTGTAGACAGCAACTTTCTTCAGTACGCCACCTATGTGGTTTGCGACCGGGCGATTCCCAACCTGGAAGACGGCTTGAAGCCGGTCCAGCGCCGGATTCTGCACGCCCTGCACGATAAAGATGACGGACGGTTTATCAAGGTGGCCAACATTGTGGGTCACACAATGCAGTACCACCCACACGGTGACGCTTCGATTGGTGAGGCCCTGGTAAACCTGGCCAACAAGACCTACCTCATAGAAGGGCAGGGCAACTTCGGGAACATTGCTACCGGTGACCGGGCGGCTGCTTCACGTTACATCGAATGCCGGCTCACGGAGCTGGCCCGTAAGGAAATATTCAACAAGGACCTTACCAAGTATGTTCCGAGCTACGACGGCCGCAATGAGGAGCCGGTTACGCTGCCGGCAAAGATCCCGCTGCTCCTGATGCTTGGTGCGGAAGGCATAGCCGTGGGCATGTCCACGCGGATACTGCCGCACAACTTCATCGAGCTGCTTGAAGCCCAGATTGCAATCATTAAGAAGAAACCTTTTGAGGTCTTTCCGGACTTTCCGCTCGGGGGGCTCATGGATACGGCCGAGTACGATAGGGGGAACGGCAAGGTAAAAGTCAGGGCGGTCATAGAGAAGCGCGCCGAAGGACGTCTTGTGATAACCGAACTGCCGTATGGAGTGACTTGTGAAGCGTTAATTACATCTATAGAGGACGCTGCACGCGCGAAGAAGGTGAAGGTAAAGGGGATAACCGATTTTACCTCCGAGAATGTGGAGATAGAGCTGGAGCTTGCCCCCGAGGTCTCCGTCGACAAAGTCATCCAGTCTCTCTACGCGTTTACCGCCTGTGAGACATCCATCAGCAGCAGGATTGTAGTCATAAGCAACAGCCGCCCGATGGAGATGGACGTTGATGCTGTGCTGAAGGAGAACACGAAGAACCTTCTGTCCCTTCTGAAGAAGGAGCTTAAGCATCGCAAGAAGACTCTCTTAGAAGAGTTTCACTGCAAGACGCTCGTCCAGATCTTCGTTGAGAACAGGATTTACAAACGCATTGAACAGTGCCGCACGGCAGAGGCGGTGGAGTCGGAAATATTCGCTGGGCTTGAGCCTTTCCTGGACAGGCTGAAAAGGCCAGTGACGCGCCGCGATATAGAGATGCTGCTCGCCGTGCGCATCAAGCGGATATCCCTTTTCGATATAGAGAAGAACCAGAAGGAGCTCGGCGACATACTTGACAGCCTGGAGAAGGTCGAGAAAGACCTTAACAACCTTGACCGCTGCGCGGTCAATTATCTCTCCGGGCTTATCAGGAAATATGCGGAGACATATCCGCGGCGTACGAAGATCACGGAGTTCAAGGAGATCAAGGTTCGTGAACTGACGGCGCAGGAGCTCGAAATCAGGTACGATAAGAAGACCGGATA
The DNA here is from genome assembly GCA_041602695.1 of Kiritimatiellia bacterium. Classification (GTDB taxonomy): domain Bacteria; phylum Verrucomicrobiota; class Kiritimatiellia; order UBA8416; family JBFIFS01; genus JBFIFS01. Next base: position 6,736 of record JBFIFS010000123.1, read on the forward strand.
TATCGGCCACAAGGTCAGTGGCGACATTATACTGCAGTGTTCGTCCTATGATAAACTCGTTATAGTTTCCGATGACGGCAAGTATCGTGTCCTGCCCCCGCCTGAGAAGTTCTATGCCGGCAAGAAACTGCATTACTGCAGCCGCTTTGAGCGCGATAAGGTCATGAC
>JBFIFS010000124.1:0-6876 GCA_041602695.1 Kiritimatiellia bacterium
AGGCGCTGTCGGCTATAGATGAAGAGATCTGTGCCCTTATGGAGGACGGCTTTACCGAGGCGGAGCTGGAAAAGGCCCGAAAACAGGTATTCACCGCAGCGCTTGGAACGCTTCAGACGAGCAAAGGACAGGCTAACAGCTATGCTTCAGGCGAGTTCTATGCGGCGGATCCGTGCTTCTCGACCGCTTACCTGAAGATACTGGACAGCGTATCGCTTGATGACCTGCTCAGGATCACCCGCAAGTATCTCGTACCCGAAAACAAGACCACCACCCTCATTGTTCCCCAGTCTGAGTCTAAGGCAGCGTCGGCAGCGACAGAGATAAAACCGGCCGATTTGCCTTCCAGACGAGTAACACCGTCGGGGATCACGCTCATTACGCGCGAAGACCGAAGGCTGCCTTTTGTATATATCTGCGCCGCCCTGAAAGACGGGTTCCTGGCAGAAACAGAAAAGAACTGCGGCATCACACGTCTCGTTTCGGACATGCTGCTGAGGGGCACGGCATCTCTTACCTCTGAGCAGCTGGCAGAAGAGATCGAATCCCGAGCCGGATCAATCAGTCCGTTTTCAGGCCTCAACAGTTTCGGCCTGCGGGCTCGCTGCCTCTCTTCGGACGCGCCCCGCTTCATGGAGCTGCTCGCCGACTGCCTCAGCCGTCCATCTTTCACGGAAGAGGAGCTCGACAAGCAGCGCAAGCTGCAGCTGGCATCAATTCAGCAGGAACGGGAGCGCCCCATAGCGCTGGCCCAGGAGCGGCTGCGTGAAATCATGTTCCCGTCGCATCCTTACCGGTTCAGCCCGCTCGGGACCAGCGACTCTGTTTCCGCAATCAATCGCGGGCTGCTCGAGGAATTCCACGGGAAACTCCTGGCAAAGAACCGCATGGCCGTTTCCGTTTTCGGCGACATTTCCGCCGAAGAGGCCGAAGCGCTGGTCGAAGACGCTTTCGGGTCCATCCCCAGCGTAGCTGACGGACTCACACTGGCTGACCCGCCCCAGTTCTCCCTGCCCGCCCGGGAGGTAGTCGAATCACCGCGCGAGCAGACGATAATCCTCATAGGCTGCCCCTCTTTCGAGGTCAATGACCCCAGGAACGACGCCATGCTTGTGCTCGATGAGGCCATGAGCGGGCTTTCATCAACGATGGCTGCCGAGGTGCGCGAGAAGCGGGGCCTCGCATACTTCGTCGGAAGCTACCAGCAGCTCGGCTCTCAAAGCGGAGCGTTTGTCATGTACGCCGGCACTCGCGCCGATGCCAGGGACGAAGTAGAAGACATCATGATTGCTGAAGCGGAGCGGGTGACGACTTCCGGCCTCACGGACGAAGAATTTACGAGGTCAGTGACGCAGCTCATCTCAAGCAGCGATATGTCCCTGCAGAACAGCGGCGACATGGGAATGAAGAGCGCGCTTGATGAACTTCTCGGCAGAGGACACGACCACTCTTTCAAAGCACGAGAGCGGTTCAGCCATCTGTCCATCGAGTCCGTACGTGACGCCGCGGCGGCGGTTCTGGTAAAAGAACGGATGGCCTCAACAATACTTGTTCCGCAACCTGAGACTAAAGGAGACTGATAATGGCTGAAGCACCGGATATGCATAAAATACTGTTCGCTAACCTTATCATGATGCTTTCGCAGTCTGCCATGCAGCAGCTTGGCAAGCTCGTGAACCCCATGACAGGGAAGACTGAGGTGAGCCTGGAAGGCGCCCGAATGACAATCGACATGCTCGAGATGATCAAGGAGAAGACCCAGGGCAATCTCGATGAAGAGGAAGCCAAGATGCTTAAGGAGCTTCTCTCGAACCTCCAGATAAACTTCGTCGAGACCTCACAGAATCCTCCCGCCGAAGAACCCGAGGAAGAAAAGAAGGAAGAGGGCGGGAAGCCAGACGCCGCTGCCGAAGAAGGCACCGCGGACAAAAAAGAGTCCGGCAAAGAGAAGTCCTAGCGGGATTCCTCAGACCAAAAACCGTATCTCGCTTTTTGGATGGTAACAGACCCGTCTGGAGGGTCCGGTTCCACCCGGACCGGACGGCGTGGAAGCCGTCCCTCCCATAATGCAGGAATGAGCTCTCTTCCTGCACGATACCCCGGGTCAGTGCAACAGCACGTTGCCCGGGGTTTGACCCACAAGGTGTGCTTTTCCCTTCCGGCGGGAAAATATCGCGCAAGCTTCTGCCGGATGTGGTGGCGCCTGGAGTTCGTCGTGCATATGTATGCCGCCGAACTTCAGCAACGCCGCAGGCGGCGGGAGATCGCGTGATGGTTTTCCCGCGGAAAAGCACGCCTTCGTGATCCCGCAAGAGGCGGGAGGAACGATTCGAGGTGCGAGGGACGAGATGCGAGATGCGGGATTCGGGGAGCGCGGTGCGGGATGTGCGGTGCATGAATTACGGCGCGAACGCTCCGCAGAACGGGAGGAACGCCCATAACCGGGCGCCCACGTCACAAACGTCGTGCTGTTCAGCCCGCTGGATTACACTCCGCGCCGGTAACGAGGTCCAAATCAGGACCATACTGCGCGATGTAGTGCACGCTGTACATCCTGAAGAAAACCGGCACAGGAAGCAGCGCTACCGTCCCCACATACGGAATGGCGGCGATGCAGCCCAGAATGCAGCACGTGAGGATCGTGGCAAGCATCACTGCCATGCCCGCGCCCATGCCCAGCAGCAGGTAGAAAAGCCCGTAGCCCAGCATCCTGCCCGTGTTCGCCCTGTAATAGCCGGCAAAGCAAGACCATGCCTCCGTCGCCGTCATGTCCTTCCTGTACATGATAGGGATAATGAAATCTTCCAGGAACCTCATTATGTAACCGCCTACTATCGCAACGGCTATCCAAAGCAGGCCTATTATGACTATCACGGGAATCGTCGAAGTAACAAATGTCTCGGCCTTGATGCAGGGAACTACGACCCCCACGACCGTGCTCGCCATGAGCACCAGGAAGATCAGAAGCATGATGACTGAATAGCCAAGCGTCCACTTGAAGAGCGAATTGCCGTGCTGCGCGAATTCGGCCCACGGCTTCTTAACTTCGTCCCTGTTATGGACCAGGTTGTCCAGGAACATGAACTTGCCGCGGCTTCGCACCCACATGAGGACTATGCCGACAACAAACCCTACGATCACCAGTGCAACAACCGCTGCCACAAGAACCGCCTGCATCTCGTCCCAGAAGCTCCTTGCCCCGCTGGCAAACTGCTCCAGGCTTTGTGCCCCACTGCCGGAATCTCCCCCGCCGCTGAAATTGTTGAAGCTGCCGCCGCCGCCTTCCATCAGAGTGGCCAGCCATGCGGAGAAACCGAGCGCGAACCATTTGCCCATATCGAAAGGCTGGAACAGGATTTTCTTCATGCTCGCCCAGGCAGATTCGACCGGCCCGGTAACGGACACGCCGGCCGGCCTTGCCGGCTCCTCAAGCCTGGATACCGAAGGGGCGGCCTGCTGCTTGTCCTGGGACGGGGTCGCTTCCTGGGCCTTGTCACTGGCGGAAGCAGCAGGCTTACCCGCAAATATACCGGGCACCTCCCCTGCCTTCTTCCAGTCCTGGCCCATAGTGCTGTTCCAGATCAGGTCACCACGATCAAGCCTGCCGTCACCGGCCATGGCCTTAAGTTCGGATTCTTCTACCGGCCCCTGTCTTTCGCCGTTCTTAACGTACCACCACTCCATAGTGTATCTCCATGTATGTCGTCCGCTCGGTCCGCCTGAGTACTGATCATATATATAGGTGTCATATTTTCAATGCAATTACACTTTTTTGTAAAAACTATAATGGACTCATAATGTCTAATGTGACAGACTCTGCCGAAACGAGCTGCGGCTGGCAGCGGTCTTGTTCGATGATTTGAATGTGGAACCGCCAGCAGGAGAGGAGACAGTTGTTATGGAAGGTATGGAAACCATGGATGTGACCATCGGTCAGGGCGCTGCCGCAGGCGGAGCCGTTGGGGCTATTATGGGTCTCGTGCAGCTTGCAATCGGGATCCTGGTGCTGATATCGATATGGAAAGTCTACGTCAAGGCCGGAAAGCCTGGCTGGGCGGCAATTGTGCCTATTTACAACGTAATTGTCATGCTCCAGATCGCCGAAAAGCCGCTTTGGTGGATCGTCCTGTTCTTCGTTCCCATCGCCAACCTGATCGTCGGAATACTGACGCTTGCAGGCGTTGCCAAGGCTTTTGGCAGGGGCGCCGGCACGGTAGTCGGACTGATATTCCTTCCCTTCGTCTTCTGGCCGATGCTCGGTTTTGGCAGTGCGGAATATGAGGGCGCTGGTGAACTTGCTGCACCGGCAGCGGAACCTGAGGCAGCTCCTGCTGAGTAATGCTTCTGGAGGTCCTGATTTAAGACTGTGACAGGGCCACAATACAAGAGAACATCAGCGGCAGTGTTGATTCTCGCTTTGGCGGGTTTAACACTGCCGCTTTCTTTTCCGCTGCTGTCCCGCCTCTCTCCCCTCGGACAGTGTTCATCCATAACACTCTTCGGAAAGCCCTGCCCGATGTGCGGACTTACCCGCGGCTTCTATCACATCTGGCAGTTCCGGTTTGACGAAGCCGCCGCGTTCAACATTCTCTCCATGCCGCTGTTTGTTTTCATGCTCATGCAGGTCGCGTTCAGGGCCGTAATTGTGACGCAGATCGGCAGGAGAACATCTCTGCTGCGGTGCGCGCGGCCTGATGCCCTGCTTCACATCTGCCTTGCCGCCGCCTACTTCGTGTACGCGCTGGGCTTCGTTCTGCTTATGTGGAACTGAACATTGTGAAGGAGCGCTTCGCTCCCTACCGGCTTCGACAGGTACCCTGAGATACCGAGCTTAAACATCGTCATGACCATTTCGCGGGTAAGACGGCCAGTCACCAGGAGGACTTTTGAACGGCTGGTGATGTCCGTTTCGCGCAGAAAGACCTCTCCTGTCATGTCCGGCAGGTAATAATCGAGAATGATCAGGTCATATTCGAAATTCTCTATGAGCACCATCGCCTGCATCGCGGTGAAGGCGCATTCCGCCTTGTATCCCTGCATTTCGAGCGCGGCAAGAAAACAGCCGCCCACGGCCTTGTCATCATCCACGACCAGAATTCTTTTCGTCATTTCCATTAGCTTTATCCCGCACAGAGATTCCTTTTTTCATATCAGGTAGAAATACTCGTGGAATTCCCAGAATTTGGCTATCCGGTGACGCCTTACAGCGTGTAAGGGAAAACCTTACATTATTTTTCTTTGATTAATCGGCGAGCTCGAATAATAATCTGCGGCTTATGCACCAGCCTGATACATGCCTTAAACTTATGCACGTCATGGTGGTAGAAGATGAACCCACGTGCCGACATGCCGTACGTATATTTCTTGAACGTGCCGGGGCAGCAGTCTCGCCTGCGGCCTCAGCAGAGGAAGCGCTGCAACTATTCAAGTCCCGGGCGTTTGACGCGATAATCACCGACATTCGACTCGACGGCATGGACGGCATCGAGCTGCTCAAGAATGTCCGGGCACAGGGCAGCGACATCCCGGTCATAGTAATGACGGGCCATGCGAGCATGCAGTCGGCAATATCCGCCCTCAAGCTCGGGGCCGACGATTACCTTCTTAAGCCGATAACAAACGCGGGCTCCATCGTAAGGGCGACCCGCAACGCTATTGACAGAATGAACCTGCGCACACAGAACGCTGTTTTAAGCTCACAGCTCCACGAGTCAGAATTGTCTTTCAGGGCGATCTTTGACCAGACGGAGGACATGATACTCACATTCACGCTGAAGCCCGACGGGACGCCCAGCCGCCTGGACCAGTGCAACGCGATGGCCATAAGCACCCTCGGCTACTCTGACAAAGCGCTTCGACAGATGACTGTTCTCGACCTGCTGGCGCGCTCCCATAGGGACGCGGCACTTCGGGCGCTTGCCGGCCCTGACCGGCAGCCGCAGGCGATAGACACGATGCTCGTCACGGCGGCCGGCGCGCAGCTCCCGGCAGAGCTCCACTGCCACCGCCTGGCCTCAAACGATCAAACCCGGGTAATAGTCATCGCGCGGAACGCTGCTGCCCGCATCGATACCGAAACCCATTTCGCGAACGCGCTGGAAGCCGAACGCTCGCAGCTGGGTCGCGAACTTCACGACGTCGTCTGCCAGGACCTCGCTTCCATACATATGCTCGCTTCACCTGAGCCCAAAGGCAATGACATGGAGCACATACGGTCCGCCGCGGCATCGGCCATGGACTCGGCCCGCTCCCTGTCAAAGGGGCTGCTGCCGGTCTTCCATGATTCCGAGGACTTCCGCACCGCTGTTGAAGAGTTGCTTCGCACTCATAAGGAACGGCACGGCATAGACTATTCGTTCAACATGGACTGCACGCCGGTTACAAGCGGGGAAAACGGAATGCTTCACGTCTTCCGCATCGTGCAGGAGGCGACAAACAACACGGTAAAGCACGCGCAGGCCAGCATGATAGAGGTCTCCATGAACTTAGAAAACGGCGTCCAGGCCCTCACGGTGTCCGACAACGGCTCCGGCCCTTCCAGCGGCGCCAGCGGGATGGGTACTCTGATCATGAACCAGCGCGCGCGAATCGTGGGCGCTTCTCTTTCAATATCGGACAATGGTAACGGAACAACTGTAAAGTGCTGCTGGCAGAATGGAGATTATGCCGAAGTTTAAGTATACCACAAAGGTCGCCGTAGTAGACGACCATCCAATCGTCCGCCATGGCGTCTCGCGCTTGATCGAGACTGAGGCGGACATGGAGGTCTGCGCCGAACTCGACGGCTCGGAAGACATAATGGCGGCAGTGACCGAATCGTGCCCGGACGTACTGGTCATGGATATAGTCCTCGGTAACAGTGACGGCATAGCCGTG
>JBFIFS010000125.1:0-6840 GCA_041602695.1 Kiritimatiellia bacterium
AGAAGATAGAAGATAGAGGATAGAAGATAGAGGGGAGAAGGTAGAGGATAGAGGGAGGAACCGGTCCCTCCAGGGGACATTCCTCGGCTACCTGATAATTAAGAGCAGGCCGGGTGAGGGAATGCCCGGGAATTCGGCGGCGATGGTGTTGCATCCTACTGTGTTGCCACCAGTGAACGTGGGGATTACAACGCCTTGTGACAGAACTGGCATGTAACCGGTGACATGACCAGACCAGCTGCTTCCCTCCTTGAGCGCGCTGGTCTCCACGAGGGGTGGGGCCGTGTTGACGTTCTGAGTGTCAGCAGTATTGCCGTCCCCTCCCATGCCGTGCGAGGCGATTACGATGGATTTGCTGTATTCCGCGCCCAGCCTTGCATACTTCAGTTCCTGCGCCGAAACCGCCGTGCCCCCTGAGCCGGGAGCCGTGTTCGACAGCCCAAACGCGGTTGCGACCGCGTGGCCGCTTATTGTCACCACAATTGCGCCTTCCACATGTACCGAGGCAGGATCGTCAAGATACCAGATATCATTAAAGTTCTGATCGATGCTAGCCGAAGGGGCGCTGCCGATGGGATTACGATCCACGGCCTTTGTCAACGGTGTGCCGTCATAGGTGATCGCTGTACAATCGCCGCTTAAGTTTCCAACAAAGCCGTGCTCGCCGGTAATAGCCACGACCAGTTTGTCAGACGCGCTCGCGTCAAAATACAGGTTGGTCTGACCGCTGACCACAATTGCGTTTGTCGACCCGTTAAATACAGGCTCCATCCTGGCCCCATCACCCGGAGGGCTGAAGGGCGTCACCGTAATGATTGTTGCATCGGTAATGGCTGAGCTTGTATCGAGCGCGTTGCCGCCCATGTCCCTTATGTCGGCGCCGGCGGGTATCTGGAGCTGTATGGTGCCGGCAGAGTGAATGTAAACGATAACATTGAAGTTGGTTCCTGAGAGCTGTGCGATGGGGCCGAAGGATATGGTGGCCGTACCCGCATTCGTGAAATCAGATGCAGTGACCGTTGTGCCATTGATCAGTGAAAAGTCGTCGGTAAAAGAAACGGTGTAATTGATTACATGGTCAGTTTCTGAAACGGGGCCGCCTGCTACATCGTTAGTGAATGAGCCGAAGGCGGGGGCATTCGTATCGCTCGGTGACGAAACGGTCAGCGTGCCGCTGCCCAGCAGAAAACCCACATTGCCGCTGTTGTAAGCGCCCGCTGGATAGGGTACGGCATCAATAAACAGCTGGTTTACCGTTTCGTTGTTATTGTTCAGATTCAATATGCCTGTGCCCTCGATGTACAGGCTGGAGGAGTCATCGATGACGTCGCTTGTGCTGCCGGAATTAAGAACAACGCGGGAATCTGTCTTGATTGTTACGTCGCCCGTTCCGAAAGCGCCGTTGGCGAATACAACTACATACTGGTTCTTACCGCTGACATTGTTGATTGTGGCCCCTCCGGTGTAGGTGCAGGGGGATGGAGGAGAAAGAAATATTTCCCTGTTATCATGTGTGCCCGTTGATAACTCGTATGTGACGCTGCCGGTTCCGCTGATCACGCCGTTGATCAGCCAGTCGCCCGCGTTGAACGCGCTGCCTTTGTCAAGGATCACAGCCCCGTCTACCACTATAGGATGGTCCATTACCGTATTGTCGCCGCTCTTCACCTGGAGGCGGGACCCGTTGTAGAGGTAGATGGCGCTGCCCGTGTCAGAAGGAAGGAAATCGCGAAAGTCGTTGCCGCCGTAGTCATCTATCAGCAGCTGCGCTCCAGCCCGCAAAATCAGATTGCCGGTATAGTTATTTGTCTCTGCGCACCTGTAGGCATCAGCTGTCACCCCTGCCTGGATCTCAGCTGTTTCCGGGCCGGTAGGACGATGGCCCAGCGACCATGCGGCCGAATTGGTCCAGTCGTTATTGCCGGCCATCGAATTGGTCTGGGCCAGCACGGGCGAAATGCCGGCCATGAAGGCGGCAACAGCACACCACAACGCTGTATACACGTTCTTTTTAAGATTTATTGTCACTACTTTTAAAGTATAAACGAAAAATTGATCCGGCACAAGGGGAAGAGGGTGCGGGGAGCGGGGGAGTGATCAGAGGATAGAGGCTAGAGGATAGAGGGGAGAAGGCAGGGGAAGTGATCAGAGGATAGAGGATAGAGGGGAGGGGGCAGAAGAGAAGGATGATTTATGAGGTATGAAATCTGAAGGGAAGAAACGTACTCTGGATTGTGTGTCGATAAGGAACTAGACTGAGCGGGTATATCAGAATCAGAAGGCGGAAACCTTTATGTATAGGAGTAGCACCATGAAGAGATGGGCTTTGATATGCGTGGCAGGGATGATGGCCGGGGCAACATTCGCAGAGGGTCCTGTTCCAGGGCTGACGGCGAGAGGGAAGCGTGACCTGGCGAAGAATCCGGTCCCGGATTTCACGCGGGGTGACGAGAAGGGCGAAACCCATGACTGGAACCTAGGCCCTACGGGCGCCAGGGGCTGGATGTGGGGAATGATGCTGCGCACAGATCTCGCAAGGCAGATCCTGCTAACGAAAGTAGAGCCGGGTTCGCCAGCGGACGGAGTGCTAAAGGAAGGCGATGTAATCCTGGGGATCGGCAACAGCAAATTCGACAGCGACGCGCGCATAGCTTTCGGTAAAGCCGTAACGGAAGCGGAGAAAGCAGAGAACAAGGGCCAGCTGAAACTCCTGCGGTGGCGAAATGGCAAGACAGAGACGGTTACAGTCCAGCTCAAGGTGATGGGGTCATACGGGCCGCTGGCGCCGGTGAAATGCGCTAAGTCGAAGAGGATCCTGGATGAGGCGTGTGAGTACATCGCGAAGAAAGAGATCGGCAAAGGCATAACCGGCTACGTGAACGCCATGGGCCTGCTGGCAAGCGGCAACGAGAAGTATCTCCCACTGGTCCAGGAGTTCGCGCGCGGCCTGGATCCGCAGAAGGTCCGCGGCCTGACGTCATGGAACATAGGTTACCTGAATATCTTCCTTTCCGAATACTACCTCGCTACGGGCGACGAGGAAGTGCTGCCGGAGATCAGGTATATGGCGAACTTCCTGGCGAAGGGCCAGAGCCAGGTAGGAACGTGGGGGCACGGGAACGTGCTGCCTTCGGGTGTGCTGGGCGGTTACGGAGCAATGTGCAATCCGTCGCTCGTGTGCGCGATATCACTGCTCCTTAACCAGAAATGCGGCATAGATGATCCGGTTGTAGTGGAGGCGATAAGGAAATCAGAAATCTTCTTCTCGAGCTATGTCGATAAGGGAAACATACCTTATGGTGATCATTCGCCGCGTGACGTTCATGACAGTAACGGGCGCTGCTCGCTGGCGGTAATATTCTTTGACCTTCTGGACAATCCCGGGGCATACCGCTTCTTCGCGCGGATGACCATAGCCTCGTTCGGCGAGCGCGAAGGGGGCCACACTGGCAACTACTGGAGCTTTCTCTGGGGTCCGCTTGGCGCCATGCGCGCGGGCCCTGAGGCAGCCGCGGCATTCATTAAGGAACAGGAATGGTTCTTCGACCTTGAACGGCGCTGGGACGGTGGTTTCACGTACCAGGGCGGGGCGGGGATGTCCGGCTCCGAACATACGACGCCGGGCTGGGACACGACCGGGGCGCGCGCGTTAATGTACGCGATGGACCTGCAGAAGCTGCACGTGACAGGAAAGGGGCTCAAGCTGGAGAAGGCGCTTACAGACACGGCGCTTGAGGACACAATGTTCGCGGGCCGAGGGTACAGCTCATGGCTGCAGCATAACATCGTCAGCCGGGACCCGCTGGATGATCTTACGGCGGAGCAGCTGCTCGGGCACCTGGTGACCTGGTCGACTCCGCTGCGGATCCGGATTGGCAAGGCGCTGGCGCGCAAGGAAGGAAATCATTTGCCGGCGCTAATCAGGATGCTGGAGAGTAATGACAGGCAAACTATTCTGGGCGGTATCTATGGGCTGGAGTATCAGGCTTCGCTCTTGCGAGCTATGCCTGACACGGCCAGCGGAAAAGGCGGGCCGGCCGTGGACGCGCTTGTTGGGTTGCTCGGTCATGATGATGTTTGGATCCGTTTCAGGGCAGGTGCGGCGCTCTGCGCGATAGGCAAGCCGGCGCGGGAGAAGGCCGTGCCCGTATTGCTGAAGAGCGCGCTGAAGACGTCGAAGGACGATCCGCGCGAGATGCATCAGCGTTACGTGAGCTACATACTCTGGGGTGGCGGCGTCAACGGCGAGCCGCGCGGGCTGATAGAGCGCGACATGGACGGCGTTGACCAGGAGCTGCTGGTGCCGGCTATGAGGAAGCTGATGCGTAATACTGACGGGCAGACGCGCGCGCTGGTCGCGAAGGGGCTGAAGAACATGACAGTCGAGCAGCTGGAGCCGCTGTGGGGTGACATTGTATGGGCGGTGCGGCACCCGTCGCCGAGCGGGATCATGTTTAACGCCGTTATCCGTGAGGCTGGCCTGGAGATACTGGTGAAGAACCGCTTCAAGGAGGCGATACCGCTCTGCGCTGAGTATGTCGGCAATATGAAGCAGCATGGATCGCAGAAGCGCATATACAAGATCATGGATATGCTCAAGGGCTATGGCGCGGAGGCGAAGCCGGAGCTGCCGAGGCTTTATGAGGCAAAGAAGTATTACGAGGCGAATCTGGGGCCGGGTAAGCTGCTTGAGTTTCCGACGTGGGCGCGGAATGAGTTTATGAAGGGGCTGGATGAGGGGATCGCGGCTATTGAGAGTGCGGAAGAGCAGCCGAAGGACCTGAGGAGTATTCCGGGCAAGAAGTAGGCGTGCGTTAGTCTGCCGAGTTCTGAAGTGTTTTGCGCTGGCGCGAATGTGTGCATTTCCGTGCAGAAACCACCGCGCGGTCTTCGCGAATCTCCTGCGTTACACACAGCATCGCGCATACTTATGCAGCGAGGCTGTGTAAGCCTTGGATCTCCACAAAGCCTGCACGGTATTTCTGCACAAGAAAGGAAATGCACACATTGTGCAACGCCGCCCGACAAAGCCCGCCGGAGGCGGACAGATCGGGCGACCCCATGGCGGTGGGGAGGGGATAGAGGATAGAGGGTAGAAGATAGAGGATAGAGGGTAGAAGATAGAGGATAGAGGGTAGAGGATAGAGGGTAGAAGATAGAGGGCGGAGGATAGAGGATAGAGGATAGAGGGCGGAGGATAGAGGATAGAGGATAGAAGACAGAGGACAGAGGATAGAAGATAGAGGGCGGAAGGTAGAAGAGAAGGATGATTTATGAGGTATGACATCTGAAGGGGGAGTTGAGGGCGGAGGATAGAGGACAGGGGAGCGGGGAGGAGTTACTGGATGATGCTCTTCGCGCGGTAGTAAGCGTCCCTTGCTTCGTCATGCGCCTGCTTTGCCGCGGGGTCATTGGGGTTGGCCGCATAGGCGGTCTTGGCTTCTTCGTACTTGAGCCTTGCAACTTCTGCTGCGTCAGCGGCCATCTCCTCGGCGCTTCTTACTTTTGAAGCGGCGGCCGCAGCTTTCAGGCCGGAAGCCGACATGCCCTGGTAGGAAAGAGTGCCATCGGGATTGTAAATACTGACGAGTACGCCATACAGATCGGCGCCGGGTCGGTAATAGGAAGACTGCATACTCGCAGCCTGTGGGCAGTCGACAATAAAGCCGCGGCTGGTCAGAACGGGAACTCTTATCGTGCCAAGTCCAATAGCTGTCGGTGCAATGCGGTCGTCACTGCCTTCACCCTTAGTGAAGAACTCAATTTTTATAATCTGGTCCTTTAGGGTCGTTGATGTCCTGGTATGGCGGACATGGAGCCTGACGATATCCGTTTCTACCTCTCGAGTTATCTGGGAGTGTCGGGAGACGCGCAAGGGCATTTTGGTCCTGGCGCGCGTGGCGACCACCGATGCCAGCTTCTTTGAGAGCGGTGTATTGCCGGTATCATTCAGCGGAAGCCTTGAGAAAGGAAGGCCGGGCTGTCGAGGTGGTGTTTCTCCTTCACCGTATATCGTATAACCCCCTGGCGCTGTGGGGGCAGGATTATCGCCTTCGTTCTCCGGGTCATCGTCCTCCGCCTCATCCGGTCCGGCATTTTTGCCTGCCGCATCTGCAATGGACGCTTTTGCTTCTGTCACTGCCTGCGACGTCTTGACTCGTTCAATCTCTGTCTTTGCTGCGAGGGCGCTTTCAACATCGCCGGCAATGGTAAGAGATTTCTTAAGCTTCTCCAAATGAGCGACATACTTGTCCGTGAGCTTGAGTACCTCTTTGGATTTCCTGACGTCGGGAGCAGAGCTCAGCTTAAGATACTTCTTCTGTAAATCAGCTAGCCTGGCGGGGGCAGAGACGATGTTCTTTTCCGTGAGTTCTTTGGCAAAATCGAAGCGCTTGATTTCATTCTGCGCCGCGATCAGGTTCTCAAGGTCGCCGGCGGCCTGGAAGCTCTTCTTCAGTTTCGAGAGGTCGTCGCCGTAGGCTGATCTCCAGTTCCCAGATGATGAGGACCCGCCCTGAATCAGGACAAGCTGCTTTTCGTAAGTGCTTTTGGCCGCCTCCAGCTGTGCGTCAAGGGCATGAGCGAGCAAAGGCAGGAACATTACCATCAAAACTATGCGACAAATAGGCGGTATCGTCATTCTGCTTTCAGATTATTTCGTGCTCTAAGACCAAGTCGGATCAACGCCGACACGCCTTAAAGTAACCACACCGCATATGGTTCCGCAAGGAAAACATGGAAAGCCAGCTCTGCTTCCTTAGCGGTAATCCCAGGATGCGGGAGGAGGGTGGAGGGTAGAAGAGAAGGATGATTTATGAGGTATGACATCTGAAGGGGGAG
>JBFIFS010000126.1:0-6807 GCA_041602695.1 Kiritimatiellia bacterium
CCGGCATCTACTTTCTGCAGGGACCTTGATGAGGCCAAAAGGCTGGCGATGGGTGCGCATGAAGACCTGGTTAGGATGTCGATAGGGCTGGAGGATCCTCAGGAGCTCCTGGACGATATTCGCGCAGCTTTGGACGAAGTTTAAAAGTAAAAAGCAGAGGTATGAAATGGCCAATATAATAGTTAATGGTGAGCCGCTGGCGGTCGACGACGGCGCAACTGTGTCGGACCTTCTTGTCGAGCAGAAGGTAAAGATGCCGGAAATGGTATCGGTTGAACTCAATGGAACGATCCTGGAACGCCCGACTTTTCCTGAAACGGTCCTGAAAGAGGGCGACAAGGTCGAGTTCCTTTATTTCATGGGTGGCGGGGCCTGATTCCGGCCGGGACGGAGAATTGAAATGAACCTTACTGAAGAACAGATAGAAAGATATTCCAGGCAGATCATTCTGCCTGACATTGGCGGCGTTGGGCAGGAGAGGCTGCTTTCGGGTAAGATCCTCGTGATCGGAGCAGGCGGCCTCGGAAGTCCCGTGGCGCTTTATCTTGCCGCGGCAGGCGTCGGCACTATCGGCATCATGGATGGCGATGCCGTTGACCTGAGCAACCTGCAGAGGCAGGTGATCCATACGACCGACGATGTTGGTGTGCAGAAGGTCGTGTCGGCGAAGCAGACGATGAACGAGATTAATCCGGACGTAAACGTCATAACATACGAAGAGCGCTTTACGGCCGCGAACGGGCCGGAAATCCTGAAGGACTATGACTTTGTTGTGGATGGTACGGACAGTTTTGGGTCCAAGTTTCTCATTGCGGACGCATGCCATTTTGCCGGCAAGCCGTATAACCACGCGGGAATACTGGGCTTTTCCGGGCAGACTTTCAGCGTGAAGCCGGGCGAAACGGCGTGCTACAGGTGCGTATTCAGGGAGGCGCCTCCTCCGGGGTCTGTGCCAACCTGTTCACAGGCCGGCGTTCTGGGTGCTGTCGCGGGTGTCATAGGCACGCTTCAGGCGAATGAGGTCCTGAAATTCCTTACTGAGGTCGGGGAGCCGCTCTATGATCGACTTCTTGTTTTCGACGCGCTTAAGAGCTCGTTCAGGAACGTGAACGTCAAGCGGAGCAGCTCTTGCCCGCTGTGCGGAGACAGCCCGACGATAACTGAGCTGAAGGACCCGGAAGAAGAGGTCTGCACGCTTTAACGTAATTCGGATGAGCGCGATGCTATAGACGGCATAAAGCCGTCTCTACCGGATGATGTTATTGATGGTTTTTCTTTAGGAGAGTCGGAACGGGAGAATAAGAATGGAGAGCCTTAAAATAGACGCGCGGGTTTACAGAAGGATGCTGGAGCTCGCGAAAGAGCAGGCGCCAATCGAAGCCTGCGGTATTCTTGGCGGTTCCGAAGGGCATGTCTCGGTATTTATTGAAATGACGAACGCCGACAATGCTGCAGAGCATTTCAGTTTCCTTCCGGAAGAGCAGTTCGCGGCGATAAAACGGCTGAGGGCCGAGGAGAAGAAGATGCTGGGAATTTGGCACAGCCACCCGGCGACACCTGCGAGGATGTCGGCTGAAGATATACGACTCGCGTATACCTCGGACGTGGCGTATGTGATCCTGTCTTTGCAGGACGAAGCGAACCCGGTCCTGAAAGCATTTAATGTAGTAGATGGCGAGCCGCATGAGCTTGCGTTGGATATAGGAGAAGCAAATGAGTAGCGTGACACCGCTGGGCGAAAGAACTCTTGAAGGCGACATAGAGGCCTTTTCAGCCGACCTGGCAAGATACCTTGATGGAAAGATGACGCCAGCAATGTTCAAAGCCAAACGAGTTCCTATGGGCGTTTATGAGCAGCGGCAGAGCGGCATGTTCATGCAGCGCGTTCGGGCGCCGGGTGGGCGAATAACGGCTTCCCAGGCCGCTCTCCTTGCCGAGGTTGCCGCAGAATACTCGGCTGAGGACCTGCATCTCACGACCCGGCAGGACATGCAGCTGCACGGGTTGGCGATTGAGAACCTGGGTGTCATAATGAACAGGCTTGCTGTGGGCGGGCTCTCCTCAAGGGGGGGCGGAGGCAACACGGTACGGAACATTACTGCATGCACATACGCATCTATATGTCCCGCCGAGAAGTTCGACGTTGCCCCTTACGTGGACGCAGTTACGAATTACATGGTCTCTATAGAGGGATCCTACAACCTGCCCCGCAAATACAAGATCGCATTCAGCGGGTGCGCGGCGGACTGCACGGCCGGAAAGGTCAATGATCTAGGATTCATTGCTGCAGTTAAAGACGGGCAGCCGGGTTTCCGTGTTGTTTCCGGCGGCGGAATGGGCTCCGGGCCGAGGATCGGTTCCGTAATCGAGGAGTGGGTACCGGCCAGTGAGTGCCTGGCGGTCGCTGAGGCAATGCGCCGCGTCTTTGACGCGCACGGCGACCGGAAGAACCGGCAGAAGGCCCGCCTGCGTTTTGTTTTTGAAAGGTTGGGGCGAGAGAAAGTGATCGAAGAATACCTCGAGCACAAGAAGTCTGTGCTGGCGGAAGGGCTCATTGTTTCGGTCGACGATGTCGCGATCGGCGAAGGCAGCGGGGAGGTCCGCCCTCAGCTGGAACAGAGAGACGGCGCCTGGATTGTCTGCGAAGCTGTCGATGGGCTTGTGTCTGTTCGTCTCTTCTTCGAGTCCGGGCTGCTTCCGGCCGAGCACCTGAAGGGACTTGCCGAGGCTGCCGACAGGTTCAGCGGAACGCAGAGGCTGCGGCTGACTGTAGACCAGGGGCTCCTGATCGAGTCGGTGAAGATCTCAGAGGTAGGCGAGGTCGCCGAAGCCGTAAAGGCGCTCTCGGCGTCTTATCTTGAGCGAGGATGGAAGACGTCTGTCGTTGCATGTGCCGGTGCGGCTACGTGCAGGCTCGGGCTCTGCCTGTCGCGCGGCCTGGTTAAGGGGTGTGAGGAATATTTCGAGAAGAGCGGAATATCTCCGGACGGACTTGAAGAAGAGCTTGTAAGGATCAACGGCTGCCCGAACGCCTGCGGCAAGCACCCTATAGGCGGTATTGGCCTGTCAGGCGCGGCTAAGCGGCATGACGGCCAGCTTTATCCAGCCTACAGCGTGTCAGTTGGAGGAATCGGCGGCGCCGATCCCAAATTCGGCGAGCCCGTTGGCTCTGTTCCGGCAAAAGCTGTTCCTGAGCTGCTCGCAGAACTGATTTCCGCGTACAGGGCGAAGGCGGAGAACGGACAGACATTTTCGGATTACGTGAAAGGCTTCGGGACAGGCGGCTTCAGCGCCATCGTCGAAAAACATTCCGTAATTCCGCAAGACGCCATTGCCAGGGATTTCAATAAAGACTGGGGCAGTGACGAGCAATTCAGCCTGGCCGGAAGGGGCGCCGGTGAGTGCGGAGCGGGAGTATTTGAAGTGGTTTCAGAAGACATTGCGCTGGCTGAAGCACGTCTCAAGGATGCTGGCTCGGGCGGGGGAGAAGCGCTGGGCGAAGCGCTTCTGGCGACGGCGCGGTCGCTCCTGATAATCAGGGGTGTTGATGAGTCGGAACCGGATGCCGTCTTCAGGCAGTTTGAGAGCAACTACATTGATTCCGGCCTGGTATCCGAGGATTTCAGGGGGCTTATTGTGAAGGGACGGTCGTACTGTTCTGGATCGTCGGAGGCCCTCGACGGTGCGTCGGAGAAAGTCGGAGCCCTTCTCGCACGCGTCCGCGCGCTTTACGACTCACTGGACTCAAGCCTGAAATTCAATATTGGGGGTGAAGAGGCCCCGGTGGAGCAGGGCGGCGGCTCCGGCTCAGGAGAGCATGAGCTGGACCTGAAAGGCGTGTCCTGTCCTATCAACTTCGTTAAGGCAAAGCTTAAACTTGAGACAATACCTGTTGGAGACGTGCTCGCAGTGACGCTTGATGACGGCGCGCCGGTGCAGAACGTGCCGGCCAGCTTCAAGCAGGAGGGCCAGGAGATTGTCAGCATGGACGATATTGGCTCCGGACACTGGATTGTTAAGGTGAAGAGAGTCAAATAGGAGCAACCATGAACGTTTTTTCAGACAACACTTATTCGATAGGCCGCACGCCGCTGGTCCGTATAAACAAGCTCTGCGGCAAAGGCGGCGCGGAAGTGTACGCTAAGATTGAAGGACGGAACCCCTGCTTCTCAGTAAAGTGCCGTATCGGTGCCTCGATGATATGGGATGCCGAAGAAAGGGGCGTTCTGAAGCCTGGAATGGAGATCATCGAGCCGACGAGCGGAAACACTGGAATAGCCCTTGCATATTCCGCGGCTGCTCGCGGCTACAAGGTCAAGATTGTCATGCCCGACACGATGAGTATAGAGAGGCGGAAGGTCCTTAAAGCATTTGGCGCCGAGCTGATTCTCACTGACGGGGTAAAGGGAATGATGGGGGCGATCGGCAAGGCAGAGGAAATAGTTGCCGGCGAGCCGGGTAAGTATTTTATGCCTCAGCAGTTCAAGAACCCTGCAAATCCCGCGATTCACGAAAAGACCACTGGCCCTGAAATATGGGCGGACACTGACCACAGGATCGACTGCCTTGTCGCAGGAGTCGGTACCGGCGGAACGATTACCGGGGTCAGCCGGTATATAAAGAACACCTGCGGAAAGGCAATCCAGTCCATCGCGGTGGAGCCGGCCGGAAGTCCTGTTTTGACGCAGACGCTGGCTGGCGAAGAGGTTGTTCCGGGGCCGCACATGATTCAGGGCATAGGTGCCGGATTTGTCCCGGATACGCTCGACCTGTCGATTGTCGACCGTGTAGAACAGGTCGAAAACGAGGAGGCGCTCGACTTTGCGCGCCGGCTTACCCGCGAGGAAGGCATATTTTCCGGAATATCCTGCGGCGCGGCCCTGGCTGTAGCGTCCCGGCTTGCCGCACTCCCGGAGTTCGAAGGCAAACTGATAGTGGCGATATGTCCGGATGCCGGCGAACGTTACATGTCCACAATGCTCTTCGAATAGGCCGATAATAAACCCAAAAAAAGTCGGGCGAGAAACTTGACAATCAAGTTAGGTAAGCCTAACATTTGTGCCTCATGAGTTAGGGAGCCCTAATTTCAGGGCGTAAGATAAGGAGAGTTGGATGAAGAAGGTAGCAGTGATGGTTGTGTGTGCGGTCATGATGGCCGCTGTGGCGGGTGCGCAGTCGACGGAAGATCGGCTTGCCAAGATTGAAAACGAAGTGGCAGCTTTGAAGCGGACGGGTGGGGCGTCCCTGGGTGACGTGAAGATCGGCGGCTATGGCGAACTGCACTACAACAATCTGTCGGGCAGCGGCGGCGCGTCTGACAAGGACCAGATGGACTTCCACAGGTTTGTACTGTTCGTGAGTTATGATTTCAGTGACAGCGTAAGGTTCACCTCTGAGCTGGAAGTGGAGCATTCACTGGCGGGTGACGGCAAACCAGGGGAAGTTGAGCTTGAGCAGGCTTACGTAGACATTGATATCAGCGACTCGCATACGGCGCGCGCAGGCCTCTTTCTCTTGCCGCTAGGGATTCTAAATGAGACTCACGAGCCGCCGACCTTCTACGGTGTTGAGCGGAACTCAGTGGAAAAGGACATTATACCTACTACCTGGTGGGAAGCTGGTGCCGGAGTCCATGGCCAGTTGACAGACGCGCTGTCCTACGGGGCGTATCTGCATTCGGGCCTCAATACGTCCTCCAACAAGTCCTACGCGGTGAGAAGCGGGAGGCAGAAAGTAGCCAATGCGGTAGCTTCAGACCTTGCCGGAACAGTTGCTGTTAAGTGGAGTGTACCTGGCGTGACTGTCGGCGGCGCTCTGCAGTATCAGGGTGATATAACGCAGGGATCGGATGCTGATGCAGGATCTGCCCTGCTTGGCGAGGTGCATGCAGAGGTCAGCAAGGGGCCGCTCGGGCTTCGTGCGCTCTACGCTGAGTGGCAGCTGGACGGCGACGGGCCGGAGTCGGTCGGCGCGGACAAGCAGAATGGCTGGTTCGTTGAGCCTTCCTTCAAGCCTGTCGAGAACCTGGGCCTGTTCTGCCGATACAGTCAGTGGGACAACAAGGCCGGAAGCAGCAGCGCCAGCGAAAAGACGCAGTATGACATCGGCGCAAACTGGTGGCCTCACGAGCAGGTAGTCCTTAAGATCGACCATCAGTGGCAGGACAATGAAAGCGGAAAAGACCAGAGTGGGTTCAATCTTGGAGTCGGCTACAATTTCTAAGCTGAAAGCAATCGCAGTATTGCCTCTGTTACTGGCGCTCGTCTCCTGTGCCACAACGGGAGACGAGGCGCAGTCTGCCAAGGTGGACTGGTATTCAATGACGGCTGTTAGTGTCCCGCTTGAAGGGCAGGTGGCCGAGATCTGCCGGGACAGCCTCGGGTATGAATACCCGGAAACACAGATCGTCTATCGGCAGGGTGTGTCATCGCGTGCGTGGGAAATAGCGACGCGCGGTAAGCACGGGCTTATTCTGTCGCGCTTTGAAGTCGGCGGGGGCTCGATCATCAGCAGCGAGGTGCTCAAGAGCCGGGAACAGCGGGGAAGGCAGGTTAAATCCCAGCGCTTCCTCAAACAGTTCTCTGGGGTTTCTCTTTCCGGAGAAGGGGGCCTCAGCAGGCGGATTGATTCTATAACAGGAGCCACAGAGTCCTCGCGTGCCGTGACGGACGGCGCCGGGCTGGCCCTCAGGCTCGATAAAGCGCTCGCACAGTCATTGGACAGCATGGAACAGGACTGAGTGTCCCGATTTTAGCTAGGATCTGTTAAAATATTCTTGCCTATAGAGTCCAAGTACGTAAATATGCC
>JBFIFS010000127.1:0-6794 GCA_041602695.1 Kiritimatiellia bacterium
TCCCCATTTTCTCGGGAATCTGCTCAGTCCATATAACCGGGACGTCAAGGACAAGCATTCCTCTTGTACAGGCCTCAATGTTTGCGAACAGTTCCTTCTTCTCAAACATGAGCTCCGCGAGCTTGCCCTGCACGTCAACTAATACAAATACAGAGTTATCCAAACTCATCATGACCTTCTATTTCCTCCAAGGCGGTGCTTCGGGCAGTATTTCCTTAAAATCGTTTACAAGGCGATCCTCATAGTCATGAGTATAACTGCCATCAAGAAATCTGCCAAACGCTTCCTCATGAAATCGCCGCCAGGAGCTATCCTCCCTTCCGGGATTGATGGGGTAGAACAGGGCCCCATTCTCCTTCGCCGCCATCAAGTCTCCTGGCGCGTCACCGATCATCAGGACCTTCGACTTATCATACTTGCCTCCCGTCGCAAGGGCCAGGTGCTCGGTCTTCGTACCAAGCTCCTGCCCGGCAATGATCTGCACGTACTGCCTGATATCGTTCTCGGTCCATTCTCGAACGAGCGCCTCCGTGGGAGTCTGGGAAATGCAGATTGTGTCTGCCGACCCGGACATGACCTGCAGGCTCTTCAAGGCCCACTCGAATGGAGCTATGTTCTTGGCAATCCTGGACACGCGCTCGTTAACGTCCAGGCTCCACTCAAGCACCTTTCTGAGCTCGGGATCGCCGGTCTTCTCTACAGCTTCCTGCAGCTCGGGATTTCCTACCGTATCGGCCGACTCCATCCACGTCAAAAGCGATTTGAACTCCGGCAGCTGCACGCCGGACTGCCTCACCTCAACCCGATCCCGCAGCAGGGCCATTGTGTCCACAAGACATGGAAACCTGTTACGGCCCCTCTTTCGGGAATACAGATTTACAAACTCTGCCGTCTCACGAACATAGCTGGCAATGCTCTCCAGGCCCCAGTGCTCAATGATCGCAGGATGAAAACACTGCTGCTGCTTGACCTCCATAGTCGGGAAAATGCATCCATCCGAATCTATACCCACAAAGAAATCGTATGAGGGTGAGAAATCGCGCAATTGCTCGCGTGTAAATGTCTCGGACATGCGTGCTGCTCCTCTAAAAGAAACTCGAGGGGCAATGATTATGGAAAGCAGCGCTTCGGGCAACCCGTTTCTGACTATTTGTTGCCGCGCCTCGAAATCGCGTGCTTATGCTATTTGCCGACATCGATTCGAGCGGAAGACACGTAGTCGTCGTATATCTCTACGAGAAGGTAATAGTTGGCCTTATCGTTCTTGCCCAGGTCATACGAGCAAAACTCGCCGTTGGGATCAGCTTCAGCCGGAGTCCCCAGAAGCGCGTAAAGATCAGGAATCCTAAGTACATATGTCGGATTGTCATAATCGATCATGGCCATGTTGCTGCCGGGAGCCTGCCTGGTGCAGGTGGGCAGCAGCCCCATGATCTTCTTGCCAAGCTCAATCTTCGCTGGGCCTCCGGCCATCCCTTTGAACTCCGCTGCCAGGGCCGGAAGCTCAGCAGGCATTGCTGAGCCTTTCTTACCTCCACACCCAAACATAAAAGATGCCGCCAGAACGAGTGAAGTAACAACAATAATACGCTTCATGATAATTCTCCCTGGTTAGATGAAAGAGTCAGTCACTGCAACGACGACAGCCATTCCTGCACCTGGGCACGTTCCTGCTCGCTGGGCGAGAGCTCAAGAAAGCGCTTGTAATGTTTCTTCGCGCCTTCCTTGTTGCCGAGGTCGTCATCGTACAGGATGCCGAGGTTGTAGTGGATGTTGGGGTCGTCAGGTGAAATCTTCAGGGCCTTCAGGAATTCGCCCTCAGCCTTCGCGTACTGCTTGTAAAGCTTATACATGCAGCCCATGTTGTAATGCATAGTTGCAGACTCGGATTCACTGACTGCCTTGATCTTCTTGATCCACGCCCTGAGCCTGGCAATTTCATCGAGCGCAACCTGCAGCTCCCGCTCTTTTTGCTGAAGGGCGTAAATGAGGCCAGTGACGTCCTTCTCATCATTGATGCCCCTGACGTCCCCTGCCTTCGCGCTGACGTCGGATGCAACTATATTGTCGAGCGAGTTCACCGACTTCTCAGGAGCATTCTCGCCGGTGACAGTGAGCCCTGAAAAAGCGAGAACAACAGCGGTGAACAGAATCCGTTTCATGAACCAGAGATTACGGTTACAGCCTCTTCTTGACAAGGAATTATTGCCCGCCAGACAGGCCCTCCCCCCTTCACCCGTTTTTCCAGAACGACGGCGCGAACAGGATCAGGACGGTATAAATCTCAAGCCTTCCCGCCATCATTGCGAAAGAAAGCACCCATTTCACGTAGTCGGGAAAGAATGAGTAGTTATCCGTAGGCCCTACCTTCCCAAAGCCCGGGCCTATATTACCAAGAGTAACAAGCGCGGTTGAAAAAGACGTAACTATGTCATTCGAAGCGGACGCAACTACAAGGGTGATAACTCCAAGCAGGAACACATATAGAAAGAGGAATCCCGCCACGGAATAGACATAGTTTTTCTTTAATACCTCGCCATTCAGCTTAAGCTTAAATATGCCGCGCGGATGCAGCATGTACCTCATCTCATGCCAGCCAAGTTTGAACAGCGATACGATTCGCACGACCTTTATGCCGCCGCCAGTCGAACCGCTGCAGCCGCCAACAAACATAAGCAGAAAAAGGACCGTCCGCGACAGGGCGGGCCAGGCCTCAAAATCGTCTGTTGCGTATCCCGTGGTCGTCAGGATAGACGCGCACTGGAAGGCGGCAGCCCTGATCCTGGGCTCGAGGCCGCCGGGCATGGAAGGCGTCAGGGAAAACGTTATGATCGCGGTGGCAACGAAGAAGATCGCCAGGTATACACGAAGTTCGGTGTCACGAAAGACACGCCCGATATGGCCGGTTATGGCCCGGAAATACAGGCCGAAGTTGACACCGGCCAATATCATGAAAATAGTTATTACCCACTGCAGGTATGGTGAAGAAAAGGCCCCCACACTCTTGTTCCTGGTCGAAAATCCGCCCGTTGCCAAAGTTCCAAAGGTGTGCGTGGATGCGTCAAAGAGGTCCATGCCGCCAAGCCAGAGCAGCAGGATCTCCACGGCCGTCATTATGACGTAGATCAGCCAGAGCGTCTTCGCCGTCTGCGCTATCCTGGGCATTGTCTTGTCGATTGACGGACCGGGCGCCTCGGCCTTCAGCAGATACACGCCTCCAACACCAAGGAGAGGAAGCAGCGCAACGGTCAGCACAACGATGCCCATGCCTCCGAGCCAGTGCGTGAGGGAGCGCCAGAAAAGCATGCATCGCGGAAGCGACTCTATTTCTGTCAGGATCGAGGCTCCAGTTGTAGTGAACCCCGACATCGTTTCGAAATAAGCATCGGTAAAACTCGGAATGGCCCTCGACATCCAGAACGGCAGGCATCCAAGGAGCGCCGAGAAGATCCAGCTCAACGTAACAAAAAGAAACCCGTCCCTGATCGAAAGGCCGGAAACAGTCGAGCCTGCGGTAGCGCGTATCGCGAAAAGCGCCGAGATGGCCGCGATGAAGATGGGGATGACGAAATACAGCGCCAGACCGGCCTCTCCGCTTCCGACGGCGATGCCGGCGGGAAGCAGCATGAAGGCGCTTACCATCAGCAGCAATATTGAAATAGTTCTGAAGACGTGAAGCTTGTGCAAAGCAGGCTACTCCCCTGATATCAGGCCGTCAACGCGGGATGCAGAGCTGGCCCTGGCAAGGACAATGAGATCATCGCCCTCCTCGAACACGAAGCCCCCACGTGGAATAACGCTGCGGCCATCCCTGTTAGCCGAGAGAATAAGCGTGTCCTCCGGCAGTTTGATGTCCTTCAGCTGTTTGCCGCACATCGCACTCTTCCCCTGGACGCGCGCCTCCATAATATCCACATCCGTATCAGCAATGCTGTGAATGGCGCTCACTGTTCCAGTGCGTATGTGCTTAAGTATCGGATCGATAATGCTGTTCTTGGGGCTTACCACCACATCTATACCGAGGCGAAGGGCGATGTTTATGTAATTGATATTGCTGACTACGCTCACGGCCCTCTTGATCCCGAGCTTCTTGGCGTAAAGTGCGGAAAGGACGTTCAGCTCATGACTGTCCGTCGTGGTAACAATCACATCAAAGCCCGACATGCGCTCTTCTTCGAAAATGGTCTCATCAGAAATGTCAGCATTGAGCACCATCGAAGACGGAAAATGCTCAGCAAGCTGCTTGCAGCATTCATAGTCACGATCCACTATCTTTATCTGCCTGATGTCCTTCTTGACCGCCCTGCCGTTGAACAGCGCGGCAAGCTCACTGAACGGGCCGCGGTTCCCGTTCTGCTTCTGGGTGAAGTGCTCGGCAACATGCCGGCCGACAACACCGCCGCCGACAATGAGAATGTTCTCAATGTGGTCCCGGGGCTTGCCTATGGCATCATATACTTCGTCAAGAACCTCGCTTGTTGCCAGAAGGTAAAGATTGTCTTCCTCTTCAATCACGGTTGCGCCGCTCGGTATAATAAAACTGTGCCTCCTGACGATTCCCGATATCAGGAATTCCTTTCCAAGCGCCTGGCACGCCTCCTGCACGCTCTTGCCCGCAAAGACGGACCCCTCATCAACAATGAGATTACGCATGTGCATGTCTATGCTGGAGAAGGCTATTATGTCGCTTATTGCACCATGCTCAATTGAGCGGATTATCTTGCGCGACGCCTCGACTTCAGGATTAACAACGAGATCAATTGACTTCATGTTAGCCTTAAGCATCTCGGTGCTCTCGAAATCGAGGTTTCTTACCCTGGCAATCTTGAATGGCGGATGCGTAGCAGCCAGCCCGCAGCAGATCAGGTTCACCTCATCGCTGTCCGTGACACTGATTAAATAGTCCGCTGTTTCAACGCCTGCCTTAATGAGCGTGGATATCTTATTGGCGGGCTCGTTAATGACGAGGCAGTCCAGCTTATTGGCGATATCACTGGCACACGACGCGTCCATTTCAACGATTACGACATCGTTCTGCTCAGAGATCAGCTGCTTAGCCAGCTGAACGCCTACTTCCCCGCCGCCTATGATGATGATTTTCATAATGTTCTGCCCGATCTCATGCCGAATGAGGATTCCGAGCGGGGGCGAATAATATGGGAACGTCCTAATGAGATCAAGCGCTAAGCCTGAGGTAAATCAGCACCTGAAATATACACCGACTCGAGATCGCTCCCCTTTCTTATCTCGTGGATTTCCTTTTTTTCGGCCAATAAATACTTAAGCACCATCTCATTTACCTCATGGACCATCCGCTCCGTCTCCGCGTAACGGCAGACAAGGGTCGTACCGTCGACTACCTCGAAAACCATGCCTGGCAGGGACTTATCCATCGAAGCGGTGTCAATGCCCGACGTGTCACCGAGCGAGTAAGTTATCGAGTGGCTGCGCCCCGTGACTTCATCCATTCGCGCCTGCCTTACAAGGCGACCCTTCTCTATAAAAGCCACATGATCACAGATCCTCTGCACTTCATAAAGGTTATGCGAGCTTATGACTACTGTCTGGTGGCCCGGCCTGTTGCAGAGCAGGTTACGAATATTCACTACTTCGCGGGGATCCAGGCCGCTCATAGGCTCATCCAGGAGAACAAGCTCCGGATGCCCGAGAAAGGCCTGCGCTATGACAACTCGTCGCCTCATGCCGTGGGACAGCGTTCTGATCTGCGCGTTAGCGCGATCGGAAAGATGCACCCATTCCAGCACTTCAGAAACCGCGCCAGGAATGCTGGAACGCTCCATTCCCTGAAGATGCGCGTAAAGAGTTAATAGCTCAGTGAGCCTTGCGTAAGGCTGAAACTGGGTGTCCTGCGGCATGACCGATACCCTGCCCGAATGAACGGCGGCACTGAAAGCGCCCTCGCCAAGTAGGTCTATGGCCCCGGCATCGAGCCGCTCCAGCCCCACCGCTACAGAGAACGAAGTGGTCTTGCCTGCACCATTGCTGCCGACCAGCCCGAAGGCCGACCCTTTTGGAACCGAGAGATTGAGCCCGTCAAGGGCACGGCACTTGCCGAACCTCTTTTCGACTCCTTTAAATTTCAGAGCAGCTTCCAACTCCTATTCCTCCGTATCCCGCATCCCGCACCTCGCACCCCGTATCCCGCACCTCGCACCCCGTATCCCGTATCCCGCATCCCGTATCCCCTACCCCCTAAACATCTCTCCGCAAGAAAAGCACATGACCGAGAAAAAAGAATACCAGCCCGATTGTTATTACATATATGGAGGCCGTCAGGGTGTGGACAGGAGACAGGCGCCAGAGGTCAAGCTGGTGCTGCGCGGGAGTAATCATAGGAACGACCTCCCAGATCCTTCGCCAACCGTCGCCCTTCAACCACTCGGAAAGACCCCTTACTATCGCGAGCCCCGCCCAGATTATCAGGGCTATTGCTGTTGCCTGGTTCGCCGATCGGCAGACCTGCGAGACGCCAAGGCCTATACCTATAAAAGCTAGGCAGTAGATCCACACTTTCCACCCATAGACAATCATCGAAAGCACGACCTCAGGCCCGGCCATGCTCTGGAGTCGAAAGGCCGCTACGGTCCACGCGCTTATTGCACTCAACATTAATGGAACCACAATCTCCAAAGCCTGGCCCGCGTACTTACCAAGGCACCACTCCGTGCGGGAGACGCGCACAAGACTGAACCTGGCGGAGCCCGACGACACTTCCTCGGAAATGCGGCTCGGACACGAAAGCATTACTAGGATCGGCGTGAACGTAAATGCCA
>JBFIFS010000128.1:0-6775 GCA_041602695.1 Kiritimatiellia bacterium
AGTGAATATCCGTTGTGCCCGGTGTTGATATCAATGCTCTCCATGGTCAGCAGGTCCCTGCAGCGGTCTGGCAGCGGCCAGCTCCCGGAATGCCAATCAAGTCGTGCGGGATGTTCAGTGTCGAGATTTGCGAGGACCATGACCTTGGAGCCGGATGCCCGGCAGCTGCGCAGAACTGAAACCGCGTTGGCATCGCCGCAGGCAACAGTCTCAATGCTCGAAGATGGCGAGAATGCCGGATGCGAGGTCAGCAGTTTGTTCAGAAGCCGAACATGCTCGATCAGGTTCTCCTGCGCTCCCCAATTCAGGTGGGTGCGCTCGTGCACGTCTATCTTCTCGTCCGCGAACCACTCGACGCCGCATGTGATGCCGAATGCGCCGCGGTGTGACAATAGAGCGGCCAAAGAGGTCCGCATTCTTGCATACTGATGAGAGGCGGCTGCCAGCCTGTCATTATCATGAGTTTCGGAAAAATGGACCAGCAGCCCTGCGGATTTGGAAAAATGATCAGATTCCTGGATATAGCTCTCTATCTGCCCCCGATCATAGTTCTGGAACAGTTCTGAGTAGGCCCAGTCAAGGTTTGAGGAGGTGAGGAGCCTGCGCATTGTCTCTTTCTTGCCGCCCAGGCCTTCGAGCAGGAACACGGTGTCGGGAAACTGTGATCGGACCTTAGCCGTGATGTACTCCCATACCTCTGCGGGTACCATGTAGCCGGCGTCGCACCTGAAGCCGTCAACTCCCTGCCGGCACCAGTAAAGGAAGACCCCCGCCATGTACTGCCACAGACCCTTGTCATCGTAATTCAGTTCAGCAAGGTCTTCCCACGTAACACCCCAGGCGCCGGGTGACTGGAAGTGGCGTTTCTTGTCCCGGTGGAACCAAGACGGATGATGAATCTGCAGCGTTGAGGCCCAGCCGGTATGGTTGAGGGGCATGTCCATGAAAAGCGACGCGCCCCTCGCGTGAGCGGCGTCGATCAGTTCCCTGAACTGGTCAAGGGGCGTTGTCCGCCGGTCAAATTCCGCCAGCGCTGGATCGACATCCATAAGGTCTATTGCCGCGAACGGGCTTCCGAACCTGCCCATTCTAGCGTAGGTGGTAGGGGTAGGGTGGATTGGCAGAAGCAGGATGTTCCTGAATCCCATGCCGTCCACTATGTGGTCAAGTTTCGCGATAAGGTCGCGAAATTTGCCTGAGCGCGGTATGACAGTATAGCCGGCCTCATCAAGAACCTTGATCTCATCTCTTGCCAGCTGGTCAGCTTCTGCCGGATCAGGCCTGTCTCCGAAAAGGCGCACGAAGGCAGAATAAATGGAATTGCCTGAAGCCCTGATGGAAGGCTCAACCTTTATGAGCACGTTTTCGCCTTCCGGCCACGCCGGATGCGAAGAGCCTTCCGGGATAAAGAGGGTCTTCGCTTCGAAAATACCTGGCTCGAAAACGGGAACGGTAACAGAGAACTCGGTCCGGGTGGTCCGATTCATGGGTATGTCGAACCAGTCGCTGTCCAGGCGGGGGGTTCCTTCTTCCGCCATCTTGACTATTTCGGCTCGGCGGACGGCGGAGCCTCGCAGGTTTGTGCGGAGCCAGGCGGCGCCGGCGTCCGTGGATTCAACGGCAAGGGAAAACGAAACGGTGTCGCCGGCATTCAGTATGAGGCTCACGCCCGGTGTCGGTATCTGGTGCAAGATTACAGTCCTTTCCTTGGGGGCAGGTAAGAGATTAGGAAGTGGGCGCTGAAAATGCAAATGAATGGTTGCTGCCGGTCACGACGCTAAAAATGCCTCATTTCGGCGCCTTCCTGAAAAAAGCGCGGGGGTGTCGACGCAAGCGCCCACACCCCCGCTTCAGTTCGGAGAGGAACTGTCTATTCAATTAGCATTATTACTTAGAACTCCTTGCTGACGCCGATGGTCGCGAAGAATCCTACGTCATAGGCTCCGCCATCTTCCACGTCGGGGAGGACGTCGTCATCAATCTGGCCAACATAATTCAGGCCTATGCCTACAGGCCCTACAGACGTGCTTGCCTTAACCGCGAAATGTGAGAGGCCTGACTCGCCTTCGTCAGGATCGGCGTATCCGAGCGCGGCTGAAAGGCTTATGGTGAGGTCTTCAGATGCCTCGATGTCCTGCGATACGCCCAGCTCCACATAGAGAGATTTGTCGATCCCGCCACCGACACCATAGTTGATGCTGACAGAGGGGGTACCCGGAAGATCGGCCTCATATGAGAGGGAAATCTCCCTGTCGGCTTTGCCTTCAGCCCCTGGGTAGGTGTACTCGCAGTAACCCAGCCCGAATCCCGCACCGAGGTCATAGCTGCCATAGATGTCAATCTCTGAGAACTGATTGTCCGCGAGAGCGCCATCATAGTCATCGATGTCGAAATTGGCCCATACGCCGACTGTCACTGGAAGTCCGCCGATCTCCAGCCCGGGCTGCAGTACAGCGCCATCATTGAACGTCGCGCCCCTGAAAACATACGCGCTTGCGATGTCCGCCGACAGTGAGACGGAAACTCCGTCTTCCGCCATTGCGGTTCCTGCCAGTACAGCCGCCATCATTGCCACTATCATTACTTTCTTCATGTCCTTCTTCCTTCTTTCCTGGCCCGGCGCGTCAACGCCGGGCCTGTTCTGTTTACCCTATTGCGTCTTTTCCTTTTTCTCCTGTCCGGATCCTTATGCAGTCCACAAGGTCCAGGACGAAGATCTTTCCATCTCCGATTGTGCCGGTTTTCGCGCCGGCGACCACCGCGTCAATTGCCGGTTTCACGAAATCCTCGTTCACGGCGATCTCAAGGCGTACCTTCTTCAGGAGATTTACCTCAATATCAACGCCGCGGTAGGATTCGTGGTATCCCATCTGCTGGCCGCAGCCCAGCGCGTTGGTTACCGACATCTTGAAAACTTCTTTCTCGTAGAGAGCCTGCTTTACCGCGTTCAGCTTTTCGGGCTGAATGTATGCGACTATCAGTTTCATCTTTCTGTCCTCCTGAAGGGGGTCCCGGCCACCAGGCTGGAACCCCGGGTTTCTTTGTTACTGTGTCGAGAAGATCTGGAAACCGCTGTAGGCCTCCATGCCGTGCTCTTCAATATCCAGTCCGCGCAGCTCTACTTCCTTTGAAGCGCGCAGGCCGATTGTCTTCTTGATGGTGAAGAACAGGACCAAGCCGAGGCCGAACGCCCACACGAAGGCAGAGCCGGCGCCGATCAGCTGGCTGACCATCTGGCTCATGCCTCCGCCGTGGAAGAGGCCGGTGCTGCTTTCGGCGATGCCCAGTGCCGCTTCATTGTTGAACAGACCGCAGGAGAGTGTTCCCCAGAGTCCGCAGACGCCGTGAACGCTTGCCGCTCCGACCGGATCGTCAATCTTGAGTACGCTGTCGATGAAGACCACGCTCAACACGACCAGCACGCCTCCCACCAGGCCGATGATCAAAGCACCGCCCGGCGTTACCGTCGCGCACGGCGCGGTTATCGCTACGAGCCCTGCCAGCGCGCCGTTAAGCGACATCGAGCCGTCAGGTTTCTTGAACATTATCCATGACGTGACCATCGCAGCTATCGCGCCTGCAGCCGCTGCGAGGTTTGTCGTAACTGCAATGCGTCCGATTGAGCCGTCGCCGGTAGTCGTGCTGCCGGGGTTGAACCCGAACCAGCCGAACCAAAGGATGAACACGCCCAGTGCGGCCAGCGGGATGTTATGCCCCGGGATCGCCCTGGCTTCGCCCTTGGCGGTGTATTTTCCAATACGAGGCCCAAGGACTATCGCTCCAGCGAGTGCCAGCCATCCGCCCACAGAGTGGACAACTGTTGATCCAGCGAAATCGCAGAACGCGCCGGTCTTAAGGTTTTCGAGCCAGCCATTGCCCGAGAACAGGCTGCCCCATGCCCATGAACCGAAGATCGGGTATATGATCAAAGTCACAAAGAAGCTGTAAACCAGGTAAGAGGTAAACTTTGTCCTCTCCGCCATGGCACCTGAAACGATTGTTGCCGCCGTAGCCGCGAACACGAGCTGGAATATGAAGAAAGTGAATCCCCACTCGCTTCCGCCCTCGGTACCGGTTATTCCGGACAGGCCAAAATGCGACAGGCCGATGAAGCCCTTAGACTCACCGAACATGAGCCCGAATCCGACCAGGAAAAACGCGACAGATCCCACAGAGAAGTCCATCAGGTTCTTCATGAGGATATTGATCGCGTTCTTTGCCCGAGTAAACCCAGACTCGACCATTGCGAAGCCGGCCTGCATAAAGAACACCATGAACGCCGCCAGGCACGTCCAGACAATATTCAGATTGTTCTGCAGCGCCTCCGCTGTGGCCTCCAGCGCGGTAGGTTCCGGCTCAGGCGCGGCGTCCTGTGCGAAAAGCGCCGTTCCGCAAAACATAAACATTAACAACAACCATCCAATCTTCTTCATCTTTCTTCCTTTCAAGTCTTCTTTAGCTGAATTCCCTGTTTCTCTGGCCAACATCGTCGCCCATACGCAATCTCCTTTCGTTTTCAATGTCATGTCGACAGTCCTTTATGCAATCGCCGTGCCAAGTCGTTCTGAAAGCGTGTAAGAGTCTGGTGATGAATCGGTTATGATAACAGCGCCAGGGAATATGCGACAGGAGCTCTTTGTCTAAAAGCGACATAGATGTAGCAAAGAGCTCTATTAGTACAATAGTGTAGCGATCATGTGGAAGAGCCTGATGGGCCGTGCGTGAGGTCTCTCGACTGCGCTCGCGATGACATAGGAGGACAGCCAATGGACCTAGCGCGCCTGTCATTCCGAGCGTATAGCCTGCCCTGAGCGAAGCCGAGTGGGAGGAATCTCGAGTTACCGAAACGCCACGGCGTCAGGACCTTGATCTTTAGGTTAACTTCCGGGTCTAAGCCTGCTGCGAGCGGTGGCGGAGGCGGTCGATAAGCACGGCGCAGACGATTATGGCGCCGATTATGATTTCCTGGACGTAGTTAGGAACGCCCAGCATGTTGCAGCCATTGCGGAGCACGGCCATGATCAGTGCCCCAACTATCGAGCCCACGGCGCTTCCTTCGCCGCCGCTGAGCGAGCCGCCCCCGATTACGACGGCCGCGATGATGTCCAGTTCCATCCCGGCCGCGGCGGTGGGGTCGCCAACCGTAAGGTTTGCGTACTGCATGACGCCGGCCACACCCGTGAAGACTCCGCACAGGGCGAAGACCCATGTGCGCATCCATTCAACATTGATGCCGCAGAGGCGGGCAGTTTCCGGGTTTGAGCCCACAGCAAAAACATGCCTGCCAAATACCGTGTATTTGAGAAGTACTGCCAGGCCGATCAGCAGAATTACCGTCACCCATATGCCGGGCGCGAAAAGCAGCCACCCCGGTTCAGGGTCGACAAGCATGAGTTTCTGCAGCCAGTTGGGCGGGGTAATCACAGTTTGTTCCTTGCCTATCCACTTTGCTACTCCGCGCGCGATCTGCATCATGCCAAGCGTCACGATGAAGGGGACGATCTTCATCCGGGCGGAGATGATGCCGCTTATGAATCCGCACACGCCGCAAGCTATTACGCCTGCAGCAGCCGCGAAAAGAGCCAGAAGAGCCCCGGAAGTCTCGCCGCCCATCTGCAGCAAGGTCGCGGTTACGACAGTGCACAGTGCAATCTGGGATCCGACGCTGAGGTCGATGCCGCCGCTGATGATAACGAGGGTCATCCCGAGGGCGCCTATGCCTACAATGACGGTCTGGGTGATTACCGTTTTTGCGTTGTAGAAACTCGAGAATTGCGAAGGGCAGAGAATTCCGAAAAGAATGGTTACGAAAATAAGGCCTACAAACGGGCCAAAATCCAAAAGCAGCTTGGAAAGTCTCTTAGGCATTCGCGGTCTCCTTCTTCATACTGCCTGAAGTTGCATACAGCATAATGTCATGCTCCGTCCAGTCTGATGCAGGGCGTGAGGGGCTCATTTTTCCACGATGCATCACCGCTAGAGTGTCGCATATTCCCATAAGCTCCGGAAGGTATGAACTGACTACGACGATGGCTTTTCCCTGCGTGGCAAGCTCCTGTATCAGTCGATATATCTCGGCCTTGCTGCCTACGTCGATGCCGCGTGTGGGCTCGTCGAGCAGGAGTATGTCGCAGTCCTGGTGCAGCAGCCTGGCTATGGCGGCTTTCTGCTGGTTGCCTCCTGACATTGACGATACGGGGTCGGACGCGTCCCTGCACTTAATGTTCAGTTTCCTGCACCATTCAAGGGAGGAAGCCCTCTCCCTTGCGAGATCAACGAGGCCGCCCCGCGCGTAGCGCTTCAGTCCCGAGAGTGTAATGTTTGTTGTAATGGAGAGTGAGGTCGCTAGGCCCTCTTCCTTCCTGTTCTCGCTCAGGAGGTCTATTCCGAAGCCCAGCGCGCTCTGAGGTTTGAGCGATGCGGCCGTGGCTGTGCGTCCGCCGGCGATGCGGAACGTTCCGCCGGTGGTCCTGTTCAGGCCGAACAAGCTCCTCACTGTTTCCGACCTGCCTGCTCCGACAAGTCCGGCGACCCCCAGGATCTCGCCGCGCCTTACCGAGAATGAAACATCGTCAGGCAGAATGGAGCCCTTAAGCCCAGTCACCTCAATGCTGTCCTCGCCAATACTGTGTTCAATGCGAGGATACATTTCGTCCAGCGAGCGCCCGACCATGCTCTCGATCATGTCCTTTATCGATGTTTCGGCAACTGACCCGGAAGCAACGGTGGCTCCATCGCGCAGGACTGTGAAGCGGTCGCACACCTTCTTGACCTC
>JBFIFS010000129.1:0-6681 GCA_041602695.1 Kiritimatiellia bacterium
GACGTGTATAAGTATACCGGCTATTTCGAGCAACAAAGCTCTGGGGTGAATATCGCGGGATGGTTTTCATGCGAAGAACCGCAACTCCCCGTCAGGGCAAGAAGACGGCGTCGAGGCGTCGATCTGTCGATCTGTCGAGCTAGGCACAGCAAAGGAAGCTCAAGAGGAGTGATCCGGCAGAAGCTCAAGATCGGCGGCCTTGCGGTAGTGGTATGCCCACAGGACGAGTTTGTTCTCTTCTGCGATGAGCCGGCACCCAACATCGTACTTGTAGCACAGAGAGGCTATCTCTTCCCTGTGCCCCAGGAAGTAGGGCCGCCGCCTGCGCCAGCTTATACCGCTCTCCCCGTCGGGATGAAATACCGGACCCTTTAGAAGCTTGGACGCATTCATGTGCCCGCAAGCCCATGCCGCTGGCGAAGTGTCCTTCAGGAAGACATCCGCACAGGACATATGCCATAGGAAATATCGCCTCAGCTTCCAGTGAAAGACCATCAGCTTTGCTCCGATATCAAAGCTTGTCTTCTCAAGGGTCAGCTCGCGCGGCAGCTTGAACGCGATATCGAAGAGCTCCCACGGCCAGAGCTCCTTCTGACCATGGTCCTCAAACGTGGCGGCTATCTGTCGGATTATGTCGCCGGGCGACTCCTTGTCTTCGGGCATGAAGTGCAGCAGGAAGAAACAGAAGATCCGCGATTCCGGGCACAGATAGAAGGCTGTCACCAAGTCATGCTGAATGACTTCTATGCTGTCCCCTTCCTCTGTTGCGCCAGTTTCCTTGAACACGAAATGCGTGGCATTCCAGCCTTTGGGCAGACCTGTTATGTCCGTCCGCTCGTCCGCTTTGACCGTCAACGGCTTCGACGCTTTCTCGTAGCTCTTCATGATCTTGTCGAGCTTTAGCCGCTTCCTGCCGCGTATCCACTCTGACTCGAGCCTGACAGAATACTCGTCCTCCAGCTCGATCCTCATTGCGCCTTTACGCAGCGACTTGAAGACCGCGAGCTCCCAGTTCCCGGGCACGCAGAATGACACGCCGTCCCAGGCGATACGCCTGCTCCCCTGCGGCACTGCGTGATCATAGCAGCCATCCATGTTGTGGAGAATATTCTTACTCATCGCTCATGAAGAATATGAGAACCAGAACAGAAGGTAACGAAGAAAACAAGGCAACACTAATTTACAGGGCTCGGTCTGCGCGATACAGAGCCAGGTCGAAACAGTTGACGCCTTCCCTCTGCGTTCAGACTTCAGGTTCCAGAATGTGTTTACCTACCCCCAATGAAACTCCATGGCGTCCCAGCCAAAAAGAATAGCCAGCAGATGGCCCACAATGAGCCCTATAAAGAAGCGTCGTATAGCTATGTACTGCTCCTGGCTGCAGTACTTACTGACAATGCTCTTGAATATCCAACCGAGGAGTATCGAACCCCAAAAGCCGTACATTGACTTGTTCATAATCATGAGCAGGCCGATAGGATGGGGAATCCCGAAGACCTTTCGACGCGCGAGCAGAAGCCCGCCCATCAGCACCGCACCGGTCAGCATCCAGTATTTCTCCTTCGCGGGCACCGGCTTCGGCTCAGCCATTGCCGCAGCGCCTGCGCCGGCCACTGCATTTATCGAGGACTTCCCGTGGAATGTGTTCAGCCAGCCGTGAAGGCTGTCGGCCCCGCGATCATAGGAAATCATTACGAGCGTTATTACTGAGACAATCGTAGCAATTACAATACCCGCCGCGATGGCACCGTGAAAGCTCAGCCGCTTGATCCTCATCTGCTCACGGACCTTCAGCGAGTTCGCCATCATCGGGCCAATAAATGCTTTTGTACCTCCAAAGAAATGTCCCCAGAACAGTGCCGCCGGCGCAATGAGTATTCCCGTGAAGAATCCTTTAAAACCGAAAAAGACCTTCATGATAGTCTCAAGGGCCCCTCCTCCTTCTATACCGAGTATACCGCCCTCGGCAACGGCACGCATCAGCGCGATCGCCATAGTGAGGGCGAGGAGGAAATAGACGAAAACAAAAAACAGATTGGCGCCCAGACCGAATGAAAGCATCAGCATCAAAACGAGTGACGCACCGAGGAAGAGCATAGAGGAGACGCGCAGTTCCCTCGCCTCATCCTCCGGAAGCCCTTTAAGCGCGCCCGGCCTGAACGCACACAATAGATACTGCCTGCAGGTCCACAGTATCACTATGCCGAAAACAACCATTGCGCCGGCACCTATACCCGTTCGCCCCGGGTTCCCGAGCGCCCACCTGTTGCTGCCGTAACCCATCCACGCCATTACGACGAGCATCGTGAGATAGAGAATCTCAAAGAACCAGAGCGAGAAGGAAATGTTCGCCGGAACCAGGAATGTAATGCCAATCACTACAAAGATCAGGCAGAAGTAGGTCGCCCCCAGCCCCTTGAATATGCCGTTTCCTACGTAGCCGAGCCAGAGGAACTCCAATTTGACCGGCTTGATATTCGGAATAATGCTGTTATTGGCCAGGTAGTTCCATCCGAGTATACCAAAAGCTACTGCGAATCCGGTCCAGAACAGCCCACTCCTGTAGATAGACTTGCCGTCACCTTCCGGCTCACATCCACCCGCGAGTACCGTCGTCACCTCTGCAAGGGGGTAAATGAGCTTTTCATTGTGTGCCCACTGCCGGAATATAAGCAGGTTGAACGTCATCAGGACAACGTATCCAATAAAGATTAGAACTACCCAGTTGGCCAGGGGACGCATCCAAATGCCCCACTTCGAATCACCTAGCCAGTAGCGCCTGGCCGACGCATCGAAAGCCGGATACGAAGCCAGAACTGCCTGGACCCGCTCCTGAAGCGCGGGGTAGTCCGTCGAGTTAACACTTCCCGCGTCATCGGCTATGCTTGCCAGCTCCTGGCGAGCCGACTTGACGCGCTCGCGCACCTCGAGAAGAGGGGCCAGCTGATTTTCAACTACATCCCTCAACTCGTTTGCTTCCTCTTCCTTGCCAGCTATCTCAGCATCCAGTTCTTCAATTCGATCGTTGAACGCTTCGAACTGGGTCTGCCCGGAGTGGCGCCGCAGCTGACGCAGTCTGCGCCCCTCTGACTTCATCTCCGCAATAGAGTCTTCGGTCTGCTCAAGCTTGGCGCTTTTCTTCTCGTGAAGAGCCGCCAGCCTTGGGATATCAGAAATGTCCGCCAGCATGTCGGCGGCCTCCCTTACAGTGGCGGCCCAATCCGAAGGGATCGCGCCGCCCTGCTCTACCACAGATGAAAGCTCATCAGCAGCGGCATGCAGGACTCGGCGAGACCTGCTCCCTATCCTGTATCTCTTGAATCTGGCCTTGTAGCTCGAAATCCCCTCGCCGCCAGTGTAGAAGAACCCCGGAGTCGCCCGTTTCTCAGGAGGCAACCCCTTCCTGAACTCCTCAATAGCTGCAAACGACACCTCATTGAGCTCCTTCAGCTCGTCCCTCAGGGCGTCCCTGGCTTCTTTGAGCGCTTCGATCTTATCAGGATATGTCTCCACTATGAGCTCGGGATTGAGGTCACGTCCTACTTGATCCCACTTCTCCTCGGCAGTTTCCAGAAGGGACTGCGCCTGAGTGCGGGACCATCGAATTGTCTTCTCCCTCGCGATCTTGTCATCTGAGTCCGGCAGGTTGGCGAGTTCTGCCAGTGCGGCTTCCGCCTTCGACATCTCTGTCCGGCCCAGAGTCAGGTCACGCGCCGCCTGGTAGGTATCCCGGGCCTCCTCAAACTCGATGTGCGCCTCTCTGAGCTTCCTTGCCGCGGCCTGCGTGCCCTTCTCCGACACGAAGTAATTCTCATTCAGGAACGGCATGGCATTTATGTCCCAGCTGGCCTGGTCCTTGTTCCAGGACGTGTTCGATAGCGCACCTGCCTCAGGAACCAGCCGGCCCGTCAATCCCCAGGAAGCTATGCCGGCCGAGACGGCAGTCATGACAAACACCAGCAGGAGTTCGGCCTTGGTGAAGAGACGGGCGACCTTCAACCGCCGCAATATGGGATTCACGAGAATGCCAGCGATCAGAAGCATCAGGTGCGGCAGCACAGGAATCAGGTTTCCTGATATGTAGGTATTCGGATCACCACCGGGATCAGCATTGTCGCGCAAGACCGTGATCCAGGCGAAAACACCGGACAACAGGACTCCGATCACAAATGCCCTAAAGCTTACAGCCCCCATTCCCCTGTCTTCTTCTTTCTTCATCGTGCTCCAGATGTCACGTGTCGGGTGTCAGGCATCAGGCCGCAGAACAAGGCGAGATCTCCGAAAGAACGAATTCTCTTATGCCCACTTAACACTGATCACTCCTCCCTACCACAACGTCGGTTTCAACATCCTCGAAATAACATTAAAGGCCATGGAGATCATCGAAGTCACCCCCATGCCGCAGCCGAAACCGGCCATAACAACCATCATATATTTGAGCCACATGTCCTTGTACTTGCGTTTGAAATAGAACTTAGCAGCGCAGGCCCCTGCCATCGTGCAGAAGAGCGCACCAGGGTTTGTCTGGTTGAGCCCCCACACGGCACCGAATACCAACATTACAGGCAGGCCGAAAAGGGAGAGAACAGAGAACATCACTGTACCTGCAACCAGCCCCCACCCCGCATATTCAAAATGTATGGCCTCGAGGAACTGCGAACCGCCCTCGAGAGTTGAAGTCAGCATGACGCAGCGGTTCCTGAGGTCCAGCTCCCACATTCGCTCCGTCCACGGATAAGCAGCTGAAGGTATCGGGGCCATGCGCCACAGGATTTCAGATGTCAGGAAGGACGCAATTATCACAATAGGAACCGTAAGCAGCAGGGTCTTCACCTGGCTGATGATCTTTGTTCCCGTGAGCTCAAGGACACGAAACCCTACAGTCTCCTGGCCGAGGTTCTGGATAGGCATCGGCGCAAACCATATTTTCGCCCCCTTGTAGCCCGTCAGCAGGATCGTCAATTCCTTTAAGTAGGGAATGCTCACAGCCTGTCCGCACACACCTTCAAGCTTTGCGGTCGCGTAGGAAATCAGGGGTGTGTATACGAGTGCATAGAAAGTCAAAATCATCCATGGATACTTCGGCCCAATCAGGATAGCGCCAAGGATGATCCATGATGCCGTTGAGAACAGATAGATAGCAATAGCACCGAAAATCGAGAAATCGCCGCGCGCCTTGTTGTTGGTGACCAAAACACGCCAACCGTCTTTGATTCCTTTCCAGAAACCCTCTGTATGGGTTATCTCCTCCGCCTTGGGCTTGAAGATGAGCTTCTTGATATTCATGGTTGCTGAAATCACCAGCTTGCTCAGCGTTACGGCCAGGGTAAGCCCGATTCCGAACGACAGATAGAAATCGATTCCGTTCACAAAGACCGTATCAATGAATGACATGTCAGGCTGCCAGGTCGAAAGAACGCCCTGGTGGTGAAGAACCGGATTCGCGATCCAGGTAATCAGCAGTCCCACAAAGCTTCCAACCACTCCCCACCATGGAACGATCATTCCTGAAAGAAACGCTCCGAAATTGAGGACCAGATTGAACGGGACCGCCGGCAGGACCTTTCCGATCTGAGGAGTGAAATCGATAAAGATAAGCGGTATCAGCTCCACCCGTTTTGGCAGGAGCACCTGGGTAATCATGGGCACACATATGTATATGATGCCCCATACCACACCCATCATCCCTCCGATCGCAAAGCATCGTTGTCGCCAACTTTGCGAATCATCCCTCCCCTCTGCCAAGGCTACAATGCCGGCGGCTCGCATTGGCGCGAACGGGAAAGGCAGTTTCTCTACATCACTCGCAAGCCTGTAAAGCACATATCCTAAGCCGTAATTATCTATTCGGCTCACCAGCATGCCGAAAACAGTAAGTCCTATTACAGGCAGCCAGGCCTTGGTGAAGAGGGTCCGCCCTGCTGCTTCAATCGACGCGGCGGACGGGAAAGCCCAGGAAGGGAGCTCCGAAGCCAGCCCGAGTCCCTGAACGTATTCTGATGTCGCCATGAACTGCTTGAAAAGATAGCCCTTGAAGGGGTCCGCCAGTGCGGCACCAACCATGTAGTGAAGGACGTAGAGCTCCTGGGTCTTAAGCTTCGTAAACGAACGCTTTGCAATCTCGGCGAAGAATATCACAAGCACCCATTTCATCGCGCCGCCGATGTGGGCGTCGTTGCCGATGACCAGGCTGAGGTAGTCCGTTGCCGGGTTTACGATGAAACCAAGAAACAGCGCCCCCGCGACGGCCTTCCAGTTAAAGCCGTCCTCAAAGCCGTCCACGTCCGGCGGCTTCATCACGTCCCTGTATTCTTTTAGTTCTTTATCGTCGGTAAAGCCCATAGCTTCAGCTCTTCACTTCCTCTTGAACAGAAGGTAACGAAGGAAACAAAGAAATGCAGCCACTGCCGTGCTTCACATCGCAGCGTAATCCATTCCCTGAGCAGACCCTTCTCAACGCAGTCATGCCGCCTCCACATTAGCTTCTGGCAATATCAATCTATGAAATCCCTTCTTCAGCGTCATCTCGTGAAAATTGATCAGCAAACCAATCGGCGCATCAAGTAACCGCATGTAGCTTAGCAACTGTGCCTTGTGTAAGGGCAATATGCGCTCTACGGCCTTGATTTCCACAATAAGGCACTCATCAACATACAGATCCAGTCTTAGTTTCTCGTCGAA
>JBFIFS010000130.1:0-6646 GCA_041602695.1 Kiritimatiellia bacterium
AAGAAGGCCCACCAGGTCACCATGGACACTGCAATCTGGGGGGACGGTGACCGGTATGGGTGGGCCGTATCGCAAAAAGTAAGGCTGCCGAGGGGGTTCCGTTTCGTTGATACGCCGCCATCTACTGTAAGGTTCAAGCCTAACGGAACAGCTGTTAATGTTGCCGGGAATGTAGTCGGCTCCGGGCAGTACATCAGGATTTACGAAGAGATTCACCCGGACAGGGAATACGCCGTTGTCGTGGAAATGAATGGTGCGACCAGGGTTGAGTATTGATATGAAATTTCGTTCACATGCGTTCAGTCTGATAGAAGTAAACCTGGCTATACTGCTCATAGCGGTCGGTCTGCTGGCCCTGTTTTCTCTTTTCCCTTTGGGGTTGAAGGAAAGCGAGAGGGGGCTTGCTGATACACAGGAGGCAATGTTTGCCGACACGGTGCTCAGCGGGCTTGAAGGCAACGCGATGAGTATGACGAATTGGGCTGATTGGGCCGATCTTGGGCTTTTCAGGACTGCGGTTAAGGAGGGTGTGTCGCATACAACTGAGAGCTCGGGCCCTACTACTGTTACCTTTCCCAGCGGGACGCGCTACAAGATTCGGTACAAGCTTGAGATTGGCAATTCCAACACGGAGGGCACCCGGAAGTATGCCGAGTTGTATGTAATGCACGGGCGTTACGGCGATTTCGACCTGGCCCCCGTTTATTATACGGAATTTATATATACAGGAATGTGATGAGAAGAATGCGGAAAACTGATGAAAAAGGCTTTACCCTGATAGAAGTTCTTGTCGCGACATTCATACTCGTGGTGATGGTACTGATCTTAAGCAAGGTGTACCATCAGGCAAGCGTGGCATGGAGCGCCGGCTTCAGGCGGGCCGATGGAAACATGACGGGAAGGTCCGCTGTCGGTTTCATGGCCAGGGAGCTTATGAATGCTGTCGCGGACGAAGAGTATCTCGACGATATGGACATGAAGAACGGGGAGCCTGTTATAACTTTCATATCACTCACCGGAGAGAACTCGTCCAGCGAGCGGGTAGCCAGGAAGATCACTTACGAAAAGAACGGTGACGAGCTGATCCGGAGAGAAGCCAAACCGGCGCCAGGGGCATATGGGACGTGGGGCACGGAAGAAAGCTGGACGTTGGTGACTAATGTCGCCTCTCTTTATTTCTATACGTCCGACGGCCTGACCCACGATTATGGCGCTCTGCCGGAATGGGTAAGGATGAGGCTCACCATTAATCGAAGCGATGATGTCTCGGGTGTTGGCGCGGCGTCGGCAGGACCCGACCGTGCTTTCGGCACGGAAGACGACATCGGGAGTTGGTAGCGTGAAGAAGAATTATAGACACTCTGGGCGCAAGGGCTTCTCCCTCGTGGAGCTCCTGACCGTTATCGCCATTATCGGGATCCTGGCGGGCCTCACAATGATAGCTGTCGGTGCCGCAAAACGGCGGGCACACAGGGCAACGGCACAAAGTGAAGTTCGTGAGCTGCTTAAGGCCTGGAATGTGTACTGGCTCACATTCGGAAAGTGGCCTGACTCGCTGAATGGGGCGACTAACGCACCTATGAATGTTTCAAACATGAGTCATTTGCGCGGCAGCAACCCCATGAATCTCTATTTGATTGATGTGAAGCTCTCATCCAAGGGTTTCGAGGACCCCTGGGGCACCCTGTATACTGTAGATTTCAGTCAAACTCGTACTCCCGGATATGACGTGTACGAGGCCTGTGTGGCATTCCCGCTGATGAGGCGAAACAAATATGAAAACATGTAGAGCTAGAAGAAATTCGGCACGTGACGGCGTTGCCATCGTAGTGGTGCTTGGGCTGATTGCCGTTCTAATGATGATGGCGGTCGCATTTTCGATTCACATGAGGATCGAGCGGACCGGTGCGTCAAACTACAGGTACGGTGTGCAGGCGCGTCATATGGTTTGGGCTGGCCTGGCCAACGCCATACAGGACCTCGATGGCCTCATGGAATCGGGCGGACAGCCCCTCATGTATCCAGACTGGCGGATAGCTTCCAGTACGGGAGGATCTGGGAACGCGGGGGTGCTGAGCAGTACCGCTGCTTCGTACATGCCGTCCTCAATAGTGGAAGAGGCCAGGATGTCTGGCGCGTCATGGCAGTATGTCCGCGATGATAAGGGCGTTGAAAGGGGACGTTATTCGTTTGTAATAGTAAACGGCTCAGGGCTTTTGGATGCAAACCTGGTTGGTGGAGAGACGCGCAGCACCGGGACCAACAGTTACGAGATTCAGCTCGATAATGTTCCCGGGATCACCAGTGTCAGCGAATTTCTCAATAAAGCCGGCACTGATGGGCGATATGAGACCTTTCCCGAGCTCGTCAATGTAAACCGCAGGGTTGGAGACGGGAGCAGCTTCAGCGTCTATTCACTGACGCCATATAAAGATACTTATGACATTGGGGGGCCTACGGGCGAAAGGGTGTATATTGGCGGGGACGCTTCGGAATTGGCAACGAAGAAGAATGATATTCTTACGGCCCTTTCTGATGCGGGAGTCCCGAACCCGTCGCTGGTATATTCGAACCTTCTCGATTATGTCGATACTGACAGCGTTCCACGCGCGCTAAACATGGGCTGCGTAGAGCGCACGCCGATGATAAACGAGTTCATAGTCCTGTATCAGATATCCTTTGACGCAGGAGGCGGGATTTCGGGGACGGCGGGAGTTATTACAGAATGGGTATATCCTTTTGTTACGGCTTCGAAGGAGCCTTTCAGTATGTCCTACGACATAGCGATTACTCCGAAAGGCGCGAATACAGTGG
Source organism: Kiritimatiellia bacterium (assembly GCA_041602695.1). Lineage (GTDB taxonomy): Bacteria > Verrucomicrobiota > Kiritimatiellia > UBA8416 > JBFIFS01 > JBFIFS01. The sequence continues at coordinate 2,815 of JBFIFS010000130.1, forward strand.
CCGCAACGGTTCCAGCGGGGCTCGCAGGTTCTCACAATCAGGCAAACCTCACAGGTGGGAATGCATCACCGATGTCATACGGAACCGTTCCAGAAGTGACAACCTTCTCCGGAAGCACCACCAATATGACTATCACTGTCGACTTTGATGTCGCAGTGAAGGCTTACATTGATGGCCCCGGGGGGCGCGTAGATGAGGTGCCGGCACCATATGGGGCAAATAACGGGCTTCAAATGACCATATCAATCCCGAGCCTGGCGCAAGGGTCCAGTGTAACGATCACCAATTCATGGGAGTGCCGCGATCCCAGGTTCAATTGGGTAACTGACGGGTCGGAGCCGCAATGGTATTCCTTCGCGATGATGTCGGCCCTGCCCGCCTTCACCGTATCGCCGGGGGCTGAGAACAGGGTGGTGGACCTCTTCTTCAATCCCGGCACCTACGGTTTTCCGGATGCATTTGACCTGGATGATGACATGTACATGCACGTCGCCGACCGGCCCCTGCAGAGCCTCGGAGAGTTGGGCTATCTCTGCTATGACTGGATGAGGACGGTCAGGCTTTATGAGCACCAGTCGACGCCGAACCCGTATCCTGAAGCCAAGAAGTATCACGAAGTCCTCGATCACTTTACCATTTGGACCAATGACTACAGGCGCGGGTTGGTCAATATCAATACTACCAACGTGGACGTGCTGGCTTCCGCCTTCTACAGGATGCCCGAGGAGGAGTACTCAACAAACCGCCTGATGACATGGGCGAATGCCCAGGCCATTGCTCAGCAGATTGTTGCCGGCCGACCATACACCAACATGTCTGAGCTGGGCAAGTCCAGCATCGACTGGGCGGCGCTGACGACCGGGCCCACAGAGATATGCAAAGAGTCCGCCATTAGGAACACCTGCGGCCTCCTCACCGCAAGAGATAACCTGTTCACCGTCATTATCAGGGCCGATTCTTTTTCGACAGGCCTGGGCGGCAATGCGTCTAAGGGAATGACCCTCGCGACGTCGAGGGCTGTTGCCGAAATATGGCGCGATCCTGTTCCAGACGAGGACGGTAATCACAGGGTCCTGATACGCTCGTTTCGCTATCTGGATGATTAGTTGCGGCTAAGCCTCGGTTCCCGATTCGGGAGGCTGCAGCTCACGCGAGAAATGGCCCTTAAAAGTCCCTCTTTTTCGGCGGCCGCTGTGCTGCACAACTAGTTTCCAGGCATGTGTGCCTGTGTTAGCCAGCGGTGGCGAAGTGCGGCTTTTTTACCTTTCCTCAATGCGTCGGGCCCCGCACAGGAAGATTTCATGCATTTGCAAGTCTGGATGACAGGAGTCAGCCGCGTGTGTTGAGCATGGATCGTGACCGCTTCCCAGCCACATCTATCGACATTGCGGCGAAGTTACGGGGGGCAGCAACACGGATTTCCCAACCGGCGCCAGGCACCTTGCGGCCGACGCTAGCCTGGCGTGGGATCTGGGCTTTGACGATATGGATCTTGTTGGGTTGCCAGGTGTTCTGCATAGGCGCTTTGTCGTCGAGTGTGATGATGAGGTGCTTAACGCAGAAGATCACTCCTGGTGCGCTGATTGAACGCGTGCAAAGAAAGTCAGCAGCAAAGGGATGTCCTGATGATTGCACCAGCGCATGATTCAGGGCCCCGGCCTCTTTGACTGATGGGGTTTTCGGAGTGGCTGGGACTCCTAACCGGGTGTTTGTTCAGGCATGTATCTCTGTCAGCGCGCTACTGAGCGCTGCGTCAATGCGGGATCCTTCCGTGTCCCGATTCACCGGAAGAGAAGAGCGGATGCTGTGAGATGAGATCCTGTGTGAATGTGGGGCCCAGCATGCCTGTCGGGGGGAGGGGCATTCTGGTTACCTGGGGAAAATATCATGCGGAGCGCGACTGCAGGAATTCCTTTTCTTTCTGGGGGAGTACGCCCGTAGTGGATGGAGCTATACATCCTTCTTGCTATCGCATGGGGGAGAATGCCCGATGGTCTGCAGCTTTGGGTGATTACGGGTCGTTAGTGCTGGAGATCTTGAAGAAGACAGGAGTCGAATTGGTTACGTTATCAAACCACTGCGTATATGTTCCGCTGGCTGCCGTGTAGGTTTCGGAGAATCCGGTGACCTCGATCCAGTTGGTTTCAACCAAGTTGGTGCAGTACCAGGGAGTGATCTCTATGCGATTGGAATGATCGGAGACGGATACTATCCATGTGTTGCTTGATGTAGTCCAGAAGTTCGAGACCATTATGGAGTAGGTGGGCGGCGGCGGCACGGCCATTACCAGCGTCTGGTCGACATTCGCCGCATTATGAGTCGCATAAACTGTCTGCTGGTACTGCCATGTAAAGGCGTTCGCGACCTCTCCGGTTCCGACGAGGCGAATTGTACCGTCGAATCCGAAGGCCGTGTCGTCAGCAGTATAAACGGCGCCGGTCATCGGGGTGCCGCCGTATGATACAAAGTGTTCCCAAATGCCCGAGGCGCGAACCAGCCGTATGCCGCCCTTGGGCGAGCGCATATGGCGGTCTCCTGTCGGAACATTGGTGTAATTTACGTCGGCTTCCGGACCCAGCTCGGCATCGCCAAGCGTCCAGAATCCGAACCCGTCGCCTGTATCGTTGGGTATGGTGGTTATGTTTGTGATGGGGTAGGAGCCGTAGACGCTGTGATCTTCGCGCAGCAGCTCTACGTACCAGTTCCTGACATGGGAGTTGGCCTGCCCGGCAATTTCGACGAACTCGTTGGTCACGCCGGTGTTCCAGATGTTTCCGTAGTTGAATTCGTTGATCCAGACATGGCTGGTTGGGCAGGAGTAGACGATGTAATAAGGGTTAGTTATTGGAGCGCCCACATTGAGGTTTATGTTTGAGTACCATGATGGATTGGTGAATGTGCGTCCCTTTTTAGGGCTGGTAACGCTGGAGAAGACCCCGTCAAACGTGAACTCAACGTAGTATTGTACAACTGTGTCGATGCCTTGGGCCGGTATGGCAGAGAGCGATTCAAATCTCATGTTCGTAGGGCTGCTGGCGGTCATGGTCATCGCCAGCTTATTGTTGTTTGTGTCCCAAGTTTCCGAGAGGTTGCCCCAGTCATTCGTTCCAACGTGGTAGTAAACGGTTGCCTGGATATTGCTTGGCGCAAGGACAAATCGATTCAGCTCAGCGGCAACGTTTACTGTATCGGTGGAAAGGGGCACGTTCGGATTGATTTGAATGAGGCTTACATCGAAATCGGCGGCAAGCGGCTGGGCAACAAGCATATTGTCGATAGCTATTCTGCCGAACCCGTTAGTGTCGGCTGTAAGCCTGAGGTAGTACTTGTCTTTGACGTAGAAATCGTTCTGGTAAAGCTTGTAGTAACTGTTGTCAACATTGAAGGCTGCCAGCTGCGTCCAGTTTGACATCGGTGCGGTCTCACTGGCGGATGCATAGAGGATTATCTTGCCTGGCGGGTCTCCGTCATTTTCCCAGGCGCGGTACCAGAAGCTTACTCTGCCTATCCCCTCGTTTACCTTCGCGGACTGTATGTAAGGGAAGCTGTTGCTGTATATCGCGTTGTTGAGCGTGTCGTTAGTGGGCGAGAAGTTGAGGTAAGCGGTCCTGACATCGTCTTCTGGCTGATAGGCCGGCTCGAACTCCCGCACGTCCTCGAGGGAGGTTATCTTGGCATTGTACGCCTCCCAGGTCCTGTCATCCCTAGGCCTGTAATCTGTTATCTTGAAGTTGTCGATCTTCATCTGCGCTGAGAAGTTTGTAGTGGTATGTCGGACCCGTACAAACCACTGTTCTGATGTACTGATGTTAAGGTAGAACTTGCCTGTAGG
>JBFIFS010000131.1:0-6544 GCA_041602695.1 Kiritimatiellia bacterium
CTTACATCGCCTTCGAGCTGCCGCAGCGCGGAGTCGGCGGCGCGATCTGATTGAGCATGGATGAGGTCGGCTACGGCTTCGGCCTGGAGCAGGTCGATCCGGCCGTTGAGAAACGCGCGTCGAGTGAACTCACCCGGCTCGGCCTGGCGGGCGCCTTCACTGATGAGGGCCTGCAGGATTCGGCGGCTGCATACGCTGCCGCCGTGGCACTGAATTTCAACGGCGTCTTCGCCGGTATAGCTGTGAGGTGCCTTGAATATAAGGAGCAGCGCGTCATCGATATGCGCTTTTTGATTGCCTGGCTCATGAACGGTGCCGTGAACAAAGGTTCCGGGGCTGCGGGCGGAATCGCATGATGAAAACACCTTGTCCGCGATGCCCAGGCTGGCGGGGCCTGAAACGCGCACAACCGATACGCCGGCCTCACCGGGGGCCGTGGCCACAGCACATATTGTATCGCTGGAAGTCATGCACCCGGAACGATAACCGCTCTGTGGTATCAGTCAAGACCGGGAGAGGCGTATGCCTCATTGACATGAGGGCGTAGACGGGATAAACCCGTCTCTGCCGGGAAGAGAAGAGATATTAACGCGGATTGACAGGGACGGGTCTCGCCGGGTCCACAAAGGCAGAAATGAATATGGAATCGCCGTTAATTGAAGAGCTGAAAGGTTCGGCCCTGTGGCTAGACTGGCGATGGCAGATGGCCAACAGGATTGCCGAGGACGGGCAGGCTGATTTTCCCACGCTGGTGACTCCTTACTATGCGTCTCTGATAGAAACACAGGACCCGTCAGATCCAATTTATCGCATGGTTGTTCGACAGGCGCGGGAATCTGATGATGAGACAGCGTCCCCGGATCCGCTGCGGGAGGAAGCAAGCAGTCCCGTTCCGGGCCTTATCAGGCGGTACGCGGACAGGGCCGTTGTGCTTGCTGCTTCGTCATGCGCCGCGCACTGCAGGTACTGCGACAGGAAGCGCTACACATCACATGGCGGCGTGCTCACGGACATGGACCTTAAGCGCATTGTAAAGTACCTGAACGCGAACCGTGAAATCAGGGATGTCATAGTTTCCGGGGGCGATCCCCTGACTCTGCCTGACGAACGGCTTGAAGCCATTCTCTCCGCGTTGCACGGCGCGGGGAGCGTGGAGATACTGCGTATAGGAACAAGGGTACCGGTCACCATGCCGATGAGGGTTACCGAAGAGCTCTGTTCGATCCTGAAGCGGTACCACCCGCTCTACATCAATACGCATTTCAACCATCCGCGGGAGCTTACCCGTGAGGCGGGCGCGGCGTGCGGGATGCTCGCGGACGCGGGCGTACAACTGGGCAACCAGTCGGTGCTCTTGCGCGGAGTAAATGATGATGCCGGCACGCTCGAGGACCTTTTCCGCGGACTGCTCCGCATCAGGGTCAGGCCTTATTACCTGTTTCAGTGCGAGCCGGTGCCGGGAACAGCGCACCTGCGCGTTCCCCTGAGGCGCGGACTCGACATAATGGACGCGCTCCGGCGGCGGGTAGGGGGGATGGCGCTGCCTTCGTACGTGCTGGACACGGAAGACAGGGGCGGAAAGATTCCGCTAACGTCGGAAACAGTAAGGATTGCCAACGGCGAAGTTTTATTGAAAATGAACGATGGCAGGATAGTTTCATATCCTGCCGGGCAGCATGGGGCTAAATAGAGAGTGACCGATAAGCCAAATATAGTTTTTATAATGACGGACCACACGAACGCCCAGGTCGTGTCGCCTGAAAGCCAGTGCCTGAAACCGAACCTCGACAGGCTTGCGGCGGAAGGACTTCGTTTTGCGGGATGTCATACCACCAACGCGATATGCTCGCCCGCGCGCGCTTCGCTTATGACCGGGCTCTATCCTTCGACCCACGGAATGTGGGACTGCACTCATACCCAGCGCAGGGACTGGGTGGATGTCCCGAAGGGCCGTTTTCGCTATTTTTCGGAGGTCCTCGCCGAGAACGGTTACAGCAATGGCTATTTCGGAAAATGGCACGTGGAGCAGAGCGGCAGGCTCGATGACTTCGGCTGGCAGGAATATGACTGTAAATGCGGCGGAACGAAAAGGGACATTATTCCAGGGACGGAGCTGGTGGTCACACAGGAAGGCTACCGGGACTGCATGCTGGCAGCCGAAAACAAGGACGAGGTATCTGAGTCCCATCCCGCCTTCGACAGGGGCATCGATTTCATACAGCGGCATTCCGGTTCCGGCAGTCCGTTCTGCTGTTTCATTTCCACAACGGAGCCGCATGATCCTTATGTGCCGCCTTACAGGTTCCTGAGCAAGTACGACATCGCTGGCGTGAAGCTCAGCCCGAGCCTGCGTGACGAATGCCGCGACAAGCCCGAGGTGGTCCGGCGCATGCAGAAGGTCTGGACGGGCCTTGACGACGACGACTGGCGGCGGATCGCCGCTTCCTACATGGCGCTGGTAACTTATCTTGACCATGAAGTCGGACGAGTGCTGGACGTCCTGGACAGCGGGGGCCTTCGCGACAACACAATAGTGGTCTTCACCAGCGATCATGGCGACATGCTCGGCTCGCACGGGCTGGCGGCCAAGGGGGTAGGGACGTCCTATGAAGAAGTTTACAACATCCCGCTGATCGTGCGCATTCCGGATGCCGTCAGGACCGGCGAAGAACAGGACTCGAAGGTCAGCATCGCGGACCTGGCGCCCACGCTCCTGGACCTGTGCGGGCTTCCCGCGATGGAGAGCATACACGGGCGGAGCCTTGCTCCCATACTGCGCGGCGAATCCGATGCCGCCGACTGGGTAGACGGCTACGCTGAGTTTTTCGGACAGAGGTTCGTATACTCGCAGAGGATCATCTGGCACAAGGACTGGAAGTACGTGTTCAATCCAGGGGGGCGCGATGAGCTCTACAATCTCGCCGAAGACCCGAGGGAGAGGAACAACCTCGCCGAATCAGAGGACCTGCAGGGCGTGGTCAGGAAAATGCTGAAACAGATGTGGCGCACGATGAAAGAGATCGGCGACGACTCGCTTTTCAACACCCACTACTCGACACTCCGGACGGCGGCGGTCGGCCCGCTGTCAATCGAAGAGGAAGCGGCAGGCGTTTAGAAAACCGACGGCGTTTTTTGCATGGAACGCGGCGCGTGGTTCCGCTAACATCAGTGCTAGGAGGCGCAATCATGAAAACACAATGCATCGCCCTTGCCGTCCTGCTGACCGCATCTCTCCCTGCCGCAGGGGGAGATGCCCTGGTTCCAGGCAGCGAGTCGGCCCAGGCCGTCAACACGTTCGCGCTCAAGCTGCTCAACAGCGTGACGAACAGGTCGGAGAACTTCGTCCTTTCTCCGTTCGGCATTCACATGGTCCTGTCCATGGCGCGCGAGGGGGCAGGGGGCGGCACGCGCAGGGAAATTGACGACGCGCTGGCCGTGCCGGAAGGAGTTGACTACGGCGAAAACTACAACCAGCTCCTGAACAGGCTTAGAACCGTTGTTACCAATGGACAAAGCGAACTCCGGACGGCCTCATCGATATGGACCCAGGAGGACGTCTTCATAGACGAGAAGTACAAAGAGACGCTGAAGGAGTCGTTCCTGTCGTCCATTGAGACCGCGGATTTCCGAAAACTGCCCGGCCAGTCAGCGGTGGACATTAACGCGTGGGTCAGCAGGCGGACCGGCGGCAGGATCAGGAAGATCACCGACCGCGGGGCGTTCAATAATAACACTGTAGCGGCACTGGTGAGCGCGGTCTATTTCAAGGGCGCGTGGACGGAACCTTTCAAATACTCAAAGACCCGCACGGGAAAGTTCCTGCTGCCCGACATGAAGAAGGCGGAGGTATACTACATGCGCCAGACGGAGCGGGTGGACTACGGGTTCGACGAGCATGTAGAGCTTCTTTCAAAGCAGTACGTGGGCAGGGACCTGGAAATCATGTTTGTGGTTCCCCGCAGAATCGGGGTCTTCACCGGGGAAGGGGAACGGATAACGACGGAGAAGATCGCAAAGTGGATACATCTTCTTCAGACGAGGGAGACTGAAGTTTACCTGCCGAAATTCAAGTTTGGGACGATGGTCGACATTACCGGCCTGCTCAAGAAGCTAGGCGTGAAAGAGGCGTTCGATGCTGAAAAGGCAGATTTCAGCGCTATGGGGGCGTCGCTGTTCCTGGACCGCGCGGTACACGCCGCGGAAATAGAGGTGGAGGAGAAGGGGACAACGGCATCGTCGGCAACCATGGCTGTAGCCGCATTCGGAGACGCACCGGAAAGGCCGCCTGTTTTCGCGGCCGACAGGCCGTTCCTCTTCTTCATAAGGGAACGTTTCACGGGCCTCATCCTCTTTATGGGCTACGTGGCCAACCCGAACCAGAGGTAGGCAGGCCGTTCAGGATACGAGCAGCAGGGCCGCTACAACTATTCCGAGGTCGGCGAGCGCGTGACCGAGGCAGGGCGCAAGCAGTCCGCCCGCCGTGTCCGTCTGTTTCTTCCAGGCGAAAGATGCACCCGCCAGGACCACGAGGCAGAATGCCAGCCATGGCAATGTGAGCAGCTGGTAGAGTACGAGCGCGTGGTAACCGGCAAATACTTCGTGCACGTACCAGCCCTGCTTCCGCAGCTCACCCCAGTGCGCCTGCTCGACAACCGGGTGAACCAGGCCGAAATAGGGGACCATCATTATCAGGCTCATACCCGTAAGCTGGTAGCGGGCAAGCCATTCCGCGAGCGGCATGGCCGTAATATGGGGCATGAGGAAATAGACCAACGGGCCTCCGATCACGCAGGGCAGGCTTAAGAAAAGGAAACTCTTCAGTGACCATCCGCGCAGGAGCTGGCCAAGCTGCTTCCGCGACCAGAAAAGCACCTGCAGGTGGTAGACGAGAATTGTCAGCCAGGCGTTCTGGAAGACGCACCAGCAGATGCCGACTGCGATGTATGGTGCCGCGAGTTTTAGAATGAATGCCATCGTAGACCGGTAACAAGTTGCGTGGAGAAAAAGAGAGAGATTCCTCGACTGCGCTCGGAATGACATGCGGCGGCGTTAAGCAGGGGATGACTCCTCCTGTCTTTACTGAATACTGATGACTGAATACTGATCACTGGCTCGCCTACTCTCCGGTTACAGTCACAACAATGGTTCGGGTCCGGCCTTTGATGTCGCATTCCAGATGAAAGATCTGCTGCCAGGTCCCGAGCATCAGTGAGCCGTTCTCGACCGGGACGGTAAGCGATGGTCCCATGAGCGTCGCTTGAAGGTGGGAATGGCCGTTTCCGTCATGCCACGCCTGCTCATGGCCGTAATCGCGCGAAGGCGGGATCAGCTTGTCGAGGAATTCAGGAACATCCCCTTCAAGACCGGGCTCGTATTCGACCGTGCCTATTGCGCCGGTGCTGCCTATGTTGAATATATGGGCGAGGCCGACGGAAACACCGGACTTTGCGGCTATGCGCTCAACGTTGCCTGTAATGTCATGCATGTGGCGATGGCCTTTGGTTTCAACAGTGAATGTGTCTCTATGGACCATGGTATTGCTCCTTATCTGGGGAGGGCCGCAAATCGCGGACGACGCTTCGCTCTGCTAGCTTCGCAGAGCAGGCCGGACGGCGAAACGCCGTCCCTCCCGGCTGATCTAAGCCCTGATTTTAGACAGAATGGAGAGAATCACAAAGCAATGATTCGCTTTACATGACGGGGAGGTGCTGAGAGAATCCGCGGGCATGAAGTTAAGCACGCTGGATTTTCCCACCTGGGACAAGAAGCTCAAGCCTGGCCCATTCTACGAGGGCATCCTGGACGCGGGCTACACGGGCCTCGAATTTGTCGGGCCGAGCCACGTCGGGCCTGCGCGGAAAGCGGGCCTTGAAGTATTGAGCCTCATGGCGCCCGGTATAGAAATTGGGCTCAATCGCCTGGAAAACCATGAAGCTTTGATTCCGAAGATCATGGATTTGATCTATCTTGCCGGAGAAAAGAAGGTCCCTTACGTCGTGGTCTTCAGCGGTAATCGCGCCGGCATGTCTGATGCCGTGGGTCACGAGAATGTAAAGTCGGGGCTTCAGGAGCTGCTCCCCGAGGCGGCTGATAACGGGGTCATGCTGCTTTTTGAGATGATGAACACCTTTGACCATCCTGATTATATGGCTGATCGAGCGACTTTCGGCCTGGACCTTGTCACGGACATAGCATCGCCGAACCTGCGGCTGCTGTATGACATCTATCATATGCACCGCATGCGCGAGGATTATATGGAGGACCTCACGGAAAACATCGGCTGCGTGGCGCATATCCACTGCGCGGAGAGCCCCGACAGGGGCGTGCCGCAGGGCAAAGGCGATATCCCTTACGCTGAGATCGTTCCGAAGATCCTTGCTGCAGGCTACCAGGGCTATTGGGGAATGGAGTTCGAGTATGGCCGCGATCCCATCGCCGACTTGCGCGAAGCAGCAGAGACTTTCCTAGCCATCGGCGGGGAATAAGAAGACCTGAAGGCTGAGACCTGAAACCTGAAAACATTCCCTTCTGCCCCCTTCAGGTC
>JBFIFS010000132.1:0-6530 GCA_041602695.1 Kiritimatiellia bacterium
GGGCCTTCTTGTAGCGAGCGTCACGGCTTGGGATTCTGGCCACGGGGCCGCAGTCACTGATGAGTGCCTCAATGTCCTTGATCCTTACGCTGGGATCAGGGTGAGTCTTTCCGAACCCCTTGCCCTCGGTATGGTCGAGGTTCTTCTCCATCAGCGCCAGCATTGTCTTGAGAGCGCTCGGGTTATAGCCTGCGCGGCGCATGATCGTTATGGCCGATGAGTCCGCCTGGGTCTCGAACTTGCGTGAGTAACCGCTGTTTACCATAGTGCCTATAATGTCGTTAAGGGACCCCTCGAAGATGTTCGTGAGCTCAGCGATCTCTTCTCCGCCGAAACTCTTGGCGCTTTCTGCCGCCAGTACCGTCAGGGCGCCTGTAACACGGCCCTTTTGGATGGCCTGCAGCGCGTGGCCGTGCTGAATGTGCGCGATCTCGTGGGCCAGCACGGCAGCTACTTCATCTTCGCTCTTGCAGCATCGCAGCAGGCCCCGCGAGACGAGAATGAATCCGCCCGGCGCAGCAAACGCGTTTATCTCTTCAGTTTCCATAACAAGGAAGTGATAACCTCCGAAAGTCTGGGGCTTGTCAGATACCTTCGCGAGAACAGAGCCCAGGACATTGAGGTACTTGTTCGCCTCCGCGTCATCGAAGGGCTTGTATTCCTTAAGAACCATCGCCGCCACAGAACGGCCGATGAAGTATTCCTGTGATGGAGTTATGTCCTCGAATGTCTTTACGACTGCTTCCGTGCCCTTGTTGATGGAGTCAGCATGCTGGGCGTCAAGCGAGCCGGTAGCAACGGCAACGGTCGTGGCGACTTTTGTCAGTCCGGTAACAAACTTGCATCCGCTCAGGAACGGCAGCGAAAGTACGACGAGAAGTGTAAAGGCCTTCTTCATGGTTATTCGCCCTCCTTCGGCTTGACTTCGCCTTCTTTCAGGAACTTGGCGATCTCTTTATCACTTACCTTGATCGCTTCCATCTTGTCGACCCATTCAAAGCTTACGCCGGGGTTCTTGTTCTTGAACGCTGCTTCCACATCGGAATTGAAGCCCTTTGTTGCCAGTGCCATCTCTCCGCTGGAGGCGGCAAGCTCAGCGCTGTCCGAAGCCTTCATGCTGATCTTCTTCTTGGTGAGGAGCGAGGCGTGCATCCAGCCGGCTATCTTTCCGTCTTCGGATGCAACCTTCATCCACGAGCCCTTGCTCTCTTCAATCGTCATTTCCGTGCCGTAACCGGCAGATCCTACGAGTTTTCCCAGGTCAGTGGGGGTGGCGCGCACGTCGCCGCTCTTGACCTGGACGTAAAGGGTCTTCGGCTTGGCGAAAACTGCCGTGGGCAGGCACAGCAATATGACCGACACGAGAAGCAGATGTCTTTTCACGGATTAACTCCTTTATTTTGCAATGTCAGTTGCACGTTATCAGGTGGGTTGAGGTTTTTCAAGAAGAACGGCTGCGGTTGGAGAATGCCTAAATAACCAAGGAATATTAAGCAGATTGAGCGGCGGACCAGGAGCTCCGGATATGTTTTGCGAGGGTTCAAGGACTTTGATAACTGGCAAACCGTCCAGATTCAAAAGGTGATTAGACCTCGAGCCCAACGCACGGGGAGACTTCGGGAGCTTTCTGCGCGTAGAGAAGCCCGGAAGGGAGCACTAAAATAAATCTAAGGAATAACTTGCATGCGTGTTCGCTTGAGGTATATTTTACGGGCTTTTTGGGATTTTTAGGGGCGGCTTCTCGACCGGGTGGTTGGGGCACAAAGGCCGCCGCAAGGACAACATGGAAAAATGAAGTAATGTCAGAACAAACAACAAACGAAAAAACAACAAACGAGGCAGCAACCGAAGAGGCGAAGCAGCCGGCAGCTCCTCAGAAGAAACATGTAGAGTACGACTTGGCGGAATTCAGCGGCGATGATCATGCCGAAATGTCCAAGATGTACGAAGAGACCCTTAAGAACTTTACGGAAGGGTCTATTGTACAGGGAAAAGTACTCGAAGTCAGGTCCAACGAAGTGCTTGTAGATATTGGCTACAAGTCAGAAGGCGTTATATCCGGACACGAATTTGAAGATATCACCCAGGTAAAGCCAGGCGATCAGCTTGATGTCCTGCTTGCGGAGATGGAAGACGAGGACGGAATGGTAGTCCTCAGCAAGCAGCGGGCCGACCAGAAGATCATGTGGGACAAGATTGCCGCCAACTGCAAGGAAGGCAGCGTGGTCAAGGGTGTAGTCAAGAGCCGCGTAAGAGGCGGCCTGATTGTCGACATCGAGGGCGTAGAGGCGTTTCTGCCCGGCTCGCAGGTTGATGTCATGCCTGTCCACAATACCGACAGCTACATGGGTAACACCTATGATTTCAGGATTCTCAAGATCAGTGCTGAGCGGAAGAACATCATCGTTTCCCGCAGGGAACTCCTTGAGGAGTCGCTGAGGGAGAAGAGGAAAGAGCTTCTCTCCAACATCGCTGTTGGCCAGCTGCGTAAGGGCGCTGTTAAGAACATCACCGACTTCGGTGCCTTTATTGACCTCGACGGCCTCGACGGCCTGCTTCATATCACTGATATGAGCTGGGGCAGGATCAAGCACCCGAGCGAGATGCTCAGCGTCGGCGATGAAGTAGAAGTGATGATCCTCGACGTGGATAATGAGAAAGAGCGCGTATCGCTCGGACTCAAGCAGAAGACAGACAATCCATGGGACGAGATCGAAGCCAAATACGCCGTTGGCAGCAGGCTGCGCGGCCGCGTTGTCAACCTGGCTCCTTACGGCGCCTTTGTTGAGCTGGAGCCCGGTGTTGAAGGTCTTGTACACGTTTCGGAGATTTCCTGGACAAAGCGCATTGCCAGGGCATCCGATGTGCTGGCTATCGGCGACGAGGTAGATATTGTCGTATTGAGCGTAAACAAGGACGAGCAGAAGATCGCCCTTGGCATGAGGCAGACCGAGGACAATCCTTGGGATACGGCACAGGCCCGTTATCCTGCCGGAAGCCGCGTAAAGGGGCAGGTACGCAACTTTACGACTTACGGCGCGTTTGTTGAGCTGGAAGACGGCATTGACGGCATGATCCATGTGTCCGACATGTCCTGGACCCGCAAGATCAACCATCCGAGCGAGATGGTCGAGAAGGGACAGGAAGTGGAGGCCATTGTTCTTGAGGTCGATCCCCAGAACAAGAGAATCAGCCTTGGCCTGAAGCAGGCATCCACGGATCCGTGGGAGACTATCGCTTCCAAGTACGAAGTTGGCCAGAAAGTGTCCGGCAAGGTCTCGAAGATCGCGTCGTTCGGCGCGTTCATTGAGCTCGAAGAGGGCGTGGACGGGCTTGTGCACATCTCGCAGATCAGTGATCAGCACGTAGAGAAGGTGCGAGACGCCCTGGATATCGGCCAGGAAATTACGGCAAGGATCGTGAAGATTGATCGTGCTGAGCGCAGGATCGGTCTGAGCGTGAAGGCTGCTTCTATGCCTGATGCGGAATTCGAGGCGGCACAGGACGAGATCATTGAAGGGCTCAGGCCTGGTGAGGACCTCGTTGGCCTTGCAGGTGCTTTTGACGAAGCGTTTGGCGGGGAAGAGTGGCACCCGGGCGCTTCTTCAGGTGAGGAAGACAAGGACAAATAATCTTCCTTAAACATTGAATACAGACGGGCGTGTCCTTTTGGGCACGCCCGTTTTTTTTGAGAAGCTGTTCCGCTTGGAAGCGTTGAGATCACGAACAAAAGGAAACGAAGGTAGCGAAGACAGGGTTACGCGTCCAGCTGCGCTGGAAAAGGGGGAGCAACCTGTTCTGAAGGCTGTCACCTCAGGAATGTGGTCCGCAGAATGCGGACCCTCCCGCTTCGAGTCATGCGTCGTTGGGCGGGCCAGTTGCGTAGATCCCTTGTGCAATTCTACTCTCAGTTGGTATGCGGAGCATAAGAACGTATCATGCGGCTTGCCTCCGGCAGGACCTGATGCTATGAATGTGCGCGAATGAAGACAATTATCGACATTTTGAAGGAGCGTGAGCTCTTTGAGGACATGACGAGCCCTGAACTTCCGGAGAAGGCTGAGTCTCAGCTGACTGTTTACGCGGGCTTTGATCCCAGTTCAGACAGCCTGCAGGTCGGCAACCTCGTGACCCTCATGACGCTCGCCCGTTTCCAGAAAGAGGGCCACAACGTCATAGCCGTTGCCGGCGGTGCTACCGGGATGATCGGTGATCCGTCCGGCAAGTCAACGGAGCGCAATCTCCTGAGCGAGGAGGAAGTAGAAAAGAACCTTGAAGGCATCAAGGAGAACCTGGCGCGGATCCTGGATTTTGACGATGAGAAGGCGACGGCAAAGATCGTCAATAACAACGACTGGTTCAGGGAGTTCACCTTTATCGAGGTCCTGAGGGACATCGGCAAGCATTTCCGCATGGGCTCAATGCTCGGCAAGGAAAGCGTTAAGGCAAGGCTCAACAGTGAAGAGGGGATGAGCTTCGCGGAGTTCAGCTACCAGCTTTTGCAGGCATATGATTTCCTGAAACTGTTCGAGGCAGAGGGCTGCACCGTCCAGCTTGGCGGGTCTGATCAGTGGGGGAACATTACTGCCGGCACGGACCTTGTCCGCAAGCTTAAGGGCGCTGAGGTCTATGGGGTCACGGTCCCGCTTGTGTGTGACAGTAACGGCGTTAAGTTCGGGAAGAGTGAGGGCAACGCGCTGTATCTCGACAGCAGGAAGACTTCAGTCTATGATTTCTATCAGTTCTTCGTTCGCACGGGAGACGTTGACGTAATCCGTTATCTTAAGATCCTGACGTTTCTCCCTATGGAAGAGATTAACGAGCTTGAGCGGTCGCTCAATGAAGCTCCCGAGAAGCGTGCGGCCCAGAAGAAGCTCGCTGAAGAGGTAACCAGGATCGTGCATGGAGAAGACGGGCTACAGTCTGCTGTGAAAGCATCCGCTGTTCTCTTTGGTGAGAGTATGGAGGGCCTTGCCGCGGAAGACATTCTTGGTATTTTTGCTGATGCTCCGTCTTCGGAGCTGGCTTCCGCCGATGTCATCGGCAGGTCTGTGATCGACGTGGCGGTTGCTGCGGGCCTTTCCAAGAGCAAGGGCGAGGCGCGCAGACTGATCCAGAACGGCGGCATGAACGTCAATAATGTCCGGATCTCGGATATCGACGCTCAAGTGTCTGAGGGCGATGTGATTGATGGAAAGCTGCTTGTGCTCAGATCAGGTAAGAAGAATTATCGCCTGGTCCGGGTTGGTTAGCATAGGTCTAATCCTCGGCCCTTTGCTCCGATCAGCCCCTGTCGGCGGGATCTGCGGGCACCTTGTGTTTTACTCGATAACGTTGACCAAGGACCCGCAAATCTGATCGTTGACTCACCTTTGAATATATGGGAGATCTTTTGTGATCAAGACTAAGTTACGCATGACAAAAGGGAGTTCAACCATGAAGAAACATATGCTTATTGCAATTGCCTTTGCCGTTCTCACGGCGTACAGGTCGGCGGGCGCCGGGGACAGTGATTGGGAGTTTTCAGCCGCACCATACGCATGGCTTGTCGGCATCAAAGGTGAGATAGGCCCGGAAGCCAATCCAGCGTCAGTCGACGTGCAATTTTCGGACCTTACTGATCGCTTCGACTGGGGCGCCATCGGCGCCTTTGAAACCCGCTACCGGAACCGCTGGATCGGCATCGTCGAAGGCCTTTACGCAGAACTCGATGAGAGCGGCACAGCGCCGCAGGGCGGGCCAAACATGATGACACCACCGGGTGGTCCGCTGGATGTCGAAATGGATATGAGCCTGGGCACTGCTTACATCGGCTACAGGACAGCAGGAAGCAAGGCAACCTTTGACTGTTTGGTCGGCGGCCGTTGGCTCTACACCAAGTCGTACCTCCGTTTTCCGAAGACCATGACGCGCAAGCAGGATTGGATCGACCCTATAGTGGGGGTCCGGATCTTTGCTCCCTTCAGCAGCAAGGGCAGCGTGTCTCTCGAAGCCGATTTGGGTGGGTTCGGCATCGGATCTGACCTCGTATGGCAGGTTGTCCCACTTGCTGCATATCGGTTCTCAGATACACTTGCCGGCCGGGTTGGTTATAGATATCTCGACATCGATTACAAGAAGGGCAACTACGCCCTGGATGTCGCTTTCCAGGGCTGGCTTGTTGGCGCGGTCATCGACTTCTGATCGGTCGCTTCCCCGGACTTCACCGACCTGGGAGGGTTGTGGGTGTGAGTCCTGAGGTGTTCCCGCCTCGCTCTACCCTTTGTCATTGCGTGAGGCCGGTGTTGACCTGCATCCCCGAGTCGAAGCGTAAATCGCTTGATCATACGGCATTTCAGGCTTAATATTCAGCGTGGGAGGCGGCTTGTGGATGACTTAGGGCAGAGCAATATCGTACCGGCTGACTGTGTTGCCGAGAAGAATGACTTCCTGCAAGAAAGTCAGATGCTCGATGCGATCATTGAAAATGTTCCCGACGCGATTTACGTGAAGGATCTGCAGGGGCGTTATCTCAGGGCCAACGGGTTACA
>JBFIFS010000133.1:0-6518 GCA_041602695.1 Kiritimatiellia bacterium
AACGAGCGCACAAGAGGATTAAGAAATGCGACACAAAGTTAACTCGAAGAAGCTCGGGCGTACGGCTGAGCACAGGAAGGCCCTGCTCGGCTCTCTTGTAGTCAATCTTATCAAGCGTAAGCGCATTCGCACAACGCTGACAAAAGCGCGGATGGCGTCCCGTTTGGCAGACAAGATGGTGACCCTTGGCAAGCGTGACAATCTTGCGGCGAGGCGGCTTGCTGTTTCGCAGCTGCGGGACAAGGATGCGGTGTCAATCCTGTTTAAGGATATTGCCACTCAGTTCGTTGAGCGTAATGGCGGCTATACACGTACGCTGAAGCTCGGCAAGCGCGCAAGCGACGGGTCAGAGATGGCCCTTCTCGAATGGGTAGGCATAGCCGCACCGGTTCGAAAGAAGAAAGAGAAGAAGGACAAAGAGCCAGCCTAAGCCGGGCTCTGGACGTTTCCCTTCTTTCCACCACAGAGAAGTACGGTTGAGCTGTGCCTTTGCCTCTTCAGCTTCCCGGTCACGAATTCTGCCCGGCCCGAAGCCTGAAATAGACTGAACGCGGAGATTTGCTTGGCTGGACGCGGTCGATGAACCCTTCGGCAGCAAGCGCCTTCAGGTCGGAGGTGGCTATGTTGGGAGATATTGCGAGGGCCTCGATGATCTCGCTTCGAGTCAATGTGCGGTGTTCCCTGAAGAGGGCCCGCAGCTTTTCCAGCCTTCGCATCGGCGAGCGTCCCTTTTTCAGCCTCATGCTGTCCCCGCTGCGCACGACCGGAATTGCCTGGACCGGTCTTGCCCTTGTATCCTGTAATACAGTGTTCGGCGCCTGTGATGTGTGGGGCGGCATGTGCACAGCCGCGGGAAGACCGATGTCCCCCGGCTCGTAGTAAAGCTTGTCGGAGTTCATCAGCCTCATGCGTTCCATGACATTTCGGAGTTCGCGCACGTTTCCAGGCCAGCCGTATGAAAGCACGATTCGGCAGAGGTCCTCTGACATGACCGCGTTTGCATCGCCGCTCCTGTTCAGGTTGAGGAAATGAGAAGCCAGCGGGAGGATGTCATCGGTCCTTTCCCGAAGGGGCGGGATATGGATCTCCAGTCGCTTGAGCCGGAACAGGATGTCCTGCCTGAAGCGTCCATCTTGCGCCATACGGGCCAAATCGGCATTGGTTGCCGTAATGATACGGCAGGCCGTTTTTCGGGGCGTAGAGCTGCCCACAGGCCTTATTTCGCCCGTTTCAAGCACCCTCAGGAGCGCGGCCTGGAGTCTTGGGGAGATTTCGCCTATCTCATCAAGGAATATGCACCCCGCGGCGGCTTCTTCGAAAAGACCCCTTCTGGACGTGGATGCCCCGGTAAACGCGCCCTTTTCATGTCCGAAAAGTTCTGATTCGAGCAGGCTCTCAGATATTGAAGCGCAGTTCACAGCGACGAAGGGGCGCTCACGGCGGTCGCTTTCCTCGTGGATTGCATGGGCGATCAGGTCCTTGCCTGTGCCTGTTTCGCCGGTGATCATTACCGGCACGTCCATACGCGCGAAGTGGGAGACTGTGCGCCGCAGTTCATCTGCCGCCTGGCTCGCGCCTATGATGTTGCTTGCCCCGGAGACGGCAACGCGAGAGACAGTAACGGGCTCGGGGCGGGCGGCCGACTTGACGGACTTGCCGGCGGAAGCAGCGCGCTCAGAAAGCTGCATTACAATGTGGCGGGGTATTTCTGTTGCCAGCGTCATTTCCAGTTCCATGCGGTGCAGTGCATTGTGCTGGATTGCGTCCTTCATGGCTTCACAGAACGCCTCTGAGGCGGGTTCGTTTGATCCCTCAAGGAGGAGTGCCCGCGCCTCGAAGAGGCTGTCTGTGAAGTGTGTATTGCCCTGTGAGCGCCGCAGGGCTATCAGTCGCCTCGCGGCATCGATATTCCGCTCGGAAAGTTCCGCGCGCAGCAGGTTGAAGGAGGTGAGGCTGTTTCCTGTTATGCAAGTCGGTTCCCTCTTTTCGGATATTCTTGCCCACTTGAGGGCCTGCGGGCTGCCCTCCGAGGCCAGAGACTTGATGACCAGTGCCCAGTCCGGAGTCACTTCATCGGCAGGAACGGAGTCCAGCTGCGCGGGGCCCGATGAAAGTGCCCTTTTGAGCATCGGCAGGAGTGTCTTGTAGTGATCGAGCATCTGGGCGAGCGGCCGCGGGAGCTGTGTCCGGGACAGAGGGGGAATAAGCTGTTCGGCCTGATGCACGTTGCAGGTTTCAACGTGGTTGACAAAGTTGGCGAGCAGGGCGGTAGTCGCTATATCTGACCAGGCCGGCGATGTTTCGATCGCCGAGAGCTTCCTGCTCATTTCGGACAGGCGCCCCGAACGCGACAGCATGACAGCGTACTGGGCCGTTAGCCACGGCAGGCGGGCCGATTCGGGAGAGGTCCTTTTTATAGCTCGTCTAAGGATCTTGTCGCGCTCCGCGATGTTTCCTGAACATTCTTCAAATTGTCCCTGCACCAGGTCTACCAGAGACAAGAGCTCTTTTGGCGTTGACGGCACAATCAGGTTTCTGGCCCGGTGTATGACCGCTTTGGCCTCTCCGCCTTTTTCCGGCAATTGACGCATTTGCTGCACAAGCGCCGTTGCCCAGTAGGCAAGAAGGAGGATGCCCAGGTCCGAGTCCTCGCGCTGGATATCGGTATTTCGGGTAATAAAGAGGGCGCCATTGGCGGTCTGTCCTCCGGCAATCATTTCCGCCAGCAGTCGGAGCGCATCTACTACCGGTGAAGCGGGACCCGAATAGGCAGCGAGCAGCTTATCGATGTCAGCAGACGTCTTCGTATACTCTTCAATCAATAAATGCATCCGTACGATCCTCGCTAGGTTTCGTATAATAGGTGTATAATAAGCGTATAATAGAGACATGTCAATGATTCGCTGGTTGTATTGCCGGTATCTCCTTAGCGGGACCTTTTTCAGGCCGGGATGTTTATATGATCGTAAAATGTTTTAGCTGAACGTGTTAGGATTGCAGCAGCGATCCAGCACGATGGATGTGGTGCAGTTGGCACGGTGGGTGCTTTAATGTGGAGGCGATGGAAGATGATCTGGCATTTAAGAAGCTGAATACGTGGGGAGAGGCTGCGATCGGGGAGTTTTTCTGTCATGAGTGCTTCAGTAATAATGGCTTGCGGGGGATGGAGGCTGTTGATACATTCAGTTCTTCAAGACCGGAGGGCATTTATGGCTAGATTCAAGTATTTTGCGATGGACGCAAAGGGGACGGAAACGGAGGGCGTGCTTGATGCCGAGAGTCAGGCTGCGGCAATTGCCTCGATCCGATCCAAGGGATTTTTCCCGACCAGGGTTGTAGAAATCGGCGGTGGGGCGAAGAAGGAGGCGGGGCCGGCAGTGATGGCAACCGTTTCCGGCAAGGGGCTGGCGCAGAAGTCGTCGCTCTTGGCGATGTTTGGTGGAAGGGTGAAGCCGAAGCAGTTGATGGTGCTTACCCGTCAGCTGGCTACGCTTGTGGACGCGGGCCTTCCGCTGCTGAGGGGGCTCAGGATTCTTTTGAAGCAGGAAAAGAAGCCTGCGATGCGTGACGCGCTCAGCGGCATGGGGGAAGCGGTTGAGGGTGGAAGCACTTTTTCCGAGGCCCTGGGTCAGTATCCTAAGATCTTTGATAAGCTCTTTGTGAACATGGTAAAGGCCGGTGAAGCCGGTGGTGTCCTCGAGGTCGTTTTGCTGCGTCTCGCGGAGTTCATGGAGAAAGCGGAGAAGATCAAGGCCAAGGTCAAGAGCGCGATGATTTATCCAGTCGTTGTTCTTGTCGCCGCGGGCGGCATCCTCGGGTTTCTTCTTACGAACGTTATTCCCAAGTTCAAGCAGATCTTTGACGACCTTCTGGAAGGGCAGCGGCTTCCGGTCCTTACGGAATTTGTGATCACGGTGAGTGATATTGTGAAGAACAACTGGTGGGCCGTAATTATTATTATCGGCGTGATCGTGACTGCCATGAAGCTGTGGGGGAAGACAGAGTCCGGCCGCTACAACCTGGACAAGATACAGCTGAAGATGCCTCTTTTCGGATCTCTTTTCCTGAAGACTGCAACGGCCAGGTTCTCCAGGACATTGGGCACGCTGCTCCAGTCGGGTGTGCCGATGCTTCAGGCCCTGAATATCGTCAGGGACACTTCCGGTAATGAGGTGGTGGCCAAGGCGATTCAGAAGGTGCACGACTCGGTCAAAGAGGGTGACAACATGTCCATGCCCCTGGAGGCATCGAATGTTTTTCCGGGTATGGTTGTGAGCATGGTGGACGTTGGTGAAGAGACCGGCGCGCTGCCCGAGATGCTTATGAAAATCGCTGACAGTTACGATGAGGAAGTTGACACCGCGGTTGAAGGTCTTACGTCGGTGATTGAACCAATCATGATTATTCTGCTCGCGCTTGTTATTGGTACGATTGTTATTGCCATGTTTGTGCCGCTGATCTCGATCATCAGCAGCATGAGTGCTTAATTTCAGGGAGGATCGAATATGAAAAGAAGAAGAGACGCTTTCACGCTGATCGAAATGCTTGTTGTTATCGCTGTGATAGCGATCCTGGCGGGGATTGCATTCAAGATGATGCAGATCGCCAAGAGGAATGCCGACAGGGCGGCTACGATCGCGAAGCTTGAGAAGGTTTCCCATGCCCTGAACGAGTATAAGGCGGAGTACGGGCTTTATCCGCCAGTACCGCCGGGGGTTTGCCAGATGCATTCAGACTGTGCCGTCTGCTACCAGTATGAGAACACGAATGCGCAGCCGGCCTGGCTTAACCAGAGCCAGTTGCGTGACCACCCTGACAGCTGCAACCTGTTCGACATGGGGCTGGTGTCATATCTCGTTAAAAGGGACAAAGGCGACCAGATTGATACCAAAGAGAACAGCGAGTGGCTCGATGATTCCGACAGGGACAGGCTTGCAAAGGAACGTTGGAGCGTTTTCCTGGATGGAGTGTTCTATAACTCTCATCAGACAAACTGGTTTGAAGGAACAGATTATGGGAATGACTATCAGACCATAAGAGATGCCTGGGAACAGGTTGTAAAATATGAATGTGAGCCTCCGTATCTTTCCTACAAGCTGTGGTCAAAAGGGCCTGACGGAGTGGACGGAACCGCCGACGATCTTCACAAGGACAGGTGGGACAATTAATGAAGAGAAAGAAACATGGCTTTGCCTTCACCCTGCTCGAGCTTCTCGTAGTCATTGCGATAATAGCTATAATAGCCGGGTTGTTGCTGCCCGTGCTCAGCAAGGTGAAGCGCTATACGAAAAAGACCCGGGCCAAAGAGCTCATTTATCAGGTTCGGACTTCGTTCAAGCAGTACCTTGTCGACTACAGGAAGTTTCCCGATATGGCCATTACCGCCATCGATACAAATGTGCTCAATGTACTTAGCGGAAAGACCCATAATTCGCTCGGGCACAAATACATGGATGTAACGACTAATGAGCTCACGACAGGATACCTGGATCCATGGAACAACATGTACATGATGTCCGTCGATAACGGCATGGGCGGGGACACAACACCGGCCTATGACCAGAGAGTCACTGCCGGCCCTTACGGTATTGTTGAAGATGAGGTCGTTATCTGGTCGAAAGGCGAGGACGGCAGCGATACAGGAGACGCCCAGCGCGACGATGTGAGGAGTTGGGAGAAATGAGCAGAAGAACACGTCTAAAATCAGGACGGTCCGGTTTCACGCTGATAGAGATACTGACTGTTATAGTTATTATCGGCTTGCTTGCGGGAATGATCAGCACGGCCGTGCTCCTGGCCAAGAAGAAAGCGCTGTCGGTTTCGCGAACGGCAGAGCTGGCTACGATCAAGAGCGCGCTCGAAGCTTACAGGTTCGAATACCAGGAGTGGCCCTGTCCGGAAGGCGCGATGACAACGCCTCCGTCAACAGCCACATACAAGGACAATAACAATGTAGTCATCGATGACTGGCTGCTGAACAGTAATCCCGGCCGGAACGAGCGCAATGTCAGGTTCATAAATGTGGGTGACTACAGGCGTGATGCTTTAGGCAATTTAATCGACAACAAGGGCGACACTTATGAAATAGTGTTCGATTTTGATAATGACAAAGTATCAGTCAACTAAGAACGGCTTTACTCTTCTAGAGCTGCTTGCGGTCATGGCCATCATGATCATCCTCGCTACTATCGCGGTCACTTCATACCGCTCGATGGTGACGGGGTCAGGCATTACGGCATCGCTGGCGCACCTGCGCCAGACGCTGGCGCTGACCCGGCAGCAGGCGATAATGCAGGGCAAGAACGCTTATGTGGTTTTCTACCAGGACACCAATGACTCCTGGTATGTCACATGCCTGGCGCAGGGCGTAAAGAACGCACGGCCAGGTTCTGGTCAGATGCTCATGGATCTATACCGGACGGACTGGGAGAGCGTGGGCGTCGGCGCGGTCCTCTATAACTTGAGTGAGGACAAGGCCACCTACGCGACTGTTACGGGCATGGTTTTTGATGAAGACA
>JBFIFS010000134.1:0-6457 GCA_041602695.1 Kiritimatiellia bacterium
AGTGCAATCAGCTCAGTGACAGGCTGGCAGCTGACAACCGAAACAACGCACACTGTCGAGGCGGGCCTGTTTGCGGACTGCTCCGGAGACAGCATCCTCGCCCATCTCGCAGGAGCCGAGTACCGCATCGGGCGGGAATCATGCGATGAGTTCGGAGAAGACATCATGCCGCCCGAAGCCGACAGGAAGACCATGGGAATGAGCTGCCTCATACAGGGGCGCGAGATGGACACGCCGCAGCATTTCATACGTCCCGACTGGGCCAACTACTATGAAAGTGAAGCCGACCTGCCTAACCGGGGCATCAATATGGGAACCAACTTCTGGTGGATAGAGCTTGGCGGTGAATACGACTCCATTCACGACACAGAAATGCTCCGGGACATGCTGCTGAAGGTATCGTACGGCGTGTGGGACCTCCTGAAGAACAGATCGGAGCATTCAGAAAAGATGAAGAACTTCGCCCTGGACTGGGTTGGGCACCTGCCGGGCAAGCGCGAGAGCAGGCGCTGTGTCGGCGACCACGTCATCACGCAGAACGATGTCCGCGCTGAGGGGCGGTTCGACGACATCGTTGCCTACGGCGGATGGTCCATGGACGATCATCACCCGGCAGGTGTGGCTACGCCGGACAAGCCGACAATATTTCATCCTGCGCCTTCACCCTACGGCATTCCCTATCGGGCCCTATATTCCAGAAACATTTCAAACCTGTTCTTCGCAGGAAGGAACATCAGCGCGACTCATGCCGCAATGAGCTCAACGCGAGTAATGGCCACTTGCGCCACCATGGGCCAGGCGGTCGGCACGGCCGCAGCGCTTGCATCGAGGTGCGCGTGTTCTCCGCGGGCTGTTTATGAGAATCATATTCGGAAACTGCAGGAGCAGCTTATGTATGACGACTGCTATCTGCCATGGTGCACGCGTTCGATCCCGGAGGTCACCGGGCAGGCATCTCTGTCAGCAGAAAGCGGGGACCCTGAACCGCTGCGCAACGGACATGACCGGCCGATCGCTGAAGCGGGCAATTACTGGGAAGGCCCATGCGGAAGCTGGATAGAGTACAGGTTCGACAATCCAACGCAGCTTGGCGAAACCAGGATTGTATTCGACAGCGACCTTAACCGCAGCGGGAAGAACATGCCCTGCATTTACCGGCTGGGCCAAGAGGCCCGTTCTCTACCGGAAACGCTGGTAAAGGCATTCCGACTCGAAGCGGAAGTCAATGGCAAATGGAAGGGCATAGTTACGATGCTTGAGAACCACCGACGACTGGTAAAGCTGGACCTAAACATAGAGGCGACTGCGGTCAGGCTCACGCCGGATGAAACGTGGGGCTCCGGCAAGGCCCGCATCTTCTCATGGGAGCTGACTTGAGGAGAATTCAGCCCTTCTTCATGGCCGAATCTACCGCGTCGAGAACGTCCTGCACGCGGAACGGCTTTGACAGATAGTGCGAGCACCCGAGCTTATACCCCTCTTCCTTGATCTTTTCGGAGGTATAAGCTGATATCACGATTATCGGGAAGTCAGGATTAGACTCATGAACCGTCCTGATGAGCTCCATCCCATCGACCGGCGCCATACGTATATCCGTTATTATAAGATCAAATCCGCCGCCATCCAGCGCGTCCAGCGCCTCGGGAACAGATGTGAACGTGGCAGTCTCGTGCCCTTCCCCTACCAAAAGGGCAGACACTGACTTCAGCACGATCTCTTCATCATCAACTAGAAGTATCTTAGCCATCGATATCCATTCTTCTCAGACACGGAAGTTTACCGCAATGAGGTTGGAAATCAATGCCTAAGTATCGTTCGGATTCCCGCGGAGAACGAAAGGGCACCGGGCCTTACTCTCCTATGAGGCGGCTTCTTGCGCAGCTATTAAGCAAATCCTTTAAAAAAAACTCAGTCCAGCAGGTGCACAAGCAGGCCTGAGCGGAGCTTCGGCTCGAACCACGTGCACTTCGGGGCCATGATCATACCGGCATCTGAAACCGCAATCACCTGGTCCATCCCTACAGGAAACATGGCAAACGCCACCGCGGCCTTACCAGTATCCACCAGCTTCACCAGCTCACCGCTCCCGCGGATGCCCCCTACGAAGTCTATCCTGCTGCTCGTCCTTGGATCTTCAATTCCAAGCAGCGGCCCCAACACCCTGTCCTGCAATATGCTGACATCCAGAGAACCGACAGGGTCATCAGTGTCACACGCGCCGGCAAGATCCAGCGAATACCACTTCCCCTCAATATACATGGAACACCTGCCCCTCGCTTCGGGGGCATCAGCGGCATCCTCAGTCACATCAAACAGCCCTTTAATCTTTGCTATGAACTCAGTGGCTTTAAGCCCATTCAGGTCGTGTACCGCCCGATTGTAAGGCAGCACCTTCAACTGGCTGGCGGGGAAAAGGACTGTCATAAACCAGTTATATTCTTCTTCTCCAGTGTGGTTCTGATTGGCCTTTCGTTTCTCTTCCGCGGCCCTGCCCGCGGCCGCGCTGCGGTGATGCCCGTCAGCGACATATGTCGAGGGAATCGCCTTGAATCGTTCTATCACGGCGCCGGCCTTCTCCCCCGGAACCTGCCAGACCGTGTGCCTTATGCCGTCTTCTGCCGTAAAGTCATATAGCGGCTCACCGGCCTCGACCTCCGCTACTGCGCTGTCTACATCCGGGTCATCAGGATACGCGAGAAACACCGGCCCGGCATTTGCATTCAGGGCGAGCACATGCTTCAGGCGGTCGTCTTCCTTTTCCTTGCGGGTCTTCTCATGCTTCTTTATTGCGCCGGAAAGATAATCGTCTACGTGACTGCATGCCACGATCCCGCTCTGGGCGTGGGACCCCATGACCTGGCGATAAACATAGAGCGCGGGCTCATCGTCCTGAACCAACACGCCTTCATCCCGCATCTTCCGGAAGTTGGCAAGTGAACGCCGGTACACTTCCTCTGAATGGACGTCCGTACTGTCATCAAACTCAAGTTCCGCCCTGATGACGTGCAGGAAGCTGTTCGGCCTTCCCTTAGCGAGCGCGCGCGCCTCCTCGGTACTGATTGTATCGTAAGGCACTGACGCCACTTCCTCCGCCTTGCCTTCTGCCGGCCTTACAGCCCTGAACCCCCTGACTCGCATTCCTATTCCTTTCAAAACCCCAGGCTTCAGCCTTCAGGCTTTCTTTTCACTCGCCCTGGCTCGCCCACTTGACGGCCTTTTTAAGGTCATCGTTGTTCTGCCGCAGCCTCTCGGCAACTTCCTGGGCCATGACCTTGTATATCTTGAGCCCCGCGTCGGGATTGACCTTGCAGTAATCATCAAACTCGCTCATTGCACATTCGAGCATCTCTGTTGGCTCGGTAGTTACAATGTCGGCGGACCTGGGGCATCCGCAGAGGAAGGTAGTTTCACCGAAGAAGTCACCGGGCGCCATTTGCTTGAGGAGTTTATACTTCTCTCCTCCGACAGGTTTCCTCGCTTCCGCCATTCCCTTTCTGACTATAAGAATGGTGCTTCCCTCGTCCCCTTCCCTTACCACTACCTCATCGGCACCGTATTCTGTGATTTTGCATATTCCGGCAAAAGATGCCTTCTCTTCTTCCGTCAGCACATCAAACAGCATAATCGACCTCCTCTTCACTGGAGAACTTTAGACAGAATTAAGAGAATTAACAGAAGAGATTTCCAGCCACCCCAAAGAGCGCCCTGTGCGGCCGCCCCGGCCGGATTCAGATCAGTGATGGCCATTTTGTTTGTCCGGCAAGGACAGGTTAATCCCCTCTGCTTCATCTAAGATTTAAGTTGGAGTACGCCGGCTATTTTGCTTTATTTACGATCCCAGCGACGGAAAGGGTCATGCTCCCGTGGCGAAATTGGCAGACGCGCTAGATTTAGGATCTAGTGGTTAACACCATGGGGGTTCGAGTCCCTCCGGGAGCACCAGCCTTCGCGAGTCCTGGAGGATAGAAGGCTGCCACGGCGTAGTCGGCGAAGCGGCGAAGACGGGCACATCCCTACTTACGCTACGGCTTGGCAAGCCACGCCAACCACAGCGCCTTGAATGAGATTTGAGTCAGAGATGAAAGAGACAGTAACGCAGATCCTGGTTATGACCGTGTACTTTCTTGCGCTGGTCAATCCGATCAGCAAGGTATCGGTGCTCGCAGTACTTTCCACAAAGAATGAGCGCAAGGACTTTATGCGCGTCACAGCCAAGGCGAGTCTCGTCGCGGGCGGAATACTTCTGGGATCGATGATATTCGGTGACTTTGTGCTGCGTTCGATGTTTCGAGTCGAACTGCACTCACTTCGCCTGGCCGGCGGAGTGGTTCTCTGCTGGGTGGGCTTCAACGCCCTCAGAAAGGGCGTCTTTTTCGAGCAGGAGACACAGGCCCGCTTCCATGACGTGGCACTCGTGCCACTTGCCTGCCCCATGATAGCGGGTCCTGCAACGATTGCCGCATGCATAGCACTGCGGGCGAGGGAAGGACTTCTTGTTCCATGTGCCGCGATCCTGCTTGCCGTGTCGATAAACCATGTTGTCATGACCTTCAGCACCAGGATCAGCTCTGTTCTCGGACGATTCAACCTGCTCGGCGCGATGGTCAGGCTCACCGGTCTGGTCGTCATGACGATAGGAACACAGATGGTACTCGACGGGATCGCCGAGTGGCGTTGCTAGGCTTTCCGGCGGACAGCCGGGATTTATCCTGATTGTACTGGAAAAGCGTCTTCTTTGACGCCAGTATTCGCCCTATGAACATACTTAAATACAATCATCCGGCTAACTACTGGGAGGAAGCCCTGCCTCTCGGCAACGGTAGAATGGGCGCAATGGTCTTCGGCGGCACGGACAGGGAGCAGATTGATCTCAATGAAGACACGATCTGGTCAGGGAGGCCCAGTGATGAGGCGGGATACTCTATTTCGGAAAACATCGAAGAGGTCCGCCGCCTCATCCGTGATGGACGTTACGCAGACGCAACCGCGCTGACGGACAAGATGACCGGGGCGCATGACACGCAGTCCTACCAGATGGCAGGCACTCTAAACCTGGCCTTCAAGGCCGGCGGAGAGGCAACCGGTTACGAGCACCTGTTGGACATCGGCTCGGCCGTCTCGACTGTGACCTTCGAGAGGGACGGCACCAAGTACTGCAGGGAGACCTTTGTCTCCGCGCCGCACCAGATTATGGCCATGCGGCTCACGACCGACTCCCCCGGCACACTGTCATTCGCCCTGTCCATTGACTCGCAGATGCGTTTTGAAGCCCTGGCACAAGTCTCGTCTCTTGTATTGCACGGCACCACCCCTTTCTGTAATCGTTCGCGGAACGGGGACCAGGTCATATGGGAACAGGACGGCAAGACCGGCATGAGCTATGCCGTAAAGATCAAGGTAATCAACAAAGGCGGAACCGTTACCGCTTCCGAAGGCAAGTTAGCACTGGAGTCCGCTGACGAGGCAGTGCTGCTGGTTGCAATAAAGACCGGATTTGCCGGATTTGACCAAGAGCCATCAAACGATGTCGCCGCCATGGAGGCCGATTGCGACAAGGCGATTAATGAAGCGGCGGCTGAAGGCTGGGACCGCCTCAAGGAAGCTCACTGTTCTGATTACAGGGCGCTTTACGACCGCGTGACAATAGACCTTGGCGCTACAGATGACAGGCCAACAGACCAGATACTCGCGGAGTCCAAGGACCCTGCCGAGAACACTGCTTTGGCAAACCTGGTTTTCAATTACGGAAGATACCTGCTGATCAGCTCGTCTCGGCCCGGCACCCAGCCGGGCAACCTGCAGGGCATATGGAACAACAAGCTGATAGCGCCATGGCGGTCCAACTACACCATCAACATCAATACGGAGATGAACTACTGGCCTGCTGAAACATGCAACCTTTCAGACTGCGCCGAGCCGCTTCTCACGATGGTTCGAGAGGCCGCCGAGTCCGGCAAGCGGGCCGCACGACAGCTCTATGGAGCTCGCGGATGGTGCCTGCATCATAACACTGACCTCTGGCGCTACCCCTACACCGGCGGGAGCAAGGCCCAGCATGCGTTCTGGCCGGTTTGCGGAGCATGGCTGTGCCAACACCTCTGGGAACATTTCCTGTTCACGCAGGACAGGAAATTCCTGGCTGACGCAATGCCGATTATGAAGGAATCTGCGGCTTTCTTTCTCGATTTCATGATCGAGGATGAAATAGGACAGCTGACGACATCACCGTCCACTTCGCCAGAGAACACATTTTATCAGCCGGAAACGGATGAGCAGCGGGCAGCGCGTGAAGCTGCTGTGAGTGCCACCCCCGAGGGTGAAGAACCGCCCCCTCTCGCTCGTCGCGTGCAGACTCGCGTCCGACCGGCGCTGCGCGCGACGTTCCTGCCGCGCCTGGGCGAACGTCTCGGCCGCCTCCGCCAGGAACTCGAGAACCGGCCGGCGGTCCGCGCCGGCC
>JBFIFS010000135.1:0-6443 GCA_041602695.1 Kiritimatiellia bacterium
GAAGCTCGCGCTCATCCTCAGGCAGAACGCGAAAATGAACCATTTTCAATTCTGGATGCTGTCCACGATTGAATGGCGCATCGGAGAGCTCTCTAAAGATCTGTCCAAGCTTAAGAAAGATGTCGCGAAGGCCGAGAAGAAGAGACATAAAGATTGAGCGTGCTGCCTGAGCATGGCCTAACGTAAGCGCCGGCGGCCCTCGGGAGTCTAGATGAGTCAGGTAATAACACCGTTCACAGCCACCGGAATCGGAAGCATGCCCTTCCGCTTTCCTGAATACGCCTGCCGGAAATCGTTAGACTCCTTTCCAGATGCACCGTTCTGGCCGCAGCTTCCGCGGTGCGGCTTTAACGAGGACATGGTGGCGCAGTATGCCGGCGGCATCCCCGGAGTTACCATAGACTTTGAAGAAAAGGTGATACGCGGCGAACTCACGGAGCAGGCCGTCTCCGATATGGCGGAATTTTACGGCACCTACCTTGATATTGAGGCGGGAGCCACTCCTCCCGAAGATTTTTGCGCAATAACAGAGGAATCAGCATCCGGCCTGCATCAGTTCAAGCGCATCCTCGTGAAGGAGAATGCTAAAAAGCCTTTTATTAAAGTCCAGACCACAGGGCCATGCACTTTCGCGCTGGGTGTAAAATCACATGACAGCACGCCCATCTTCTTCTCACAGGACTACCGAGACCTGGTCGTCAAGGCTTTGGCAATGAAGTGCCGCTGGCAGATCCGGCAGTTCGCCCCGTTCGCGGAAGGGATAATCTGCTTCATCGACGAACCCGTACTTTCCGCGTTCGGAAGCTCCGCCTACCTCGGGCTGACTCGAGATGACGTAGTGGCAGTACTTGCCGAAACCGTGGCGGCAATTCACGCTGAAGGCGCCATGGCGGCCCTGCACTGCTGCG
Organism: Kiritimatiellia bacterium; assembly: GCA_041602695.1. Taxonomy (GTDB): domain Bacteria; phylum Verrucomicrobiota; class Kiritimatiellia; order UBA8416; family JBFIFS01; genus JBFIFS01. The sequence continues at coordinate 909 of JBFIFS010000135.1, forward strand.
GCAATACTGACTGGACCATGTTTGTCGACTCGCACGTGGACATAATCAACTTTGATTCCTACGAGTACGGAGATACGCTTGCAATCTACCATGAGGAAATTAAGAAATACATGGAAGCCGGTGGCATGGTGGCATGGGGTGCCGTTCCCACTTCCGACTCTGTCAGGAATGAGACTGTTGACTCTCTGGCTGACCGCCTTGAAGAGAAGATGGACCTGCTGTCCAGCAAGGGAATTGACAAAGACCTGATAGCGCGGAGCGCCATGGTTACACCGGCCTGCGGGACGGGCTCGATGGCTGAAGACGACGCTGAGAAGGTCTTTGCCCTGACACCCGCGCTTAGCAGGCATATGCAGGAGCTATACGGAGTTCGAAAGTGAAGGAAGGCGAATCTTTTGGATGGAACTCGCTGCTGGACCTGGATCCAGCCGAGGTAGTGAGGAGAACCGGGGTTGCCTATGATGCCGGGACCCGGACTTATACCGTGCCCATTTATGGCCATCCCGTAAAGCTCTGCATGGAATCCAGGACAATTGATGGCAAAGGTGAGCAGTTTGAAGCCATCATAGGGAAATACGCGTATTTCTCCAGGATTTCGGTCCTGAGCTACCTGATCAACGCCAAGGATGTGCTTCCCACGGGACATCAGATAAAGCCGGCGGCAGACGGAGCACTCGAAAAGCTGTTTCAAGGCTCCCATGCCCTGCCCCTTGACGGCATATCCGCCCGCTGGGATGGGCAGGCAGATGGCTTCATCGAGAAGGGCAAGCTCTATAATGGTGAGCCCGGGACCTTAGGAGACATATCTCTCAAGTTGGAACCTTTTGAGCGGATACCCGTAGAGCTGGTATTGTGGTTTGGTGATGATGAGTTCCCTGCGCGGGGCGACCTGCTTTTTGATTCCACCTGCAACCTGCATGTACCGCCCGACATCATCTGGTCCATCGCCATGATGAGTATCCTTATCCTGTTCTAAGATAACACGGGAAGATGCGAGGCGCCCAGCCCGGCATCTATCTGTTGACATGACCATCGACGACGGAAATTGTGTTCGGCGACATGCGCTGGGCCTGATCAGCCAAGTGGGTGCTGATGACAAGAGTAGCGCTACGCTCTTTGCAGAGCTCCAGAACGGTCCTCTCGACGGTTTCGACGTTGGAGGCATCCACGCTGGCCGTCGGCTCATCAAGAAGAATTACCTTTGCATCCAGGACCAGTGTCCGCGCGAGCGCAACACGCTGGCTCTCGCCCACAGACAGTTCAACATGACGCCGCCCCGCCAGGTGCGAAAGCGACATACGCTCCATCATTTCACCCACTCTGCGCTTGATCTCCCGCGTCGCCACTCCGCGCACTGAGAGTCCATAGCCGATATTGTCTTCAACGCTCATCGTGAAAAGATATGGGTTCTGCATGGCATACCCAACTTCACGCCTTACAGAAATGAGATCCTCGGTGTAATTCACCTCATCACCACGAAATACAAGTTCCCCGGAACGGGGAGTCAGCAGGAATGCCAGGACATTGAGAAAAGTGCTCTTCCCAGAACCATTGGGACCAACAACAGAATATGTCTCCCCCTGGTCAAGCTCGCAGCTGTCGATGGTAAGCAGAAACTTACCTACACGACATTCGATATCTTTGAGCGAGTAGAGCATCACTCGGTCCTCCCGCGCAGCGTCCAGAAGACGATATTGACCACTAGAGCCACTGCCAGAAGGACGAGCCCGAGGGCAATACCCATGGCAAACTCGCCTTTGCTCGTCTCCAATGCAATCGCGGTCGTGATTGTCCTGGTGTACGCCCGGATATTGCCGCCGAGCATCATTGAGACCCCCACCTCAGCGAAAACACGGCCAAATCCGGCAACAACCGCCGCAAATACGCCGTAGCGGGCCTCACGCAAGAATACCCAAGAGGCCTGGTGCGCGTCGGCTCCAAGTGAGAGTGCGGTCTGCCTGATCCTGCTGTCCAGCCCCTTCACAGCTGCCGCGGTCAGTCCCGCAATGATTGGAAATGCCAGCACCCACTGGCCAATGACAATGGCGGACCTTGTATACAGAAGGCCCATCTCGCCAAGGGGGCCGCGTCGGGAGAGAAAAGAATACAGCATCAGCCCTACGACTACTGTTGGCAGGGACATGAGGGTATTGAGAATCATAAGAATGAAACCTCGGCCCTTGAATCGGTGCTGAGCTACCGCAATTCCCAATGGAACCCCAGTGAGGGTCGCCAGGCAAGTGGAGGTAAGGGAGACAAGAAGGGATACGCTCACAATGGAGAGAAAGTCAGCATCGCCAGAAACGATGATCCTCACTGCACCCGCCAAACCATCGCCAAGATAATCCATTACTGCTCCTGCTCCACTCGGACAATATCTGGATAAAACAGCTGAACGCCTTCCTTCTTATAAGAAGCAATGAGCCGCTGGCACTCGGCAGACGTCATCCACTCGATGAGGGCCGTCGCCAGGTCCTTTTTCACGTGCTTATGGAGTTCCGGGTTTACCGCTATGATTCCGTAGGGGTTGAAAAGAAGGTCATCGCCTTCAACCAGCGCTTGGAGCCGAAGCTCTTTCTTGAAGCTGAGGTATGTGGCCCGGTCCACCAAAACATAGCCGTTCTTTTCGTCCGCCATCCGCAGCGTGGCACTCATCCCCTGCCCTGATTCGAGGTACCAGTCCCCGGCGGGCGCGATTCCCGCCTTCGCCCAGAGCGATATCTCTTTCTTGTGCGTGCCTGAATCGTCTCCTCGAGAAATAAAGAACGCCTTATTCTCGGCAATCCTCTTTAAGGCATGGCTCACGTCCTTCATCCCTGCGATTCCGGCTGGATCCGGCTTGGGGCCGAGAATCACGAAATCGTTGTGCATGACGTCCTTGCGGTTTACGCCAAACCCTTCCCGGACGAACTTATCCTCTGCCTCACGCGCATGTACGAGGACAACGTCCACATCCCCGTTTTCCGCGATCTTCATTGCCTTGCCCGTGCCTACCGAGATGACATGCACCTTCAAGTCATGGCTCCGCTCGAAAGGCGGCAGGATACGGTCAAGCAGACCGCTCTCATACGTGCTGGTCGTGGTCGCCAGTCGCAGGATGGGCTGTTGGGCCGAAGCACTACATGCGGCAAGTGCGACAAGTATTATTAGTTTCTTAAACATCTGTTTACATCTCTGGGGAGGGACGGGTTCCACCCCGTCCGGTCCGCGTGGAAGCGGACCCTCCCATCAACTCAATCAAGTAATATGGGCATATTTCAATGCGCGTCTACACCATGCAGCATCAGGACAGCGTGTTCCAGCGTCTTCAGGATCTCTGTCATATACTCGGAAACGGCCCTTACGCTGCCGGGAATAGCATAAACCAGCATAGTGCCCTTCGTGGCAGCAACACTCCTGCTCAGGAGTGCGGACGGCTTTTCCGCACCGTACTTGACACGGATACCCTCCATAATCCCCGGAATCATCTGGTCACAAAAACTCACAACAGCTTCAGGCGTTACATCTCTCGGCCCTATTCCTGTTCCGCCGGTGACGACGGCAACATCGCCGCCCTCTTCTTCAAAGGCTTCCAGGGCTTCGACAATAGCCACCGCGTCATCAGGAAGCACGACCCGTCTAACCGCCGGATGCCAGCGCCTGCCGGCCAGGTGTCCGGAAAGGTATTTCTCCACTTCCGGCCCGCTCAGATCGGCATATGCGCCCGCCGAGGCCCGGTCGCTTGCCGTTATAACGAGGCATTTAAAGGGGCGGGGCCTATGCTCAACCGCCGACCCCGGGCTCACCTTGCCGCCCGAGATGACCTTGCAGAAGATCCCGGCATCCGGCATTACGCATTTGCCCAGGTCCCGGAATATGGCGCACCCGTCGCCATGACATTTCTTGCCGATCTGCGACACTTCAAGCTCAACATCGCCTACGTAAAGCCTGTCGAACATCCCCACCTTTTCCAGGTCAATGCCATGCGTGGTGATGTTCTCGGCAAATTCGCCGTTCTCTATGTTCCTGCCCATCTTCTCAGCAAAGGCATCGATGCACTCCTTCGAAAGGAGGCTGACCTGGCGGCGTACGGCCCCTGCATGCGCATCGCCTTTCACACCCAAATCATCGATCTCTATGCTCTCTACCGGCTTCTTGGGCGTGCCTTTTTCTTCCGATATATTGACTGATACGACTTCGGCCATCAGGCTTCTTCCTTCGTCTTCTCGACAAGATGCACGTCTGTGATCCGCATCTCCTTGTCGACTGCCTTGCACATATCATAAACGGTAAGCGCCGCGCCTGAAGCGGCGGAGAGGGCTTCCATCTCTATGCCAGTCCTGTCAGTACAGATCGCGCAGGTTGTTATGACAACGCAGTCTGCCAGCAGTTCAAATTCTACGGTAACACTGTCGATCCGAATTGCGTGGCACAGTGGGATCATCTCGTAAGTCTTCTTGGCCGCGTTTATGCCTGCCACACGTGCCACGGCCAGTACATCGCCCTTCTTAAGCAGGCCTTTTCGAATCTTCTCTATGGTCTCGGGCGACACCATGACCTTTGCCGAAGCCCTCGCCGTCCGCTTAACGGCCGGCTTCCCCGAAACATCCACCATCCTGGCGCTCCCGGCTTCATCTATGTGGCTGAGTTCGGTCATATTAGCCTCCTATAGCATGCATGAGCCTGGTTCTGCAACATGTACCATTCTCGGGTTTCTGACCCACGGCCGCAAGAAGTGATGCGGCTATATTGTCAAAATCCACAGGAATCTCGTCCTCTGAGAACAGGCATGGCTTGAGGTGCCCGTCCGCGGTCATTCTGAGTCGGTTGCAGTCCTCGCAGGCCGGCGGACGGTCCGCGGGAACCGGCCCATCGCCGCTGCGCCGGCATTCCAGCGAGAACCTGTTTATCAGCTGGAGCAACGCCCCTTTCTGTTCACAGAACTTCTGCATGGCTTCGATCTCGGCCTTCTCCGTATCCTCGAAGACAACCATGTTGATCTTTATGGGCGTGAGCCCCGCGCTCAGCGCAGCTTCGATCCCCGCAAGCGCCTCATGCAGGTCACCGCCGCTCGTAATCGCGGCGTATTTTGACTCGGCCAGCGAATCCAATGATATGTTCACCCTGCCGAGTCCGGCCTTCTTGAGACGCCCTGCCAGCTCGGGGAGCCGCAGGCCGTTTGTCGTCATGCATACTTCTTCAATTCCAGGGACGGCTGAAACCATGGCTACGAGCTTCTCAATGTCCCGCCGCACAAGCGGCTCTCCGCCTGTGAGCCGCACCTTGGTGATTCCAAGCCCGGCAGCGGCCTTTACAACCTGCGTAATCTGTTCGTAGCTGAGAATATCGCCGTGGGTTCCGAGCGGCACGCCTTCAGGCGGCATGCAATAGGTGCAGCGCAGGTTGCACCGGTCGGTCACCGAGATGCGCATGTAGTTAATGGTCCTGTTAAATCTGTCTAACATCAATCAGTTCGCCTTCAGCTATTTCCGCTGTGCCTTTCGGCAGACAAATGAGTCCATCCGCGGCACAAAGCGCATTTATGTGGGCTGACCC
>JBFIFS010000136.1:0-6382 GCA_041602695.1 Kiritimatiellia bacterium
CAAGATCAATCTGATCGCCATCGGCATAGATACCGTCATGGTAGAATACCTCATGGATACGGTGACGCAGGGCCGCGGCGCGGCCGCTGTGTGCCTTGGTGTCCGCGGGCAGACCCAGGACCTTTGCGATTGCTGCTGCGCGATCGAAGCACTCGACGAGGAAGCAGTTGTTGACAAGGGTGATCGAGTCCTCGTCGGCGGGATCGACCGGCTGGGGGGGAAGCCAGTCGCCCAGATACCAGTTACGATAGTCTGTATCAGGCCAGCGCCGGAGGAGCCCGTCCCGCGTGTGAGCTGCGATATAGTCAAACCAGCGGCATGCTGAGGCATACTGATCGCGCAGGATCGATGGGTCGCCGTAGGTGAGGTAGTGATACCAGGCGGCGGTAAGGGGAAAGCCGCACCAAACAGGCCCTCCACCGGCACGATAGGGTGCGGGAGCGGTGTGTGGCAGTCCGCCGTCGTCACGCTGTTCGTCACGCCAGTGTTTGAGCCAATGCGGGTAGAGTTGTCGACAATCGAAATGGGTAAGCATGGAGAGCAGGCTTGCTGATCCGTCGCCGCCGTAGCCGAGCCGCTCACGATGGGGGCAGTCTACCTGTATGCCGCCAAGAGTCAGGCAGCGCAGCGTATGCGTGACTAGTTCGTGGATTCGATTGATGCGATCGTTGGATGTCCGGAAGCGAGTAACGGGCCTTAGGTCAGTTCCAACGAGGTGGGCCCTTCCGCGAACCGGTTGGGCTCCCTGTACGCGCACCCAGCGGAAACTGTGGTAGTTGAAGCGATTATGGAAGCGCTCTTCTTCCGCGCCGCGCGCCCTGTACCGGTCCTCCTGGCGATAGCGATTGAAGATTTCGTGGTCGATGCAGTCGGAGTAGGTGATCGTCACCTCCTGCCCCGTCTCCAGAGGCCCGAACTCGAGTTCCAGCCAACCTGTCAGGCAGGTCCCTGCATCGCCTTGGTAGATACCCGGTGCTATCTCTTCAAAGGTGGTGATAGGAAACGACTGAAGAACGCGAGTGGGCTCCACCCTCGCCGGCTCAGTTACGAGCGGCGGAACAGCTATCGTACTTGCCGTCTCCCAGGCGCTGTCGTCGAAATCCGGCTGCGTCCAGCCTGGGGCTTCAAGTTGTGCATCGTAGATCTCCCCGCCGAAATCACTATTTCGCCAGCTTCCCGTCTCGGAGATGGGGCCGGGAGCGGCGCGCCAGTGTGTATCGCTGACAAGATACGAGTCACCCAGTTGCATCGAAACACGGACTACAGGTCCGTCATGCACGACTCCGGGCAGCGGGCCTGAACCGTGGGGGGTCGTATCTCCTGCGGGGCCCAGGTCGCAGCCCCTGTACCAGCCCCTGCCAAGCCACAAGGCGATGCAGTTGAGACCAGGCTGCAGGCAGTCGGTGATATTGTGCGTAGTTGAGAAGGCCCGTTTGGAAAAGTTGCTCAGCGGTGGGTCTAGAACGTGGTCGCCAACTCGCTGGCCGTTGACGTAAAGCTCAAAGTAGCCCAGTGATGTGACCTCAAGCGAGGCGCATCTGGGCAGCTCGCGCAAATCAACCACCCGACGAAGCAGTGCAGTGGCATTTCGCAATCCCTTCAGGCTGATCCATAGCGCTTCGCAAGCTGTGGGGGATAATTGGTTAAATGAGGACATGACGGTCCCTATTCAGATCGATTGTTGGACAACTTTGTTACAGAGCACTAGAAAGCATCCGCATAGCATCTTAAGTCAGACTTGTTCCCAGGACGGCCTTGCAATGTTCGCAACAGAAGACTTTTACCACGGACATCAGCTTTCTCTTTGCGACAATCAGGGATTCCAATTCCTTTTTGCAGTGCGGACAGACAGGCTTTATGTCTTGTTCTCTAATGTCGATCACTTCTTTTCCTCCATTGCATTGTTGTTTGCTCATTCAGTTAAAGTCTTATAGCAGACATCGGCGATCCAGTGGCCTGCGATTTGTGAGGAAGGGTGACTGTCGACCAGGGGGCAGGGCGAAATCTTGCCTCGGGGAGACACGGTCTTGTCGAGACATTGGGGTTCCGGGTGCTTGTGGAGTGGGCGCGCGTGAATCAGCACTGTCTTCGATCCTGCGGCTGTTTCCGAGAGTCTCTTTCCTTTCGGCATTGTTCCGCTATAGGGCCTCAGTACACCGAGGACGTGTACGTATCTGCTCTGCCTGTCTATTCATCACGTAATGTACGACCTATGTCGAAAATGCTGTGACACGAGGGACATATAAAAAGCCATTTAGTAATACCTTTTTCCCTCCGGAACATCGAATGAAAACCATCCTTGTATCCGCAGGACGGGCAAATTCTAAATTCATCGTCTGCCGCCAATGTGATGATCTCACGATCCATAAAAGCCTCCTGTGATGAGTTTTGCAATAAATGTCATTTAATCCAACGTCTGCAATGAGGGTGTTCGGCTGAGGGCAGCTGAAAGCGTATATCCTAAAGTGACTTGTTCGCTAATGGTCCTTGCTCCAACGAGCAACAGCGTGAAAAGTCTCCGTTTGAGGATTAGCATATTGTCTCCTTTCCTATACAGAACGCTTCGTTTCACAGTGTCCTCATTCCGCGCGTGAATGAGAATACTTCTGCAAGCGATTGTTCTGCTTAGTTCTCTTTCGTGAGTCTCTTGAGCACTATAGGTTCCTTGTATTCAAACAATTCTGAATTGTGCGAGTCGTTAATGATCTTGAGAAGTTCTGCAGGGGTATTGGTGATTACAATGTTTGTGGAGTACTTCCCTTTCTTAATGATGCCCTGCAGCCTCTTCTCGTCGACCATTTCCTCAAAGGAATCGGGGTCTGGGAGCCATAGGATCAGGTTGCCCTGGTCTGTAAGCTTATACGAAAGAAAGTAATAGGCATCCATCCATACGCCTTCTTTCTGAAATCGGACAGAGAGAAAGTTGTTCTCCTCTCCTTTCGTTACAATCATTTCCCCATGAACAATGTGGAATTGATTGCTTTCCCATTCTAGCGTGGCGATATTCGCAACGTCGTTGCTGGCGAACTGGACGTGCAGCACCTTGTCGTCAGCAAGCCACGCGCCTTCAAACTCCCCTTGATCTATTGGTTTCGGGTTGCGGGGTAGGGGAAACTGGGTGGTTACGCTCGAGCAGCCTGAGGAGACCATCACGGCAACGCCGAGCAACAGCAGTATTGAATGCGATTTCATGTTGTGTCCTTTCATTTTTGCTGGCATCAGTCGCCGAGCTGTAGCGATGTAAACGAATGCAGTTGTTGGCATTACTTGATCTTCTCAAGCGCTTCGGCATCGGGCATGTCCTTTGTTCGGCCTGAAGCCGTTTTGTTGCGGATGAGGTCGTCGATGAAGGGGATGTGAATAGGCAGACCCTCTATTCCCGCTATTGCGGCGTTTTCGAATGCGGCGTCAAACTGAAGGCCCGACGCCTCTGTGAGGATATCGATCTGTTCCATAGTGCAAAAAAATACCAGAGATAGAGGTGCAAATCATCATTGGTGTTTCAAGCCAATGTCTGCTCTGAGCAGGCGCGGCTTGTCCGCGTACGCTCAAGGGCGTTGTTCTGCTAACGGTACGTTGACCAAAGAAGTTTTCCTATTGTGAGTGCTACAACGCAAAGAAAGAAGATTCTGACAAACCGTGTGCCACGAGTAAGCACCAGATGTGAGCCCAGATAGGCCCCGAGCATTTGCCCTGCGCCCATAGTGATGCCGGCGAAGACTATGACATGCCCACCCAGAAGGAATGTCACGAGCGACACGATGTTGCTTGTGAAGTTCAGCGCTTTCGTGTGAGCGGTTGCTCTCTTGAGGTCGAATCCCAGCCACACGACAAACGCCAGCGTCCAGAGGGATCCCGTGCCAGGGCCAAAAAAGCCGTCATAAAATCCAATCAAGCACCCGAAAATTAGGTAGAATAGCCATGGGGCCACGCGATGCGGCTTATGTACTGCACCGAGGTCAGGGTTGCAGAGCACATATACAAAGATGACGACGAGGAGAGCCGGGATAATATGCTTCAGCCAATCTGTCGAGACAACCTGAACGGTCACAGTGCCAGCAATGGCTCCAGCGGCGGTGAAGGCGATGCCCATGGCGAGTGCTCGAAAACTAAGCATGTTGCCTCGTCGGTAGTTGATTGCCGCGGTCAGGCTGCCGAAACTCGCCTGCAGTTTATTGGTCCCAAGGGCGAGGTGGGGCGGGAAGCCGACAGCCAGTAGAGCAGGGACCGTGATGATGCCCCCGCCCCCAGCGATGGAGTCAACGAAACCTCCGAACGCCGCGGCCAGGAACAAAATGCACACTTGTAAAAAAGAGAGATCTATCATGCTTTCCTAATCAGTGGCGCACATCGTCAATGTTGACCGTTCGATGGAGTCGCGTTAGGCTCGGTTTCATCGATAGGGTCGAGAATCTTGTTGGGTGGGTCACAGGCATCTCCCATTTGATTCTTGTTTAATGGGCCTGATGATAGCCTAGAGGATGTCATCTGGATGTAAAAAGTGTGTAACATCTCATGCACAACGTCTGCAATGAGTGGGTTCGATTCAGCGGAGCTGTAACCGAATGCCCTCAAGTACCTTATCGGGACTTGTCCGTGCGTCTTCTGTATATTCGTTCGACAAAAGGGCTGGTGATCCTCGGGAATAGCCTGTGTCCCAAGTAGCCGACGGCGAATACGCTGATGGGGGAGATGATGACCTTCAGCAAGAGAGAGCCCGGCATGAATTTCCAGATTAGGAACAGAACGGCTGCACAAGAAAGGCAGTATAGAGCCAGGTTTGCGGTAACATGGGCATGCATTTTATCCATCTATGTTCTTCTTTCGCAACGTCTTACATGAGGGGTCCGGCGAGCTATTCGCCGGCACCATCCTTGTGATTGTTCTGCAATGCTTGCGCTGCGTCACCTTCTTGAGTCGGAAGCGCTTTCCCTATCAGGCCCACTAATAGGTAGGTAGACACTGTGATCATAAGGAAGGATGAGATGGCGCCAATCGGTAGTGCAACCCATCCAGACCACCCGGTAAGCTTCTTTGTCACGATTCCACCTGCAGGCGCACAGAGAAGCCCGAAAGTGACGGCTATTGATGTTTGATCCATTATTCCTTCATTCGGCAGAACGGTGAAGCTCAGCGTTGCGACTTGTTCGCGTCCGTTCGAGCGTCTTGTTCGAATATCAGCTGCAAATAAATGTTTTATTCATTGTTCAACTTAGCCGGTTGAACGATTTGAAAGCTTTTGAAATCGGCATGTGTTGAGCGGTTTGCACCATTCTTACAGGCAAATACGCCCATGACTGTGCCCGTCCATACATTATCCCTTCCGCAACCCACCCAGCCAAGGTCAGGGGATCCCGGCTTCCTGCCTAGCCGGGAATGGTGCCAAGAGTCCCCGAAATAGACCTCAGCGTCAATGGCTGTCCATTGGTTTCCATCCGCACTGTAAAAGAAACGAACATGCTCATGTCCGTCGATGCTCATCTTGAGGAGAGCTGTATTCCCAATATCATTGTCGACTCTGGCCAAGATGCGCTTCACCTTTGGCGCGGCGCGCAGCGTCTTCATGATCTCGGATGGTTCCAGGTCTGCGGGATCGATATCGGAGTTGAATGGCTTGTCGTTCACCCCGACTTCGAACACCTTTCTTCCGTTAACGGCAGTAGTCGTCAGCCAAATGTTCTTCGCTGGATTGTGATACAGGTGTATTCCGGCGGCTTCGTTGTCCTCTTGTGCATCAAAAGTAACAGAGGCAACTATATCGAACGTCTTGTGCATCACCCTTTGAAGAAAGACGCAGGGGGCTGCTGATGGAGAGCTGATGTCCCCTTCTTGCGTCTTTATTCGCAGGTATCCCGGGTTTTCTGTAAGACTCCAGCATCGGCCACTGTAATCCGGTTTCGTATGAAAGAACCATTGTTTTCCGAGAACAGCTGAATCAAAGGTGTCCGATGCCTGCATCTGATACTTAACCTGTTCCCATGCAGGAGCCTGATTTTGCTCGCTCGGAATCCTCCCGTTTGCCGGTCTCCACCACCCATCATCCGACCAGATAACGGGTTCCATGCACATTTGCCGCCCCAGGCTGTAGTGAGAAAGCTCATAGGCATGGTAGGTCAAATACCATTCTCCATTGTGGGCCTGGAACACCTCGCCGTGGCCTGGGCCTTGTAGCTTTGCGTGTGTGGTATGTGGTGCATACATTACTGGATTTTCAGGATCCTCTTCCCAGGGCCCCTCCAGGCGTTTTGCCCGGTAACTCATAATCATATGCTCCTGATAAGGCCGCGTACCCCCTGGGGAAATAATGTAATAGTAATAATCGTTGCGCTTGAATATTTCAGGGCCTTCGCCTCCGGCAACCTTGACAACCGGTTCGTCATGA
>JBFIFS010000137.1:0-6252 GCA_041602695.1 Kiritimatiellia bacterium
CCGGTCATTCAACGCAGTACGCACGGCGCTTCAGGTGGAGGAACAGATCGGCGGTATGGAAAGTCTTTTTGTTTCGGCTTTGCAACTGGGTGGCGATGAACCGCGGGACGGCACATCTTCAAATCTTTCCGAGGTCGCTCGACGGAAGGCCGAGGAGCTGTCGGGGAGCATTAGTGCGAAGGATGTTATTCGGTTCGGATCACTTCAGCGACCTGCGACGATTGCGGCGGGGATGGCCTGTATCATGCTGATTCTGTCTTTCTCGCACGGGCCTATCTTTACGGCAGGCTTCAAACGTCTCTTTGCGCCCTGGTTGGAGATTGAGTACCCGACGCGCACACAGCTGGCATTGCTCAACGGCGACATGGTTGTACAGGAAGGGAAGCCGGTGCGCATAGCAGCCCAGGTTTCCGGCACCGTGCCTCGCAAAGCAAAAGTGGTTATCCGGACAGGCAAGAGCAAGCCGCGTACACGCAAAGTCGAAATAATAGAGGGTGAGTGTGAATACAAGATTGAGACAGCTTACCGCGGCTTTGAGTACAGAATCATGGCCGGCGATGCCCGGAGTAAATGGAAGACAGTCGAGGTGATCAACGCACCCAATATTGAGCATGCTGAGGTGACGCTAGCATATCCTGAGTATACTAAGCGCCCCGACGAGATTGTCGAAGCACTTACAATTACGGTTCCGGAAACCAGCACAATCAAGTGGAAGCTGACACTTGACCGAGCGGTGCAGAAGGCGACAATGAACCTGGCGGGAGAGGACCCTCTGCCGCTGGAGATCAGTGAGGATGGTCTCACTGTCAGTGTAGAAATGCTCGCGAGCGAGTCGCGGGCTTACGGTTTTTCCTGGGTGGATCGTGATTACGATTTCGAGTTCACGAGTCCTAACAATTACCTTCAGGTCGCTCCGGATCGTCCGCCTCGGGCCGAGCTGACCTCTCCGGCCCGGAACATCTACGCCACACTGGATCGCAAAGTAGACTTGGCTTTTCGTGGAAGTGATGACCATGGCGTGGATAAGGCGTTCGTCTGTTACCAGGTCGATAAGACCGAAGAGGAGAAAGTGATCTTCACGCCGGCAAAGCCTATTGACGGAAGAGAACAGGTTATTGACTGGGATTACCGTTCTGTACTGACGAACCTGGCGATCGGGCAGACTGTGACGTTCGCAGTTGAGCTTATCGACGCGTATCCAGGCGATCAGGGGCCGCATCTTGCCCGCACGGAAGCGCGCCGCATGCAGATCATGTCGATGGAGGACTATCTTGCTCAAGTTGAGAAGCAGAGGCGACGACTGCTTTCACGACTAAGAACGTTCTACAAGGAGGAGCGCAAGGTCCACGAGGTAGTCATGAGGCTTGATCGCTCTGATCCGATCTTTATACAGACCTGCCAGCTGGAAGCCGTCAGGCAGGACCTGATGCGTGAGGGAATGGGCAAGCTGGCGTATCAAATCCAATCTCTGACAGATGACCTGACAGCTAATGGTGTTACGAATGAGGCGCTGATCGCGTCGCTCGATGAGCTTCGCTCGAACGTGCTGGGTATTGCATCAAACAATCTGGCCGAGGCGGCCGGAGCTTTGAGATCTCTGGCGGGCGAGTCGGGCCGTAAAGCCGACGCGGCGCATGACCATGCAGTTCACATGGTAAACAACTCCGCCCGGGAGTTGGGTCTGTTGGTCCTGGAACTTGGCTACCGCGACGCGGCTGACGTTATGGGCCGGGAGATGCATGCGGCGGCTGAGACGCAGGCAGCACTCCGCTTACGGACAATCAGTCCTGGCGCCGATGCCGCGGCGCTTGCCGAGGCGCAGGAACGTCTCGGGAAATGGCTGAAGCGTCTTTTTGAGGCAAGTCCCAAGGAGCGGGAAAGCACGGTTGAAGACGCACTTATCGAGTTTACGCTCACACGTATTGTCAAACAGATGCTCCAGGGCGGTATTGATGCTGACCTGGCTAAGGCCGCGACGCTGATACGTGAAGGGAAACCCGCGGAAGCGGCAAAGATTCAAACCGGTATGATCGCCTCGATGCTCAAAGGGGAGTTCAGGCTCCGCGTCGGAGCGGAGCGTGAAGCGCTCGCAAAGGCCGCGGATCTGTTTGCATCACAGGAGGAGCAGCAGAAGAAGATCCGGACTGAGATCGAGGCCTTGGATGAAAAGTCGTACAAGAAGAGGCGGGCGGAAATGGCAGAGACGCAGGCCGCTTTGCATAAGAATCTGCAGTTGCTTCTAATGCCGGCGGTTCCTGCAGCAAGATGGCGTCTACTTGATGTCGAGGCACCAAAGGAGCCGCCCGTTGCGGACCTTCTTGCAGTCGCAGACACCGCCATGAGCGATGCAGAAGCCCACATAAAGAAGGGTGAGCGCGCAGCGGCATCAAAAGCGCAGGCGAGGGCAGAGGAAGCCTTTGCAAGTCTTGCGGATATTGCTGCCCAACGCATCTCCTCGATGACCGAGGCAGTGCGCATTGAGCGGCTCAGTTTCGCGTCAAAGGAAATAGATGAGATTATCGTGCGGCTCGGTGAACGTCAGCTGAGTCTGCTTGAAAAGACAGAGGACGCCGCGGCCGATGATCTAAAGTCAGACTACCTGGGAGACCAGGAAGAGGCCCTTGCCGATGCTCTTGAGGAGCTGAAACTTGAGATGGAAGGCAAGATCGCGCGCTCATTGGCCCTCTCGGAGCACTCTCTCTCAGTACCGGGACGGCTGGACGATGCACTCAAGTCGATGCGCAAGGCGATTCCTCTTTTGAGGGGGAATAAGCCTCGCGAAGCAGTCCCGCACCAGGAATCCGTAATAGCCTCCCTCGCAGACGCGCAGGTACTGCTTGCCGAACACGGTCAGAATGTTGGTCAATATGCGGGGATGGTTTCCATGACAAGGAAAGCGGTTGCTCCGAGCCCGTATGTCACCGAGATTGTTGAAGAGCAGACTGACATGCTTGAACTCACAGAAAATAGCAAGCCGGACGATCTCCCGAAACTCGCATTGCCGCAGAAGAATCTGGTCCATGCTGTGAACGCGATACTCACGGCACTCGACCCGATATCGCACCTGGTAGAGTCCGGCACGGTGATGCTCTTTGCCAAGGATGACATGGACGCGGCTGGCGAGGCGTTGCTGATAAAGGACGACGTTGAGGCATTAGACGCGCAGGATTACATCGTCGAGACTCTTACCGACCTTCGCAGCAAGGTAGATTCTGTGGTCCCGCAATACCGCTATCTTCTGGAGCTCACCGAGGCGCTCCATAAAGCGTTCCAGGAAGGTGTTCTGATCAGGGAGGCGCAGCGCGCGCTCCGCGATAAGGCTTCGGCGGAGAAAGTGGATGCGTCGGCGTTGGCGAGCGAGCAGGGCGCGCTTAAGGCCAGGGTGGAGGACTATAGCGGGCTCATCAACGAGATTACGGGGCTGGGGCTGATTGCTTCTCCGGTAACCCATATGGCCGTAGCAGAGAAACTGCTGAGGGACGGAGATGTGACGGCAGGGCAGGAGAAGATGCTTCAGGCTGAGGCCGCGATGAAAGCTGACTCGACGACGCTGCTTACTGTGATGACGCATCTGCCGCTTGTTCTTTCTGCACCCGAGCCCCCAGCGATGACGTATCCGCCGGAGATCGTACTTCTTCAGGAAGTTCTCGTGATGTCGGCGAGACAGAAAACGGTCTACCGCGATAGCTACGCAGCAAAGGCGAATGAACTCAAGGGGTATGAAGCGAAGCTGCGTGAGTTCGAAAAGGCCTGTGACCCATTCATAGCGCGGGCAAAGGAGCATAAGAATCCTGTGATCGAGGTGCCGCTCAAGCGAGGCGAGGTCGCGCCGCCGCCGAAGGCAGTCCCTCCGGCTAATCTGCAAGTGAAGCTTGTGGCAGCAAAGGGGCATCTTTCGAAGGCAGCTGCCGCTGCCAAAGGCGGGAATCGCGCAAAGATGCTTGAGGACCAGAAGCAGGCAGCTGAAAGTCTTCGTCATTTCGCGGTGGAGTATGCCCTGAAGTTTGTGAAGGTTCCTGGTCCTCCACCTCCTGCCGATCCCGCTCCGTCAGATGACTTCAATGAGGGCGAAGACTTGTTGATGCTCTATATGCCTGGCGCAGTAAGCGGCAAGCGCCCGCCGGACGGCAAGCTGGAGTGGGAAGTCCTTGGCAAGCGTGACCGCGCCGCGCTCAACGAGAACTTTGCACGCGAATTGCCACTGGAGTACCGCGCTATTCTTAAGGATTACTACGAAAGGCTGGCGAGATAGTGAAGAAGTGTTCAGTAATCAGTGTTCAGTGTTCAGGTGCCAGGAAGCCGATGCAAGATACGAGACGGGAGGTGCGAGCTGAAGAGAACAGTATTCGCGTGCGGTCCTCTTCCCCGAAGCACGTGTCTCGAATCCCGTATCGCAAAGTCTCGACTGCACTCGTGAGTATCGCTCTAGCCTTATCATGCTTCGCTACAACCATTCTTGCACAGCAGAATGAGGCGCCGGAGCTAACGGCGAAGGCGTCGGCGGCGATTGATAAGGGGCTGAAACATTTGCTCGAGGCGCAGAGGGATGACGGTTCGTGGGCCGCTACAGACGAAGGCGGTCGGGGGGTCGCGGTCACTTCGCTGGCACTTATGGCCTTTATGTCCCGTGCTGAGTTTCCTGGATCGGGCCCGAATGGCGAAGCATTGAACAAGGCCAAGGATTGGCTTCTCAACAAAGCGAAGGAAGCTCCTGACGGATATTTGGGGACGAGTATGTACGAACATGGGCTTGCAACGCTTGCGTTGACAGAGCTCTGGGGGATGACGAGGGACAAAGAGGAAGACGATGAGATTCAGAAGGCTGTCGAGAAGGCCGTTGAGGTGATCCTCCGCTCCCAGAATGCCGGCGGGGGCTGGCGCTATCAACCGAGCGCTGACGGAGGACAGGACACTTCAGTTACTGTGATGGTATTTATCGCACTGGCATCAGCGCGGCAGGCGGGCATCGTGGTTCCTAACGAGACGATTGCCAAGGTCGTGACCTATTTTGAATCGGCAACAAGCCAGAAGACAGGCGGCTTCAACTACGTGCCTACTGGGGTGCAGAAGAATGACTCGATTGCCTGTACGGGCGGAGGCGCATATGCGGCGCAGCTTGCAGGGGCGCGCGGCTCAGAGATGGTGCTGTCTGCGATACGCTTTCTGGAGGAACGGTCACCCGGAATCATCGAGGGCAACTTTGGTCACTACTATTATGGTCACTATTATGCTGCGCAGGCAATGGTGCAGGCCGGTGATGAATATTACGCTAAGTGGTATCCGCAGATCCGTGATGCCCTGATCAAGAAACAGGGCTCTGATGGCGCCTGGGGTGGCAGCAAGAATAAACAGGGCAAACGCGCTGCGAGCTATGAGACGCCGATGGCGATCATTATTCTGGCGATACCGCATAGGTATATTCCGATATACCAGCGGTAGCCGCAGAAACCTGATGCCTGAGACCTGAGGGGAGAGATGCAAGTGTTCAGTAATCAGTATTCAGTTTTCATTAAGAGTGTACTAGTCACGACGCTTGCGTCCTTGATGTCTGTTTCGTCCCTCGCCCAAGAGAAGCCGGCTGAAGCAACTATTCCCGAATCTGAGATCACCGCATTGCGCGAAGACTTGGCGCAAGCAACGAAGGCGAGTTCGTCTGTCGAGATACGCAGGGCATGCAAAGGCGTGATCCGCGGCGTGCAGGCGCTTCTCGAATCGGCTCCCGATGCACCGAATCGTTACACCGCGCTTGAACTGCTTTTCGAAGGCCAAAAGCGTCTGCTTACACTTGAGGCTACGGAGTCGAATCGGGCGGCAATCTATGAGACATGCTCGCAGTTCAGGGATGCGCCTGACGAGTATGCCGAAACCCGTTTTGATGCGGACATGATTCTCTCCGAAAAGGAGCTGGCGGACGCCGATGCGACGGTCGCGGAGCGAACGGAAGCGCTCAAGGAGATGCTGGCCCGATACCGAGGCACGGCTGCCGAGTGGAAGAGCCTTTTGGTGGGGTCCCTTATCGCGACGAAACTGCTCGACTTTGATCTTGAGAAGCAGATTTCCGACACGATGCTTGAGCGCTTTGCCGGAGATCACAAGGTTATTGATTTTCGGCGCAAAAAGAATATGGGTGGTCAGATCGACGCCGTCTTCAGTGGGAGCTACGTGGCGGTGGACGGTTCAAGCATGACGTTTCCATATGATCGTTTGGGGCATCAATACGTCCTCTACTTCTGGTCCCAGTCGGATCCAGGC
>JBFIFS010000138.1:0-6242 GCA_041602695.1 Kiritimatiellia bacterium
CAGATAACCGTTTCGACGCCGCTGGTTTCAACTTTCGTCTCACCGATGTCCTCTCCGCGATGGGTCTGGTCCAGCTGGGCAAGCTGACCGAGAAAGCCGATGGCGTCCGTCGGGTATACTCGTTCTACGAGGAGGCGCTGGCCGACTTGTCAGGCATAGATCTCCTTCCGAGTCGGCTCAGCGAGGGTGAGCTGCCGCTCTGGCCGGTGGCGCTTTGCCGCGATAGAGACCGCGTAGAAAAGCTCCTGGCTGAGCAAGGGATCCAGACTCGACCGGTCAACCCGTGCCTGGCGGCATCAGCTCACCTTGCGTGTCAGGGGCATTTCGACAACGCCGAGCTGTTTGCAGCCGAAGGCCTGCGTTTGCCGGGTGGACCCGACCAGCCGCACGAGAATCTTGAACGTGTCGCCGATGCCCTGGCCGAGATTGCTGAGGGGCAGTGATGAGCCTTCAGCTGGGAGAAGATAGTCTGGCAAAAGCCACCCAGCCTCGGGCAAGCGAAGAAAAAGACGGTGAGGCATAACCGGATATGGAAAAGAACACCTTATCTGTGGTTGTCCCCGCAAGGGATGAGGAAGCCAACCTTGCAGGAGCGTTCAACGTGATGCTTCCTGCGATTAAACGACACTTTTCCGATTTTGAGATCTTTATTCACGATGACGGCAGCGCTGACCGCACAGGCGAGATAGCAGACAGGATAGCGTCCGAGCATGATAAAGTAAGCGCATTCCACAGCGATCCCGCTCTCTGCCTCGGTGGTGTCGTGAATGAAGGGCTGAAGCGCGCTAGTATGGAATATTTTATGTATATCGATGGGAAGGGCGCCACAACGGCGGAGGCCCTCGACCGTATTTTCGAGAAGCGCCGCGAGGCAGACCTGGTGATCCCGTATCCCACCAACAGGGCGGAGCGGCCATTCGGGCGGCGTGTGGTTTCGAAAATGTTCGTGGGGATTCTTAACACGACCTTCGGGCTGGATATGCACTACTACACCCATCTCCTTCTCTGCCGGACGGAGGTGGCGAGGCGCGTGGATGTTCAGACGATGTCTTACGCCTTTCAGGCGGAGCGAATCATCAAGCTGATCAAGTCGGGATGCAGCTACGTGCAGGTAGGCGTTGAGGACAGGTTCGATATTCCCGGCAGAGAGACAAAAGCGTTCCACTTTCAGAATATTGCCGGGGTGGCGTCTTTCTATTTTCGGCTTCTTCGCGAAATGCGCGCGATGAGGGTTCAGAAGTGAAGAGGGTGCTCCTTCTCAATCCCCCTTCTGATCCGCCGGTTTCCAGGGATTACTACTGTGGGCATTTTACGAAAGGCCGTTACTATTGGCCGCAGCTTGACCTTCTGATAATCAGCGGCATGCTTGCTCGTGAGTTTCAGGTCTCGGTGGCGGATGCCGTGGTTGAGTCATTGGACGCGGAGGCGGCGCAGTCCCATGTTGAAGCCGCGAATCCGGATGCAGTCGTGGCGGTAGTCGCGGCAGTGTCGTGGTCAAGCGACATGGAGTTTCTGTCGAATCTTAAGGCGAGACTGAACATCCCGGTCATTGTCAGCGGCGACTACCCGCGCGCTGAGCCCCGGGCCGTACTTGAAGGCAACTCGTGCATAGACGCGATAATGCTGGATTTTACGGAGAACGACCTGTGCGTGCTTCTCAAGGATGGTCCTGCGTCAGGATTGCGCAACTTGTATACTCGCAGTGACTCCGGGGAACCCAGCCATGAGGGCTCAGGAAACTTTTCCTATCCGGTACCACTTCACGAACTTTTCAACCTGAAGCGCTATTTCATGCCGCAGAGCCTGCGTCATCCGGCAGCCACAATCCTGACAGATTTCGGATGTCCGTTTGCTTGTGACTTCTGCTTTATGGAGCGTGTTAAGCACAGGCTGCGCGACATAAACAATGTGACTGAAGAGCTCGCGCACCTGCATGAGTCGGGCATCCGCGAGCTCTTCCTTGCCGACCAGAGTTTTGGGTCGCGCAGGGAACATGCGTTGAAGGTTTGCGGCGCAATCCATGAGGTCGGAAAGGGCCGTTTCTCGTGGACCGCATCAATGCGAGTGGACGCTGTTGATGGAGATTTGCTCCGCGCCATGCGGGAAGCAGGCTGCCACACACTGATGTTTGGCGTAGAGACGCCTTCGCAGGAAGTGCTGGACGCGCACCGGAAGCAGGCTACGACAGGGCAGGTTGAGGAGGCCTTTGTGATGGCGAAGAGAATGGGCTTCCGAACGCTGGCGCATTTTATTTTGGGGCTGACAGGCGAAGATGAAGGTTCACTGAAACGCCTGATTGATTTTGCGGTAAAACTGGATCCGGACATTGCTTCTTTCAATGTTGCTGCTCCCGCCTGGAACACGTCTTTTGGCGAGCGTGTGCGCGGGAAACACTGGCTGCTGGGTAAGGGCGTCGAAATTGCGGCTCCTGACGGATCGCCGGTATGGGAGCATCCCCGGCTGTCGCGCGAATCCCTGCTTCGACTTCGGGACGAGGCAATCAGTCGTTTTTACAAACGCCCCTCATATATTCTGAGGCAGCTTGCGCGCGTCAGGTCGTCATATCAGTTAAGAGTTCTCTTTCGCGAAGGAATGAGTATCCTGAATAATCGTATTGCACGTTAGTTTACAAAAGGAAAGCGGTCATGACTGTCGCCATTAATGCGCACGCGGAGTGGCATCCTCTCAAGGAGGTCGTGGTAGGAACCGCGACCGGCGCGCAGGTTCCCACCGTAAAGGATGAATCGCTTCACAGCATCTGCTATGGCGACATCTCTGATGAGGACTTCGCTGGAGTCAATACGGGACCTTATCCAGACAGGATCATCAAGGAGGCAAACGAGGACCTCGACCGGTTCGCCGAGCAACTGGTGGACTTGGGTATTACTGTACATAGGACCCTCGAAGCGGATTTCACTGAGGAATATGCCACCGACGACTGGACTGTTGACGGGTTCTACGGCTATTGTCCGCGCGATTCCGTCCTGACGATCGGCAGCGAGGCCATTGCCGCGCCGATGGTACTGCGTCATCGCCAGAATGAAGCCGACAGGATATTTGGCAATATGTTCGAAATGACAAGGGCTCCCACTCCGCGCCTTCTGGACAGCATGTACGACCGAAGTAATTTGGGATCGCCCACCTTGATGAACCATGAGCCCGCTTTCGATGCCGCGAACTGTCTGAAGATCGGCAGGGACGTTCTTTACCTGATTTCCAATACGGGAAACCACGCGGGCGCGGACTGGCTGCAGGAGCATCTGGGGAACGGATATCGCATTCATCGTGTAGAGGATGTTTATGTCTTTATTCATATCGATTCTACTTTCGCTGTTCTTCGACCGGGTCTTGTGCTGATGTGTCCCGATCGCGTCAATAAAGACTGTCTTCCTGAACTGTTTCGTGGGTGGGAGTGTATATATGCGCCGGAGCCTGATCCCATACCATGTATTGAAGGGTGGGGCGGTGCCTCCAGGTGGATTGCGATGAATCTGCTCAGTCTCGGCCCTGACCTTGTGGCTGTGGAGGAGAATCAGCATGGGTTGATGAAGCTGTTGGCGAGATATGGTATTGAATCCATGCCGGTCCGTCTGCGGCACACGCGTACGCTTGGTGGCGGGCCGCACTGCACTACCCTGGATCTGGTAAGGGAAGGGGAGTTGGAGGACTACAGCTGATGCAGAAAGAAACACCATTCCAGAGCAGGACGGCAGAAGGCGCCATTTTTAATCAGGACAGAGTTTGCGGAGTAGACTGCGCTCTTATTGAAAGGCTGAAGCAAGAGGCGTCAGAATCCAAAACCGGGCGTTACCGCATTTGTATGCATCACTCAGTTGATGACCCCTGCCAGGAGATGATTGTCGTGCACCGTCGAGGGAACTGCTCGCTCCCTCATTATCACCCTGATGCGGCGATGTCCTATACCATGATAGAGGGAGAAATGGACGTGCTTCTCTTTGACTCGGAAGGTGGTGTGACGCGGCGTCTTCGCCTGAGCACTGCCAGTGGAGGTGGAGTGGGCACCGTGAGCCTTCGCCTGGCAGGCGGCGTTATTTACATGCCTGTGTGTCTAACGGAGTTCGCGGTTTTTCACGAGACGCTGGCATCCTCGAATCCTGAAGGTGTGGCAACGCGTTATCCCGAATGGGGGCCTGCTGAAGACGAACCCCGGCAAATAGAGGACTTTTATCTGCGAGCAGGTGTTGACCGCACGGTCCAGTTGTTTTGAATTAAGCTTCAGCGGGCAGGTGAGCTAAGGTGAGTGAAGATAATCTATTGAAGCGAGTGCTGCCGGTTTTGCTGATTGTATTGGCCGGGGTCCTGGCTTATTCCAGCAGTCATCAGGGCGAATTCTTCGAGGTCGATGACATTGAGTCGCTTCGGGACAATCCTCATATCAGGCGTCTTTGGCCTCTGTCGGAGCCGCTATGCGTTCCTCTTTGGAATACCGGCGCCACCGTGGATACGCGTCCGGTCCTCGCTTTGTCCTTTGCCCTGAATTATCAGCTCACGGGTGATGGCGTGTGGGGCTTTCATCTCATCAATCTTCTCATACACCTGACCGGCGGAGTGCTCCTTTTTGGGATTATAAGACGGACGATCCTGCGTCTGCCCCCTGGAGGCCGGCCCCGCACTGGTCCAACGGCATTTGCTGCTGTTGCTGCCGCTGTATGGGTTGTACACCCGCTGCAGACGGAGGCCGTGACCTACACAGTGCAGCGCGCGGAATCGCTGATGGGGATGTTCTATCTCCTTACATTGTATGCGTCGATACGTGCGTTTGAGGGAAAGAGTCCGGAAAGGGGAGGGAAGCGACCGGGCTGGGGCGTAACCGCAGTCGTAGCCTGTGCTCTGGGAATGGGCACGAAGGAAAGCATGGTTACAGCACCGCTGCTAGTAGTGCTATACGATTATGTATTTAGCGGCGGGGAATGGAGCTCCCTGTGGCGAAGACGAAAGAATCTGTATATCGGCCTGTTCGCAACCTGGATTATCATGGTCATGCTTGTTCTTGGGACCTTGGAGGGGATGTATCGCGATTCTTCCAAGACCGGGATGCTGCGTTATGCGATTTCACAGCCCCTGTCGATTCTTAAGTATCTGCGACTCGTGTTCTGGCCGCGCGGATTGGTCCTCGACTATACCAATCGCATTTCGCAGGGGTGGAAAGAGATTGCTCTTCCGGCCTTACCGCTAGTGCTGCTTTTTGTTTATGGCGTTCTCGGCACAGCACGCAGACGGCCCTTAGGCTTTCTTAGCCTGGCCTTCTTTGTGCTCCTCTCTCCGTCTTCCAGCATCGCGCCAACACATAACGTATATTGTGAGCACCGCATGTATCTCGCCCTGGCGGCAGTTATTATTCCGGCCCTTCTTGCTCTTTCGAGGCTTACAGAGCGGTGCGTCCCCGAGGAAACGAAGCGCCGGGTTGTTAATGCAGCGCTGGCGGGCATCCTGATTTTCTCGCTGGCAGCGGGAACATACTTTCGAAACTTTGATTGGATGACAGAAAAGGCGTTCTGGACAGACAATGTCGTCAAGCGCCCAAATTCTTCAGCTGCTCATAACAATGTTGGCAATGTTCTCTTGGCTGAAGGTCGTGTGCTGGACGCGATTGCTCACTATCGAGAGGCAATGCGCATCGCGCCCGAAGCCCCGCATGCCCACAGCAACATGGGTAATGCGCTGCTGGGGCTGGGAGACGCGGAGGCGGCCATCGCCCGGTACCGCGAAGCAGTTCGCCTGGATGCTTCTCACGTTCATGCGCACTACAACTGGGGTAACGCCCTGCTGAAATTGGGGCGGGTTGAGGAGGCTGCAGACCGCTACCGAGCGGCACTGAAGATCATGCCTGCTTCGCTTGAGGCCAACAACAACCTCAGTAATGCCCTTTTGCTCCTTGGAAGACACGAGGAGGCGAGCGTGCACAGCCGACGGGCAATAGAGGCGGCCCCGAACTTCCCTGAGCCCCACTTCAATCTAGGTTCCGCCCTCCTGATGGCAGGAAAGCTTGAGGAGGCCGAAAGTAGTTTTGAGCAGGCGCTGAAGTTGAATCCAGAGTATGAAGCGGCGCGATCGAAGCTGGTTGAGTGCCGCAGAATGATTCTCCTAAGGGGCAGCGCAGGGGATTCTGAGTGACTGCTGGGCTCCGCTTTGTTAGCGTCGGCTACTGGAGGTAAAGGGCAATGGCTGAGAATGTTTCCAGGCTGAGCGCGCTCGATGATATATCCGTGGAAATGCGGAAG
>JBFIFS010000139.1:0-6210 GCA_041602695.1 Kiritimatiellia bacterium
TCTATAGATGTTGATACCGCCTCTTACACGCTGACGCGGAATTACATTATCGGCGGAAGCCTTCCGCCGGCCGAGTCAGTGCGGACAGAGGAAGTCGTCAATTTCTTCGACTACGACTATAAGGCGCCGACGCACAGGACGTTTGCCGTATACGCCGAAGCGGCCCCTTCGAAATTCGGGCGCGGAACACACCTGCTGAAGATTGGCGTGAAAGGCAAGCGCCTGGGCCGCGAAGAGCAGAGGCGCGCGGTACTGACATTCCTTATAGACACCTCCGGCTCAATGGAAAAGCCTGACAGGATCGGCCTGGTCAAGAAGTCACTCAAGATGCTCGTTGGAAAACTGAACGACAGCGACCTGATAAGCATCGTCCAGTACGACTCACGTGCACGCCTGGTCCTCTCGCACACCGAAGCGAAGAACAGGCAGACAATCATTGAGGCGATTGACAGCCTGCAGTGCAGCGGGTCGACAAACCTCGAACAGGGCCTGAACAAGGCCTATGAAGCTGCCGCCAAAGGCTTCGTCAGCAAGGGCGAGAACAGGGTACTGATCCTTTCGGACGGCGTTGCAAACCTCGGCAACCTCGACGCGGACGCGCTCCTGGCGAAGGTGTCGAACTACCGCAAGCAGGGCATCTACTGCTCAGTGTTCGGGCTCGGCATGGGAACTTACGACGACGTCATGCTCGAGACCCTTGCCAACAAGGGCGACGGCACTTACGCCTACCTCGACAGCGAGGAAGAGGCCAGGAGGCTGTTTGTTGATGACCTTTCGGCCACGCTGAACACGATCGCGAAGGACGTTAAGATCCAGGTTGAATTCAATGAACGCCTCGTAAAGAGCTACAGGCAGCTGGGCTACGAGAACCGGCAGCTCACCAAAGAGCAGTTCCGCGATGACACCGTGGATGCCGGTGAGGTCGGCTCCGGCCAGTCAGTTACAGCGCTGTACGAGCTGGGGATGAAGGAAGTCATCTCAAAGAGGCTCGGTCCCGACCCGATCGCCACAGTGCGGGTACGCTACCGCAGGACGGACAACGACGCGGTCGAAGAAATCGAGATACCGGTCAGGTTCAGCGACTTCACAAACGACTTCAACAAGACCGATGCCCGGTTCCGCCTGGCTGCCTGCGCGGCGGAGTTCGCGGAGATCCTGCGCGGCAGCCCGTACGCGCAGGGCAGCGACTACCGCGATGTCTCGGCCGCCCTCAGGCCGGTCGCGCTCGAGCTCAACCTTGACCAGCGCGTGCAGGAGTTCCTGCGCCTTACCACCAGCGCCCCCGGAATGGCGAGAGGACAGTAGGCGGGAAAACCTGAATGCTGATACCTGAAACCTGAAGAGGAATTGTGATGATGAACAGAACAATAACGACTGTTGGGAGGGACGGCATTCTGCCGTCCTTGCGACGGTCTGTGAGCTATGCAAGGCAAACCGGGCAGCAACATGCTGCCCCTCCCTCTGTGTGCTCCGTGCGCTCTGTGAGAGCTATCTTATTTCTTTCGAAAACGAATAAGGAGAATAGACATGCGTAAGATACTGGCTGGACTGATGGCATCGCTCATGGTGCTCGGCGCCGCGAACGCTGCTGATGCCGTTAAAGTGAAAGACCTGTCGCTGGACGGAAAGATTGAAGGCGAGAACATTGTCTTCACCATGAACATGAAGGTGGAGAACCTCAAGAAGGGAACGGAGCTTCCCCTGGTGCTCGGCGACGTTGCCTATATCGACGGCAAGATTCCCGCGAACTGCGAAGTTACCCGCCGCGGCAACCAGTACCTGCTTGTTCATAAAGGCGGATGGGGCGGCACGTCTTCGGATGTTCTCTTCCGTTTCGCGAGCCGGCCGGTGAAGAACGGCGACTGGCGCGAAACTTCCTTTTCGATTCCGGCGTCCAGCATCAGGAAGCTCTCAGTGGAATGCGACAGGGACGATCTTGAAATCAAGTTCCCCGGCGCGCTGGACATCCAGCGTTCCCAGAACAAGGACAAGAAGACGGTAGTCACCGCGTTCCTGGGGCTCACAAGCAAATTTGCCGTTAACTGGAAGCCGGAGATCAAGAAGTTCGACTCGGAGCTCGTGGTTTCCTGCGAGGCGAACACCATCGCGACCGCAAGTGTCGGCGCGCTCAGGATTGATTCGGTATTCACATACCGTGTTATCCAGGGCGAGCTCACCAGGCTTTCGCTCGTCATCCCGGACGTAAACGTTACGCAGGTGAAAGGCGCCAACATCCAGGAATGGAAGATCGACAAGAGCGATGCGAAGAACCCGAAGCTGATCGTTGCGCTGAGCCGGCCTGAAGAGGACGTGTATAAGCTTCAGGTTGAAAGCGAGATGATCCTTCCCAAGTTCCCCAGCAACTTCAACCTGCCGGTATTCGCCCCGGAAAACGTGCTTCGCACCAGCGGCTTCCTGCTGGTCGGCACGGACAGCGCGATCAAGCTCCAGGTCAGCAAGATAGCCGGCCTTACCCAGGTCGACCAGGCGTCATTCCCGTCGACGCCGATAGTCATGGACGCCAAGCAGGCGCCGCGCCGCCAGCCGTCCCGCAGCACTTACGCGTACCAGTACGCGAACGTTCCTTACACAATGGAGATCAACGCGGACGATATCGTCACTTCCTACTCCGCGAACAACCTCCTTTCGCTCTCACTCGTAGAGAATGACCTCATGTTCAACGCGTCCGTGGAGCTGGAAATCAAGGACGCGCCCGCCCGCGAGATAATGATCGAGACCGATCCTGACAACAGCTGGACAGTCACATCGATTACAGGCGCCAACGTTTCCGAGGCGGACGCTGACGTCCGCGAAGAAAAAGGAAGGAAGCTGATTTACATTCCGTTCAAGGCGGCGGCCAGCGGCACGGTGCTCATAAACATCAAGATGGAAAAGTCGCTGGGTAAAGACGTCCAGGCGTTCACCGCGCCGCGCTTCAAGGTCGTCGACGCCAAGTCAGAGCGCGGGTTTATCGTGGTCGCCGGCGAGAAGGGAATCCGCCTGAAGACGGATCAGACCACGGGCCTCCGCGAAGTGCACACGGGCTCGGTTCCATCGGTGGTCAGGGACGCCCAGCACGCTTTCAGGTTCAAGAGCGGTGACTGGACGCTCGGCATGAAGCTCGAGCGCACGAAGCCGGCGGTACATTGCGAAGCCTTCAACCTCGTCTCGCTGGGCGAAGGAGTGATGTACAACAGCGTCGCGCTTACCTATCACATCACAGGCGCGCCCGTTCAGGAGTTTGTCCTGAGGATTCCGGAAAACATCGAAAACTTCGAGTTTACCGGCGCTGATATCGAGAGCTGGAAGCGCGAAGGCGAGCTCTGCACGGTCCGCCTGCAGACGAGGATCATGGGCGACTACACGCTCCTGATTACTTATGACAGGCAGTTCAACTACTACGGCAAGGAAGCTTTCGAGCTGGGCAGCATCGAAACGCAGGGCACGGAGAGCGAAGTGGGCTACATTGCTGTCGCGAGCCATGCAACCGTGAAGCCGGAAGTGCTCTCGCGGGACAGCACTACGTTCAAGGTGGAGCGCGATGAAATACCTTCGGGTTACGCCGCCACGATCAACGCGCCCGTAATTGCCTCGTTCAAGTATGTTTCCACCCCGCACAAGGTGCAGATGAAGGTCACGCCCTATGAGCGCGAACAGCTGCTCGGGCAGGTCGCTGACTATGTGAAGCTGGACACAAAGCTCAGCAAGGACGGCGAGTCGGTTACGACGGCCACTTATTTCATCAAGAACGCCTCACGGCAGTACCTGATCCTCAAGATGCCCAAGAAGGTCAATCTCTGGACGGTGAAATACCTGAATGCCGACGGCACGAAGGAAGTGGTGCAGCCGCAGGAGAGCGAAGAGGGCGTCATGATTCCTGTGATGCGGCCGCGCGATCCTAATACCGCGCTCAGGGTCGAAGTTGTTTATGCCCAGAAGCACGGAAAGCTCGGGCTGCTTCGCAGCGGATTCAGGGGCGTAGGGTTCACCGCGCCGGTCCTTCCGGAAACGCATACCGCGTTCGCCGGATGGAAAGTCAGTGTTCCGGAAGACTACGTCATCTGCAAGCATGTCGGGAACCTCGCTGCCGAGGGGAACGCTGCGCGCAATCCGTTCGCCAATGTAATCCGCATCATGGTGCGGATGGCAAGGGCGCCGTTCCGGCCGAACTATACAGTGAAGAACGCGCTGACCAACCACTTCACCGGCGCCAGGGTGAAGGAATACACGGGCTCCGTGGTCATTGCCTCCAAGTCAGGAAGCGACCCGCTGAAGCTCAAGCTGCAGGTTGTTCCGGACTGGATGGGCAGCGAAAGCAACGCCCGTTCGATGGTGGTATTCATGGTTGCCGGCGTCGCGTTCCTCGCTGCTGCCGCAAGGAAGAAGAGCACCGCCGCGACCGCGCTGGGACTGACCCTCATACTGCTCGGCGGCGTTCAGTGTGCGGCCGGAAGGTCCGCGGCGGCATCAATAGGCTGGCTGGTAATCGCCTGCCTCCTGCTCGTCATCGGATTCAAGGGCGGCTTCAAACTCATAGGGAAACTGATCAGGGCCGTCTGGAGCGGCATCTGCCTGGTCTTCCGGAAGGTCTTCAGCCGCAGGAAGCGGAAGTCTTCCGCGCTGCCGGCTCTTCCTGATGACGATCTTCCACTTGAACCTGAAACAGGAGGCTTCATCAATATGAAACTCATGACAATAGTCGCCGTTGGGGCGATCACATTCGCGATCGCGGCCGGGAGCGTATTCGCGAAAGGCAAGTCGGCCCCGCATGTCCCTGCCTGCCCCACCATGGACGTAGTAACGCATACCGTTGAATGCCCGACCATCGAGAAGGACAGCGAGAAGAGCGCGCAGGCCGTTACGGAAATGAAGTTTGAGGTCAAAGAGGGAACGATATTCAAGGTCCTCCCCCCGGACAACGTGCTGACCAAATTCGACCTGAGCTCGCGCAACATGGAGATCGTGGGCAAGCCGGACGGCTATTACCTGAAGATTGAGAGGGGCGGCGAATACACGGCCAAGCTGACCTACCGCGTTCCCGTTACGGAAAGAGACGGCCTGTGGGCGCTTGGGCTGCCAATGCCCCAGAACATCAGGAACAACGTTAAGATTTCTGTTCCTGAGCCGGAGATGGAGATTTCGGCCGGCCAGGCAGTACTCTTCAAGACAGAAGACAAGGCCAAAGAGACCCTGGCTGAAGCGGTCTTCGGGCCTGTCTCTACTGCTGTAATCACGTGGCGTCCGCGCGTCCGCAAGACGAAGCTCGAAGAGGCGGTGTTCTTCAGTGAAGTCAACACCTACGCCGCGCTGCAGGCCGGCGTGATCGATTTCGCCAATGTCATTCGCTACCAGATCGCGCGCGGCGAGATCAGGGAGCTCAAGGTGACGATTCCGGCCGGCATGAGCGTTACCGCTGTTCGCGCCAGCGGCGTTGCGACATGGAGCTTTGATCCTGAGAAGCGGCTCCTCGATGTCGTCCTCGAGCGCCCCGTAAGCGGCGACTTTGCAATGACCGTTGTAACCCAGATCGCCTGCGACGGCCTTCCGTACAAGGCGGCCGCCGGGGTTCCGGTAGTCCAGGATGCGGCAAGGCAGCGCGGCGCGCTCGCCTTCGCCGCGCCTGACAACGTGCAGGTGCGCATCGAGGAGACCAAGGGCCTTAACCCGATGAATATCGAAGACTTCTCTGCCGGGCTCGGCGCCCAGGGCCGCAAAGGCGGGCTGGTGATCCGCAAGGCCTACAGGTACAACAGGGCAGAAGACGTGCTGGCCCAGGTTGAAGCCGAGCAGGTGCTTTCAGAAGTGCGTGTAACGGAGTCGGGGACCGTCTCTATCTCGGATGAGCGCATTGTCCTGGCAACGAAGCTCGGGCTGACTATCGCCAAGGCCGGCATCTTCTCCACGGAGCTGTGGATCGCCAGGGACTATGAAGTGGAAACGCTTACCGGCCGTGACGTCAGCCACTGGGACGAGCTGAAGGGCGACAAGCACGGCGTGATCGTATACTTCAACAAGCAGATCACGTCCAGGACGGACCTCAACCTTGTGGTCGCGAGGACAGAGAAGGGTATTGAAGAGAAGCTGGACGTGCCGCGAGTCGAGGTAAAGGACGCGGCCAAGCATAACGGCCGGATGACCATCTCGGGTGAGCGCGGCATAAGGCTGATGGTCGACTCGCACCGCGGCGTTGACATCCTCAAGGCAAGTGAA
>JBFIFS010000140.1:0-6125 GCA_041602695.1 Kiritimatiellia bacterium
AGCAATATCACCACAACAAGCTCTATCATCGTAAATCCAGACTTTTTCGCCATCACAGACCTCCTGTATTCTTAAGCGGTATAGTATTCTACATTCGAGAAAGATACTGTGTCAACAAACTTTAACCGCCCTACGACGGCAACAGACGGGGCGCACAACTATGCCTTCACGTAACTCATGCGCCGATCACCTGCGACATGTTCCATATTGGGAGGTAAACGGCCAAGGCAAGGAACAATACTCCTATTCCGATTACTACGGTTATCAGGGGTTCTATCATACCAACAAGATTCTTAAGCGAGTACCGCACCTCCATGTCGTAGGCATCAACCACATAATCAAGCATTTCATCCAGGGACCCGCTCCTCTCGCCTACGGCGACAAGGCCGGCCACCATCGGCGGAAAAACCGTTATGCCTGAAAAACCATCAGCAATCGAGCCGCCGCCGCCTATCTCCTCTTTCGCCTTGTACACCAGCTCCCGGAAGTGCGTGTTCGCTACCACATCGCTTGCGACCTCAAGGACTCGCATAAATGCCACTCCATTCCTGACCAGCATGGAGACAATCCTCGCAAACCGCACAACAGCTATTTTGGAATAAAGCGGCCCGAGTAGCGGAACGGAAAACTTCATCTTATCATACCATTTGGCAACGGGAGCCGTGAACAACAGAGCCCTCCACGCTGCCGCCGCGCCTCCTGCGACCAGCAGCATCCACACCCAGTTCGCCTGCACAAAATTGTTTCCGCTTACAAGAATCCGGGTTGGCAGCGGCAACGGGATGGACGCCCGCGAAAAGAAGACGGCGAACCTTGGTACCACGAAAACAGCAAGTATGGCGCTGGCTGCTATGAGGGCCGTGATCACCATTACCGGATACCGGAGAGCGGACTTCACCTCAGCCCTGAACTCCTGCTCCCGCTCCATCCAGTCTGCGAGGCAAAGAAGTGAGCGCACCATGTCCCCGCCGGATTCGCCGGAAATAACGACCTGCACAAACTGCTTGGAGAATACTCTTGGATGCCTCGAAAAGGCCTCCGAAAGCGAAGCGCCTTTCTCTATGCTCTCCGCCAGATTCTCTATGATGTTCTTCCAGGCCCTGGTCTCGCTTTGCTGCGCCAGTATTCGCAATGACTGCAGAACCGGGAGGCCCGCTTTCAAGAGCGTACTTAACTGCCGGGCGAATCTCGCCGTATCCCTCGTCCTTATCCTGCCTGAAGCCGATCCTTTGCCGCCCGCTGCGCGAGCTCCGCTCTCTTTCTCGATAGATACAGGCAGCAGGCCATCGGCCTCCAGGATGCGATGCACATCACCAGGACTTGGACCGGCCATTACACCTTCTACGACCTGTCCAGCTTTATTGACAGCCCTGTAAGAGAAGTCAGGCATGGAGAGAACCTCTTTTGGCTTTCATCATAAGACGCCGAACCTGCTTGATGCCTCTTCGACTAGTTCCGTACTAATGCTCTCCGCTTCCTGCGCCGCGCCCACCGTCAGGCTGAGGTCACAGAGCGTGTTTATTCGTCGAGGAATTCCGCCCGACATTCGGTAGATGGATTCCAGCGCCTCGTCCTGGAAGATTTCCTGCCCACCCTCCCTGCCGGCAAGTTCGACGCGTTTCCTGACATAACCGGACGTGTCGTCCGCATCGAAATGGCCAAGCTCGCAGGTGACAGGGATTCTCTGGGACAACTGCTTGAGGGACCTCACGCGGTCAAGCAGTTCAGGATGCCCTACCAGCAGGAGCGTCAGGAGAAATTCGCCATTGCGCTGAAGGTTCATCAGGAGGCGGGTTGTCTCCAAAACGGCCTCGTCCACAATCATGTGCGCCTCATCAATCACTACCACCGTGTGCTTCCCGTCCCTCCTGTTCTCCTCAAGCGACTTCTCGATCATCTCAAGAATCGCATCCGACATCATTTCGGATCGCGCTGCAGAAATCCCTTCCACACCTGCCTCCCTGGCAACATTCCGCAGAAGATCTATGGCGGTCATTTCCGCCTGCGCGCAGGAAAGCACTCCGACAACCGAATGGCCGGACTGTTTCAAGAGCAGACGGCACAGAAGCGTCTTTCCGCAACCATAGGCACCCGTCAGGATTGCCGCTCCGAGGTTTTCCCTGACGGCATACGTGAGCTTCATCAGGGACTCATCATGCTGGCTGGAATGATAGTAGAAATCCGGATCGGGAGTGTTCCTGAAGGGCTTCCTGCTCAGTTTCCAATACTGCTCATACATGAGATATCACCACCCTCTAACGGTCCCGCTTCGCGAGCCAGTTAGCCATTTCCTTGGTATAATCGTCAATGTTAAGCCCGGATGCGGCCGGCGGCCCACCGGAAGCTGCATCGGCCTCCGCGCTGGAGGCCTCTTCCTCAGCAGGCGCATCAGGGATTACCACATCCTCAAACCCATCGCCCTGAATTGTCTCAAGCTGGGTTGTCTTAAGGACCTCCTCTATGGTCGTCCTCCCGTCAATCACCTTGCCAATGCCGTCGTGCAGCATGTCCGCCATACCATCCTCTCGCGCCTGCTCCTTGAGTCGCGCCAGCGGCGCATTGGATGCAACCAGCTCAGCAAGGGCCGGAGTGAACCGGGCGAGCTCGAAAATTGCCAGGCGCCCCTTATACCCGGTGTTCCTGCACTTTGCGCATCCTGCACCGGCCCAGACTTCTTTCGGCAACTCTATTCCTGATGCCTGCATTCTCGTCAGGATCTCAGGCGGAAGCTCGTGCGCCTCCCTGCATTCCCCGCAGATCCTGCGAACGAGCCTCTGCCCAAGGGTTCCTACCAGGGACGCCGCGACCAAAAACGGCTCGACGCCCATGTCAATCAATCGGGTGGCCGCAGAGCACGCGTCGTTCGTGTGCAGTGTAGAAAACACAAGATGTCCTGTAAGCGCCGCGCGAATTGCCAGCTGGGCCGTCTCCTGGTCACGAATTTCGCCGACCATTATGACATCAGGGTCCTGCCTGAGGATGCTCCTCAAAGCCGACACAAACGTCAGCCCGGCCCTGTCATTGACCTGGATCTGGCTTACCATCTTCATATGGCGCTCTACCGGATCCTCTATAGTAATGACATGCCTGCTCGGCGACCTGACCTTAGAAAGCATTGCGTACAGCGTCGTGGATTTTCCGCTGCCCGTCGGGCCCGTTACCGCAAACATTCCAAAAGGACGCCTTAACAGCTTCTCTACGTCACCCAGCAGCCCATCAGACATGCCCAGGTCTTCGAGGGAGATTGACATCGTCTGCATGTCAAGTATACGGATAGCGATCTTCTCGCCGAATATCGTGGGCACACTGGACACCCTGCAC
This sequence comes from Kiritimatiellia bacterium, assembly GCA_041602695.1. Classification (GTDB taxonomy): domain Bacteria; phylum Verrucomicrobiota; class Kiritimatiellia; order UBA8416; family JBFIFS01; genus JBFIFS01. The sequence continues at coordinate 3,322 of JBFIFS010000140.1, forward strand.
TCGATTGAACGGCCGTCCACGGCAGTACGAAAACTACCGTCCTGCGGAATGCGGCTCTCCGCAATGTCCATGCTGCTCATTACCTTTATCCTCGAAACGATAAAGGGAAACAAGTGCCGCGGTGGCGCCGGGATATCGTAAAGCATTCCGTCAACCCTGAACTTGACGTACATGCCTTCTTCATGAAGGTCCAGGTGTATATCGCTCGCGGCATCCTTTACCGCCTGGGCAATTATCAAATCGACCAACCTGCTCACGGGAGACTCAAGGCCGCCCGCGGCCGGGACCTGCCCCGATGCCTCTGGGCTTACACGCATTCCGCTTTCTTCAATCCTGTCAAGCAGCTCCCGTACCCTGCCGTCACCGCCAAATGCCCGGGCAACGGCATCACGCAAATCGTCCCGGGCAGCCAGGCAGACTTCCACGGTGCATCCGCAGGCCAGCGAGACCCGGTCAATCGCAGAGATATTCCCCGGATCCACGAAGGCAACAGTAAGCGTCTCGCCTATGGCGAACAGAGGAAATACATCAAGCTCCCTCAGCAGCCCCTCTCCTACCATCGCGAGTGCTGACCTGTCCCACTCATACGAATTCAGGTCAACGAACGGAACCCCGTAAACAGAAGCGAGTTCCTCGTAAACCGTCCGCTTCGGAGCTAGGCCAAGGGCCACTATCGACTCGGCAAGAGTTCTGCCGTTCTCAGCCCCTTGCTCGCGGGCCGTTGCGAGTGATTCCTCACTGATAAGACCCTTCTCCAACAAGCGGACGCCAAGCTCCCTGTCCTGCCATATGTCCGTACTGACCGTATTATCGTCTGCCATTATGCCACCTCACGAAACTGCGACCGCTCATGCATCACTGTTCAAGAGCTCCGCAATCTTGGCCAGCAATTCCTCGGCCTTGACCGGTTTGGTAAGGTAGGCATCCGCTCCAACCTGGGCCCCTGTTTCACGGTCAGCCTGCTGGGATCGCGCGGTTAGGATTATGACGGGGATGTCCTTGTGCTTGTCGTCAAACTTAAGGAGCCTCGCAACCTGGTAGCCACCCATCTTTGGAAGCATCAGATCAAGCACCATAAGATCTGGTTTCTTCTGGCGCGCCATTTCAAGGCCCTCAGATCCATCTTTTGCCTCGAGCACCTCATAGCCATTGGCCTCAAGCCGCATTCGAATACCGGCCCGAAATTCGGGTTCGTCTTCCACGAGAAGAATAGTCTTCTTGTCACTCATACCGTTCCCTCTTTTCCGGCACGCAAAATGGCGTGCCAAAATTCATCTTCGCCGCCGCCTCTCCACGCCGAGCAGTCCAACAACCTTGCGAACAAGCTCGCCGGACGTAAACGGCTTCATAAGAAAATCGTCAGCCCCGCAGGATTGCGCCGCTCCCAGCGCGTCTGCGTCGCCTGATATTACCAGCACCTTCCCCGCCCCCGCCCGCAAGGTGTCCTTGAGCGATGCAAGAACCTTCATGCCCTCGACCTCAGCCAAATGGTAGTCAAGAATGACTAAATTTGGATTGAATTGTCCAGCGATCACAAGGGCATCCAGCCCGTTGATCGTGGTTCTTAAGTCCAGCGGCAGGTCCGCCTGCATCAGGAAGCGCTCAATCATTCGTATAATAAGCTCATCATCATCAACAATAAGAACGCGGTATGCATCGACGACGTCGTAGACCGGAAGCGTAAAACCAAACCGGCTGCCCATGCCGGGCTCGCTTTCCACAGACATGATACCCTTATTTAGACCAACCAGATTCTTCGCGATGGCCAACCCAAGCCCGGTGCCTTTCGCCCCCGGCCCATCCTGGCGGTCTACCTGGAAGAAGGGATCAAATACATCCTCTTTTAGGTCCGCCGGTATGCCGATTCCCGTATCCTCGACGCATATCTCAACAAACTGCTTCTCGTGCCTGCAGCTCAATGTAATGGATCCGCCGTCAGGTGTGTATTTCACCGCATTTCCCACGAGGTTTATGAGCACCTTCCTTATGCTTTCGACATCACAGTGCACAGGCGGCAGGCTATCCGGAACATCAAGAGCAAGCTGCTGCTTAACGGATGCGCACTTCGGCTCAAAGTCCTGGTAGACCTCGCGAAGGAGCGGCAGGATATCGGCCTTAACCCTTTGCAATGCCACCTTGCCGCCTTCAATACGCGTAAGATCCAGCATCTTGTCGATCAGTTCAGACATCCTGTCGCAGTTGCGCAGAGCTGAACCAAGGCATTCTTTCTGCTTCTCGGCGACATCCCCTGCTATGCCGTCGTATACCAGCGAAACGAACTCCCGGATTATTGCAAGGGGTGTACGCAGCTCATGAGATGCTTCAGCCACGAACTGGGACTTCGATTCGGACAGCTCCCGCAGGTAGTCAAGGGCCTCCTGCTCGGCATTCCGGGCCTCAGTCACATTGCGCGAAATCGCAAAGACAGCCAGGACCTCGCCGTCCTTCGATTTCAGGGGGATAACAACCGTTGCAAACCACATCTCCGTCCCGTCTTTCCACGTCTCCGCAGTTGCCGGAACGTTAACAATCTCTTCGGTTACAATAGCCTCGGTTTCGTTGGCTCGGTTTCGGGCGCCTGCTTCAGCTCCAAGAAAATCCGAATCCGTCTTTCCTTCAATAGCCCGAAAAGCATCAACTCCCAGCCTCTGCAGCTGTAACCCGTTGGTCTAACGGCCGCGATGGGCAGGGCCATGATATCAGCTTTCATCTGCAACCATGACTTTGATTTTGCGCCACCCCCGATGGCCTTAAGCTGCTCAACCGCAATGCCAGCAGCGATCAGATGCCTGATACTCAGTGCC
>JBFIFS010000141.1:0-6084 GCA_041602695.1 Kiritimatiellia bacterium
AGTTCCAGAACAGATTGCGTTCACCAAGCGGTTTGCCTTCAAACAGCAGGCCGCTGAGATCATCGCCGTCTACCAGCTTTGGGTCTGTCGGCTTCACATCCATCACCCGGCAGATGGTTGGATAGAAGTCTATACCCGAAACAGGCTCGTCGGAGGCCTTGCCCTGCGCGATCCTACCAGGCATCGAGGCGATCATCGGCACGCGTATGCCGCCCTCGTAGAGTGTGCATTTGTCGCCGCGAAGCGGCCGCTGGCTGGTGTATTTATTGAGCCCACCATTGTCTGAGATGAACAGCACGAGTGTCTTTTCACGAAGCTTCAGCTTGTCCAGCTCATCAATGATTGCGCCTACCGACCGATCCGTCTCTTCAATCATGGCGGCATAGACCGGATCCCTGTGTCCCTGAAGATCAATACCGTGGTCACGCAGCTTGTTGATCTTCTTCCGGTATTTGTCTACCAAAGCCTTCGGCGCAGCCAGCCTGAACATTCCTTCCCAGTCCGACTCTTCGCCATCATTCTTGATCTCATCGTGAGGAAGATAAGTTGAGAAATACAGGAAGAAACGTTTGCCTTTGTTGCGCTCGATGTAGTCAGCTCCGGCTCTCCGGATGTATTCCGGCAGGTAAGCACCCTCCGGCACATCCTTCGGCAGGAACGGCAGGTTGAAAGGAGCGAAGTAATTGATCGGCAGGCCGAGGTAGCCGCCCCACATGCCTTCCGCAAAACCGTGGGCAGGCACCTTGTCGGAAACATGCCACTTGCCTATGGATCCGGTCGCAATACCGGCGGCACTGAGTACACTTGCGATAGTAGGGTAGTCCTTTGGAAGGAACTGCCTGTTCTTCTCAGGCATCACTATCCAATGCTCTTTCTTGCCGCGGTTCTTCACAACCGTGTAGACCCCGTGCCGCGACGGCTGTGACCCGGTAAGCATGCAGGCGCGCGAAGGTGTACAGATGTTTGCCGCGGCATAGGCACTTGTAAAAAGGGTCCCGCTCTCAGCTAGCTTGTCAATATTCGGGGTTTCGTAAACAGGACTGCCCATGCACCCGGCATCGCGCCAACCCATGTCGTCTACGTGGATGATGACCACATTCGGCCTCGCGGCCGTCGCCACCGCAGGAAGAACTGCCTCTTCGCCTAGAGCGCTGGTACCCACACCCAGCATAGTTGCAGCTCCAACGTTCTTTATGAAGTCACGTCTGTTCATATCATCCTGTCACGCTTGTGTCCGGCTCCCGGACCAACACAGGCCCGGGAGCCAAAGCATTACCTACATATCATCATCGTCGTCATCTTCTTCGTCATCTTCTTCGTCATCTGGCTCATCGGCAGGAAACACCACGACGTCAGACGCTCCTTCGCTCTTCTCAATCGATGTGACGGATTTCAGCTTTATTGCCTTCTCTGTCTTAATGCCGGTACCTGTCACAGAGACCGCCGCCCCCACAAAGTCATCCAGTTTGACTCCTTTAGGCGCCTTTGAAAGACCGACCTTCCTCCCCTCTGTGTCCGTAAGCACATACTTCACCGACACCTTCTCGCCCTTCTTGATTTCCTCCTTGGAAACCACGCCCGAGAGTGTGATGTCTTCTACAACAGGCTTCTTCTTCGGCGGCTTCTCTGCCTTTTCCTTCTTGGGAGGCTTTGGAGCCTTTTCCTTCTTTACCTTTGGCGCCTTTACATTCTTTTCCTTCTTCTCTTTAACGACTTCCACCGGCTCTTCAATATCTTCGGCGACCGATGTCATCCCCAGACAAGCCGCAACCATCATCATCAATACTGTTCTTTTCATTTCGTATTCTCGTTCTTAATTCAATTAGCCAATAAACCATTTCTTAACACCATAACGGGAAGGCCTGTCCCCTCGCTGATGCCTCTTCCTCCTGCTCTGAACTTCTTCGGACGACCGACGACCTACACAGGTGTCCGGCTCTCCTAAATCCTTTCGTCACTATCACGCGGTGGACAGCCTCGGCATCCACATGGGCTCCTTGCCCAGTTCCGCGTGAACATATTTCAACAGCAAATCCTTCTTGAGCTCCTGGCTGCCGGGATCATCCCACAGATTGTTCACCTCCCCCGGGTCCGCCTCCAAGTCAAACAGCTCGCCGTAGCTCTGGTTATAATAGACCGTCAGCTTGTAGCGGGCATCCACATATGTCTTAAGATGCAATGTTGTAGGCTGATGATGATTTTCCACAATTACATGGTCGCGCACTGCGTTCGCTTTTCCCTCCATGACAGGCTTCTGGCTCTTGCCCGTCATGCAGCGGGGAATATCAATGCCCGCCATGTCCAGAAACGTCGGGGCCAAGTCCACCAGGCTGAGCATGGCGTCGGTCCGCGTTCCCGGCTCAATGACACCAGGCAGCCGGGCAATGAACGGAAGCTTGATCATGTCTTCAAAATGGAAAGCCCCTTTACCCCGCAAACCATGCTGCCCAAAGAAATCACCATGATCGGTCGTAAAGATCACAAGCGTGTCTTCGGCCAGCCCAAGCTCATCCAGCTTGTCCAGCACCTTGCCGATATAGTGGTCCATCATTGATGTCCGGCCGTACAAGGCGGCTATCGCCCCTGCCGCGTCATTGTGCTTGTGCAGATGGGAGTGTACGCCGTGACAGTCGTGCCCACCCTCTTCAATGTACATTGAGCGGTCGGGGTTCACCTGCTGGGTAATCTGATGATGCGGAGGGTTCCTGTCATGCTCACCCTCCGTTATTTCCGGGACCGTTACCGTTGAGGGATCGTACATATTGACCCATTTTTCGGGCCCCACGTTAGGGCCGTGGGGATCTGGATGGCTGACCCAAAGGAAGAAATTCTCGTCATTCGCCTTATACTCCTCAAGCCTCGCGTTGGCTCGTTCAGTTATCCAGGAATCATAGTGATATTCCTCGGGTAAATTCCATACATGACCATCAACTTCTTTTGAGTCCTTCCCGAAATAGTCACGCCAGTTCGTGAGGCCCTTCTCTTCCATCCAGATTGCGTAATGCGCCCCCGCGGCGCCATTGCCGTGGTCACGATTCAGGTCAATGTCCTGAAAGCCGTAGAAAGGCCCTTTGAATGAGCGCCAGAAATCGAGATCGCTGAGGTTTTCCCTCGATTCGAGGCTCGGAAACTCCTCCGTCCCCACAATCGGCTGGAAGTGAGGCTTACCAATCAGGCCTGTACGGTATCCGGCAGCTTTGAAGTCCTGCCCGACTGTATGCACATCTTCCGGCAGCTTTGTTCCCAGCGACCAGGCGCCGTGCTGACTCGGATACGTCCCCGTGATGATCGACGCCCTGCTGGGCGTGCAGGTTGGATTAGGGCAATATGCCCTGTCAAATATCATCCCCTGCTCGGCCAACCTGTCAAGGTTCGGCGTCTTCACCTCGGGATTCATGTATCCCATTATCCAGAAGTGATGCTGGTCACTTGTGATCAAGAGTATATTCTTTCGCTTCATTACCACTTTCTCTTCTTAATCATAATCCTGCTCATAATCGTAATCTCATCCCGTCCCCCGTATCCCGTATCCCGAACCCCGCATCCCGAATCCCGTATCCCGTATCCCGTATCCCGTCCCCCGCATCTCGCACCCCGCATCTCGCACCCCGCATCCCTTCTCCTACTGCTCCACGTACTTAGGCTCCGCCCCCGTCCTGTCAAACATGTCGTACAACGCCACGATGTATGGATGGTTCTCGTCATATGTCGTCAACGGCTTCGGATTCTCCACTTCGCCCGGAATCCTAACCCCTTCTCCTTCCGTCCCGGTAAGGTTGTCTCCCAGCTCCCTGCGCGCGTACTCGAGGATCAGCTCCAATTCCTCAACGACGTGAGGGTTGTCATCATAGACGTTGGTTGTCTCGCCGATATCATCCTTAAGGTTGTAAAGCTCGCGCAGTCCAGTCTCTGGCTCACTGGACGGAAACCCACGCCTGGCGGTGAAAAGCTTCCACGGGCCCTTCCGCACCGCCTGCAGGGCACCGAATGCATGGTAAACGAACGAATCGCGCGGGGACTCGTCGCCGTCTAGCATCACACCCGAAAGATCCATGCCGTCAACTGTGCGATCTGTCGGCAATTCGGCACCGCCCAGCTGGGCAAGCGTTGCGTAGAGGTCTATAGAAGCTCCAATGCCACTGGCCTCCGTGCCAGCCTTTATCTTCCCCGGCCAGCGCATAATACATGGAACCCGGTGCCCGCCTTCCCAGCAAGTCCCTTTCGTTCCTTTCAGGGGCTGGTTCTCCGAGCGCCTGGTGCCTCCGTTGTCGGAAGTAAAGATGACCAGCGTGTTATCATCCAGTCCCCGCTCCCTTAGCGCGTGCATGATAGCACCGGTCGCCCAGTCGATTGCTGCCACGGCTCCGCCATAGCGCCCGTTCTTAGACTGCTTCATAAACTGCTCGGAGATGAAGAGCGGCGTATGGACATACATATGCGCCAGATACAGAAAGAACGGTTCTCCTGCAGGGGCGTCCATGAACTGCAGGCATTCGTCCACATACCTTTCGGTAATCGCGGCCTGGTCCGGTTGTTCCTGCTGAACCTTCTCGTCCCGCATAAGAGGAAGAGGCGGGTTAGCGTTCCGGGTTCCGTCCTTCTTCGCCTGCATGCCCATGTCATTGGAGTAAGGAATCCCAAAATACTCATCGAAGCCGTGGTTTGTCGGCAGGAACTCCGGCTGGTCGCCACAGTGCCATTTGCCTACAAGCTTTGTGCGATATCCAGCGTCTTTGAGCAGACGAGCGATCGTGATTTCGTCCGGATGCAGCCCGCGCTTGTCGCCGGGGAAGAGCACCCAGTCGATTCCAACTCTGGGAGGATAACTGCCCGTGAGCATTCCTGCCCGCGATGCAGAGCACACTGAAGAAACCATATAGAACTCGCTGAACTTTACACCCTCTTCCGCAAGGCGGTCGAGGTTCGGCGTCTCGTTCTTCTGCGATCCATAACAGCCCAGATCCGCATACCCCATGTCATCGCAGTTAATAAGAATTATGTTCGGTCTGCCAGCGGTCATTACACTTCCCCCCTCAGCCAGGGCACAGACGGTGTTCCCAGCTCTTCGTGGTGCGCCACCACTCTCTTAGTTAAACGAGCAGTAACATCAGCGTGCCCGGTATCATCAAACAGGTTCTTCGTCTGGTCCGGATCATTGACGCGATCAAACAGAATACTGTCACCTTCCTCGACCAGCGCCAGCTCGTATTTGTCGGTAAAGATCCCCGCACGGGTGTGCGTCGCGTGGTGCAGGAAGGCATAATCATCCCATAAGACGTCCTCGCCGCGCAGGAAGGCGCTTCCGTCCCGCCCCTCTTCGCGACCGCAGGCACCCACCCCGATGAGACCGAGAATAGTCGGCTGGAAATCGACTGTACTCATGACCTTTTCTATTCTGGTGCCGGCCCGAATTCCTTTCGGCCAATGAACGATCATCGGTATACGATAGGCCGTCTCATACAGCAGATTTTTGGCATGCAGCCCGTGCTCACCGGCATATTCGCCATGGTCAGTACTGAATACGATAATCGTGTCTTCCAATACGCCCTTCTCTTCAAGTTTTGCAATGATCCGGCCTACACTGTCATCAATAAGCTTCACTTCACCGAAATAGAGCGCGAGGAACCTCCTCAACCTTTCTTCCCTGTCCGGTCTACCGACACCCCAGGGACTCTTCTCCTGCTGCTCCTGCGCCCAGTCCGGGAGAGTTTCTGGCGTGAACGTTCTCGGCAAGGGCATATCTTCCGGCGCAAACATCGTGTCATAAGGCTGGCGCACATGAACCGGACCATGCGGGTCAGGCAGGCTGAGCATGTGACAGAACGGCCGCCCATCATCATCGTCGAGGAATGCCAGAGTCTTGCTGGTCAGCCAATCTGTGGCATAGGTTTCTTCATCGCCTATGACCTCATAGGGACACACCACCGGCTGGTCATTCTTGTTCATCGGAAAATCTTCGATCTTCTTCCAGTGCCCGCGATTGAACATGTAACGCGCGTCTTCGAAACCCATGCTGCGGTCCGGATGGACCCAGCCCGGCCGGGGGTGCCCGTCAAGATGCCACTTGCCGACGTAACCCGTGCG
>JBFIFS010000142.1:0-6046 GCA_041602695.1 Kiritimatiellia bacterium
CGGTCGATGCTGGCCGTGCCTGAGATGTAGAAGTGTTCCCTGTCACCGTAGGCCACCTTGGTGCCGCGCTCGAATGTTACGCCGTATTCTATGGTCGGATTGAGGTGGTCGAGTGCTTCCAGCCTTATGATCTGTCCCGCTTCGATCCCTTTTATTGCAAGGGTGTCGAGTGACACAAGGTCGCTGCGCTCTTTGAGGTGGGCTTCTATGCCTGTGCTTGCAAGATAGTGGGTCGTGCTGGTCATTCCGTGTTTCGCGAAGTGAGCCTTTCTCGCGTCGACCATGCCGGCATAGTGGTTGTCGATATCGCGCACGTATATCCACGTGCGCAAAGCATTGTCATAGAGTGTCATGCCGTTGTCGACCAGGAAGCGGCTGTAATCCCTGAAGATGTCCGCAGTTTCATCGTGCGAGTTAAAGGAAATCTTGCTCGCAGCATTTCCTGTCAGGAAGATAGAATAGTTCTGGCCGCGTACAGCGGCGGCATTTCTCCAGCCGTCATTGCCAAAGGTGAGCTTTTCCCTGGTCACGCCTTCTCCTTTTACGTGGTAGAGGAAGAGCGTTACCGTCCCCGAGTTTAGCGGCGGCTGTTCTACAATTGAGTAGGCCGCGGTGCTGCACAGCGAGAACAGTTCCGAGGCGAGCAATTCTTCGCGCTGGTTCGCGATGTCGCTTAGATGGAACCGGGCGAAAGCCAGTGTGTCCGTGCCGAGGCCGAGGGAGGGCACTGTCGTTTCAGTTGCGCGCTGTAGTTGTGCCAGCGCCTCTCTGAACGATGCTCCAGGGCTTGACTCAATTGCGAAGAAATGCTCCAGGGCCCCGGCGGGCGTCGAGAAGCAGGACGCCCTGCAGTGCTCATCTAGCTTGGTCCAATTCATAGAATAGCATTTACTTACTTGCGGGCTTTGGCGTGAAGTGGGCCCTGGTTTCTTTTGCCGTACATGCTGGCTCACTTCAGGATAGTGCAGCTGACTGCTCATTTCAATAGTCCGTCATTGGCGGGCACTGCTGCCGCTGTTGTAATCATATATTAATGCCTCTACAATAAATGACGAACGGACACGTTACTTATTGTAACTGGAGCATATGTTTCTCCAGCCGAAAGGGAGACAGTGAAGCAGATTTTTGCCTGTGTTTTAGTTGCGGCATCACTAGCCAGCCATCTCGTTGCGGCGGAGCGTGCGGTAGCAGGGGGTGTCAATAATGTAGACTCCTTTGTCTTCCAGAAGCTTAAAGAGCTTGGCATTGAACCCTCCGAGCGATGTACAGATGCCGTCTTCCTGCGCCGGGTATATCTTGATGTGACCGGCCGTCTGCCGACCCTGGAGGAGGCCGATCGTTTCTTGGAAAGCGATAATCCACGGAAAAGAGAGCTGTTGATAGACAGGCTGCTTGAGAGCGAAGCTTATGCTGATTACTTGGCGATGAAGTGGTGTGATATTCTCAGGGTCAAGTCCGAGTTCCCCAGCAAGCTCTGGCCGAACGGCGTGCAGGCTTACTACCGATGGATACATACGGCGCTTCGGGAGAACATGCCTTACGACGAATTTGCAAGGTCGCTCCTCCTGTCCAGCGGCAGCAACTTTCGCGTACCGGAAGTGAACTTCTTTCGCGCGGTTCCGGAGAAGACTCCGCATGGCATCGCGACGGCTGTGGCCTTGACCTTCATGGGTGCGCGCACGAAACACTGGACAGATGTGCAGAGGAACGGCATGGCAGCTTTCTTTGGGCAGGTAGGTTATAAAGGGACATCAGAGTGGAAAGAGGAGATTGTTTACCACGATGTTTCCGCTGAGTTTAGTGATCCTGCAACAAAGAAGCCTTACGTGCCGATATTTCCGAACGGGCAAATGGCGGAAATACCTCGCGGCACCGATCCGAGGGAGGTCTTTACGGAGTGGCTGACAGCTCCTGAGAATCCATGGTTCGCAATGAATGGCGTCAATCGTGTCTGGTACTGGCTCATGGGCAGGGGCTTGATTCACGAGCCGGACGACATTCGTCCGGACAATCCACCGCAAAACGAAAAGCTTCTTGCGTGGCTGGAAAAAGAGTTTGTTAACAATGGCTATGACCTGAAACACGTATTTCGCCTGATACTCAACTCGCGCGCTTACCAGCTTTCCTCTGTCACAACAGAGGAGAATAAGTCTGATGACACGAACTTCTCTCATTGTTATGTAAGGCAGCTCGAAGCCGAGGTGCTGATAGACGCGATCAATCGTCTTACAGCGACCACTGAGCAGTATCACAGCCGGGTGCCGGAACCCTTTACGTTCATTCCTCCGAAGAGCCCCTCGGTTACTCTTGCGGACGGAAGCATCAGCAGTCCATTCCTTGAGATGTTCGGGCGTCCTCCGCGTGATACAGGCCTGGAGTCCGAGAGAAATAATGCGCCGTCTGCAAACCAGCGGCTGCACATGCTCAATTCAACCCACATCCAGAACAAGATCAGGAACAGCTGGAGGGTCAAGTCGCTCATAAAGGCCAAGGGGAGCGACAAGGAGCTCGCCAAGAAGCTTTACATGGCTGTTCTGTCGAGGCCGCCGTCGGCAAACGAACTCGCGGTTGCCGCGGAATACATGGATGGCAGTGGGCTGAAGAAGCAGGACGCAATAGTGGATTTGATCTGGGCCCTAATGAACACGAAGGAATTTTTCTGCAGGCATTGAGCCGCGCAGTGACATGGAGGATTTGCGATGAGAAGAATCGATGAGATGCCGGGACTGTCGCGACGTGACGCATTGAAGTGCGGACTGCTCGGTGCGGCAGGACTGATGATGCCGCGCGGGATTGTCCAGGCCGCGGCAAAACCGGCGCTGCAGGCAAAGGCAAAGTCCGTAATCCAGATTTGGATGTGGGGCGGCCCATGCCATATAGACACTTTTGATCCCAAGCCGGATGCGGGCCGAGATTATACGGGGCCGCTTAACAGCGCTGTTTCCACGAACGCCGATGGAGTTCTGATAAATGCTGCACTGCCCCTGCTTGCGAAGCAGGCGGACAAGTATTCGATCATACGAAGTATGACGCACGGTGTGAATGGGCATGAGACGGCCTCCTACATGGTCCAGACAGGCAGGAAGCCGGGAGAGCGAGAAGTTTATCCCAGCGTCGGCGCGGTAGTATCCCTGAAGAAGGGATACGATGCCGGTTACAAAGGGCTGCTTCCGCCCTATATCGTGGTTACCAGGCCGCAGGGGCGCTTTTCAGAAGCCGGCTTCCTGGGGCTCAAATACAGGCCCTTTGCTACGGGTGGTGATCCGAGGAGAACGCCCTTTGCCGTTGAGGGGATCATCACTGAGGGCGTTTCGAGGAAACGCCAGGAGAACCGCCGAAAACTCCTGCGTGATCTCGACTCCTATCAGCAATTGATGCCGGAAAACGAGTTGTTCAGGTCCGTTGACGCCGCGGAGGAGAAGGCTTACGACATGATCCTTGGCGATGCGGGCAAGGTGTTTGATCTTTCGGCTGAGAAGGAGTCGCTCCGGGAAACCTACGGCATGTCTACTTTCGGCCAGGCCTGCCTGCTTGCCCGCAGGCTCGTTGAGGCCGGCGTGCCTTATATAACCATTAACTACAACGGCTGGGACACGCACAAGAAGCACTTTGAAAGCATGAACCGGATGCTGCCGGAGCTCGACAAGGGGTTTGCAACGCTGCTCAGCGACCTTTCCGATCGCGGGCTTCTCGACAGTACGATTGTATGGTGGGGTGGAGAGTTCGGCAGGACCCCTAAGGTCAAGTGGGACGCACCCTGGAACGGCGGCAGGAGTCATTTCGGCGCCGCGTTCAGCACGGTTCTCGCGGGGGGCGGCTTCAGGGGCGGTCAGGTCATTGGTGCCACTGACGACAAGGGCATGCGGGTCGAGGAAAGGCCTGTTTATCCGGCAGACGTTATCGGCAGCATCTATACGCAGCTTGGAATTGATCCGGCCGGCACGCTTCCGCATCCGCAGAGGCTGGTTGCGAGGCTCACGCCGACAGAGGAGGAAGGGTTCAAGCTGGGTGGAAGACTCACGGAGATCATGTGATTTGAGAACTGGTATAAAGAATTCCTGGTTACTTGGTATCGCTTGCGCAGGAATTTTCGCGTGCACAGCCGAAGCGGCAGACCCTTACATTGGTTACGTTTATCCGGCCGGGGGCAGGGCTGGCGAGACCATAGAAGTGCTGGTTGGCGGACAGCGCCTCAGACGCGTAGAGGGCGCCCGCGTTACCGGGGAAGGCATTGAAATCGAAGTGCTGGAATGGGTTGAGCCCGCGCTCAGGAAATTTCGGCGCCTTAAGAATGAGAAGGAAAAGGCCCTGCATGAGATTGAGGAGCGGAAGAAGAAAGGGCTGCCGGTCGATGACATAAAGGTGCCTGACGTGCCCAGATACAGAAGAGACCCGCGAACGCAGCCCAACGCCCAGATTGAAGAGGGGATCAGGCTGAAGATATCCATAGCGAAGGACGCGCAACCTGGTGAGCGCGAAATACGTGTGAGCGATAAACGCGGCGCTTCTAACCCGATAAGATTTCATGTTGGCGCTCTGCGCGAGGTGATGGAAAGCCCGAGGCCAGAGAAGCTCTGGCAGGCGGCGCCTCCGGCCGAGACCGGAGACCTGCCCGCGCTGCTCAACGGACGGATCATGCCCGGCGAGACGGACGCCTTTCGCTTCAAGGCCAAACGCGGCCAGAAGCTTGTCTTTGTGACACATGCCCGATCGCTGGTTCCGTATCTTGCCGATGCTGTTCCAGGCTGGTTCCAGGCGGTGCTTTCAATACATGACGACAAAGGCAGGGAGCTGGCCTACGTGGACGACTACAAGTTTAACCCCGACCCGGTCCTCTTCTTTGAGCCGGAAGCGGACGGAGAATATGAGCTGAGGATAAGGGATTCGATTTACCGCGGGCGGGAAGATTTCGTCTACCGGATATCGGCTGGTGAGCTTCCTTTTGTTGACAGTATCTTTCCTCTCGGCGTTCCTGCCGGCAAGAAAACCGCCGTGCAGCTGTCCGGCGTTAACCTGGATTCGGAAGAGATGATTATCGACGCATCAGGCGCGCCTGGCGGCGCGTTAATGTTAAAGCCTTTTGGACAGCTTGCGCAGGGCATAGCTTACGCGGTTGACGACCTGACGGAGGTCTTTGAAAGAGAGCCCAACAACACAGAGAAGGGCAACCAGGCAGTATCGGTTCCCTGCGTCATTAATGGAAGGATCGAAGAACGTGATGATGAGGACGTCTTCAGCTTCATGGGGCGCAGGCAGGAAGAGATTGTCGCTGAAGTGTTCGCGCGCAGATTAAATTCTCCGCTGGATTCCATCATCACGGTGACAGACAGCAAGGGAAACGTAATAGGGACGAACGATGATTACGTTGACCGCAGCGCGGGACTTCTGACCCATCACGCTGACTCTTATGTGAAGTGCGTACTGCCTGCCGACGGAAGATATTTCGTGAGCCTTCGTGACATACAGAAGAAGAGCGGGCCCGACTACAGTTATCGATTAAAGATTGGCTTGGCCCGTCCGGACTTCGCGCTTCGCGTAGTGCCTGCCAATGTCAGCGTGCCGATGGGCGGGTCTGTACCGGTAACGGTCCATGTTCTGCGCAAAGACGGTTTCGACGGTGAGGTCCGGGTTAAGCTTGATAAAGCGCCGATGGGCCTGACGCTTGAAGGCGTGGTCCCTGCGGGCGAGAGCAGCGCGCGCCTGACGCTAGGCGCGGGCAGAGGGGCGGCACAGGGGCAGGTAAGCACAAAGGTTGTAGGCTTTGCTGATATAGGCGGCGACCGGGTCGCTCGCGAGGGCGTGCCGGCTGATGACCGAATGCAGGCCTTCCTCTGGCGCTTTCTCGTGCCTGCGCAGGACTGGGCTGTTACCGTAAGGCAGAGCGATAAAGTCAGGCTGAGTCCGCAGCTGGCCGCGGGAGACTGCCTGAAGATACCCGCTGGAGATTCAGCGGAATTTATAATGAAGCTGCAGGTCATGGGAAAGGTGAGGCAGCAGGGCGTCATGACTCTCGGTCTTGATGATCCGCCCGAAGGCATCAGCATGC
>JBFIFS010000143.1:0-6008 GCA_041602695.1 Kiritimatiellia bacterium
GCGTTCTTGGCATCAATGTCCCTGTCGAAGATCCTGTTAAGCGCCATCCCGAGCGTCCGGGAGCCAATCCCGGCAAGAAATACAAACCCAACGACTCGCCAGGCCGGCAGCGACCGCCCCGCCCCAAGCCAGGCTCCGGTAAAGAGAAGGGGCAGACAGAAGACCGTGTGTTCAACTCTTATGAAATTGCTGAGACGGGCCAGGGCTCCGATGCCGGGCTTAAGGTTGAGGCCCCGCGCTACCGCTGCGGCGACCTCGCCCGAAACAAAGTCGATATTCGACGCCAGGTCATGCCGTCCAGAGTCAGACGCGGTGTCGGTCACGCCTTTAACAAGCACGCATGGCACGCCCTTTTCCCTGCAGGTGCATGCGACGGCATGGCCCTCCATGTCGACCAGATCAAATTCCTTCTCAAGCTCCCCGCGCCGCGTCCCTCCGAAGACAGGTTCATCCACTGTAACGAGTGAGCGCTTCTCGAGATGGTTCCAGGATGGACCTTCAACATCAAACCTGTCCTGCACAGCTACTTCAAGCCCAACAGATTTTACAGCATATACCGATTCAGGCGCGCACTCAGCGGCAAGCGCTCCGGTTACGCCGGCATTTATTACAAGATCGGAATCGAGCGCATCAATTGCGTGAAGGGCCGCCTTGCGCGCGCTTTCCCTGCCCATCCCGCTAATGAGTATGACAGTATGTTCAGCGCCGCTTCGAGGCCTGAAAACAGCGACATCACCATCGGAATTTATCCGCTTCGCTGACAGACGCTTAATCAAGGGGGCGGCTTCCCGTTCAGTTGCAAAGATTACCGCGTTCACTGGATCAATCCCGCCTCCCTGGCTCTCCGCTCCATGAGCAGCATGGCCTCCCGGCCACTCTCTCCCAGCTCAAGCGAAAACTCATTCACATACGCAGAGACATGCTGATCCAACACATTCGCGTCCATCTCCTGGGCGTACTCACGCATCATGGGAAGCGCGGCTTCAGGATTCGCACGCGTTCGAATGATCGACTCCTTCAGGAGCTGCGAGAACTTGTCCGCGAAACCGGCGCCAAGCGTCTTGCGCGCGGCAATGCAGCCCAGCGGCAAAGGCAGACCTGTTTCCTTCTCCCACCATTCCCCAAGGTCGGCCACGAGCTCGAAGCCCCTCTCGGCATAAACGAACCTGCCTTCATGTATGACGACCCCGTAGTCGGCCTGCCCCGATTCGACGCTGTCCATTATTCTGTCGTAGGGCATGTCGACCATAACGCCTGCGCCGCCCGCGTATAGCGAAAAAAGAAGCTTCGCGGTAGTAAGGTCCCCCGGCACGGCAATTCTGCACTCCGCGAACGGTCGAGGCGATGCGCCCCCCCTCTTCAGGATAATGGGCCCGCAGCCAAACCCCAGTGCCGCACCGGCGCCCAGCATCTGGTACTCCTTGCTCACCCGAAGATATGCGGCAAAAGACATCTTGGAAACGTCATTCTCCCCGGATGCCGCACATTCATTCAGGGACTCAACATCTTTTATGACAAAATCCAGCTCGTACCCGCTCAGCGCGAGTTTGCCCGCCAGCATCTCGTGGAACATGAAAATATCGTTCGGGCAGGGCGTGATGGCAACGCTGATCTTTCTCATAACGGACATCTTAAGGCATGTTACAGGATCATCAAGATTCGTCGCGGCCGGGGCTTGCATGTTCCTGGCCTCGAAGGAGCCTCTGCACAACAGGACAGGACATGCATGGCAGCGCGTCTTCAGGCTCTGCTGGATTGGGAGGCTTGCAGTCCTTGTTGCCGACAAACCAGCAGAACTGTCCTTTACCTATCGTGTATGCCGCGCAAGTCTCGCGCATCTCCACGGGACAGTCCCGGATCTCCCAGCAGGGAACATCATTCATGCTGTGCTTGCGGTAGAGCGCGAGCAGGACGACGAGTTGGATCAGGACCCGAGCCGGCACAGACCGCCAGCCCTGTTCATAGCTTTGCACCGCCTTGACAGAAATCCCCAGAGCGTTGGCCAATTCTGCCTGTGTGCGCCCAAGGGTGGCCCGAACATCCTTTAAAGTCTGAGCCCTCTTGGCGTTGGTCTGGCACTCTTGCCGGTTCTTTGTCATATGCGCTTCCTGCTCCTGAACAAGTGGCACAATGTGGCACAAGCACTTCCCTGAGTCCAGCAGAAGAGAAGGCATCGCCGGTGTCAATAACCTCGCGCCCGCCTCAACGATGCCTCATATCCATACCCGCCGCGCTGATCTTAGTGAGACACAAAGGTACACATAGAAGTGTCTCAAGAACTATGTTGTGGGGCAGTTTTTTGACTGGAATTGGCGTTTGCAGGCAGGTTTTACTATGGCACAATAAGTGCTTTGAATTAAGAGCATAAGCAGAACAGGAGTATTGTATGTGCGGAGTTAACAGCCCACTGAAGTTTTTTTTGACCGACATTAATCCGATTGTAATGAAGGAGCCGCTGGCGGACCTGCTGGGCGCGTACCAGAACCACGGTGCCTATATGGAGTATTACCTGGAAGACGCCATTAAGCTTACCGGCCACATTTGCCCCGCAGTCGCATCGGCCTGGGTAGCCTGCAGGAAAGCGCTTGGCCACCTCTACCTGGGCGACATACCGGAGCGCGGCAACATTGAGGTAAAAGTACACGGGGCGGCCGATGAAAAGGCATTCGGGGTCACCGCACAGGTCTTCGGCCTCGTGACCGGGGCCGCGGGCAGCGATGGGTTCAAGGGCATCGGAGACAAGTTCAAGAGACGCGGCCTGCTCAGTTTCGAAAAGGCTGAGGGAGACGCGGAATCCTACACTCTCACACGTCAGGACAACGGCAGCAGCGTAAAGGTAACAATAGACCGCGACAAGCTGCCAGCCGTCGAGGGACAGGACAAGATTCCTGCGCTCATGGCGAAGGTGGCAGAGGGATCGCTTTCGCACGAAGAGGAGCACGAGCTGCAGGACATTTGGATGGAGCGGGTAAAAGCCATCGTGGCCAGGGAAGAGAATCTCGACGCCTGGCTCACTATAGAAAAGGCATGATATGAAGCGTTGCCCGGGCAGTCTTTCTTTCAGTCAGCCGAAACCGGAGATAGTGAACTGCGCCGAGTGCGGAGCAGAAACAGAGATCTGGAGCGACGAGGCGTCAGGCACCTGCCCGAAATGCGGGAACATGGTCATACGCAACCTGACCGTCTCCTGCGTTGACTGGTGCAAGTTTGCCAAGGAGTGCCTCGGCAACGAGAAATACAGGAAGTATGGCGAAATGCAGGCGGAGATGCGCAAGCCCGCCCTACTCAAAGCCATGGCCGACTATTTCGGCGACGACAAGAAACGCATTGAGCATGCCAAGAAGGTCGTAGGATACGCGGAGATGATTTTGGCGCGGGAACTCACCGCAGATCCAAACGTTGTCATGGCCGCGGCGGTCCTGCACGACATCGGCATTAAGGTCGCCGAGGAGAAACACAACTCCAGCGATGCGAAACACCAGGAAGAAGAAGGCCCACCGGTGGCGAGGGGCATACTCACGGAACTTGGCTATCCTGACGCCTTCATTGAAGAAGTCTGCGACATGGTCGGGCATCACCACCATCCGCGCGAAGATGAGACGATAAACTTCAAGGTCCTGTACGATGCGGACCTTCTCACTAATAGCGAGAAACAGCGCATGAGGCGCCGCGGACACCCTATAGCGGACGAGCTTTTGAACGCCTTCCTTACAGAGACGGGCCGCAAAGTCGCACTCGAGATGAACAAAGGCGACCTGGCATCGGGCGCCTGACGCTGCCCTCGTTCAATGTTGAAACTCCGGCAAACCGTACTAAACTGGTCGCAACAGGTCAGCAGAACACCAATGCACTGATGCGTGGAGAACAGATGAGCGAAAAGGCCAGACTGGTCGGTTTAATGGGATGCGGCGCGGTGGCCCACTACGGGCATATACCGGCAATACAGGAAACTGAAGGCCTTGTTCTCCATTCGATATTCGACCCTGATGAAGAGACCCTCGCGCGCACGAAGGAAAAATTCGGCATTCCTCACGCATTCAGCACTGAAGAGGAATTTTTCACTTCCGGAATAGATGCCCTCAGCATCACATCACCTGCCCCCTGCCACAGCCAGAACGTATTGGACGCTGCCGCGCACAAGCTGCCTGTGCTCTGCGAGAAGCCGCTGGCAACCGACGCGTCGGAAGGCAGAGAGATGATAGAAGCAATGAACGGCGCCGGCGTCAGCCTCTTTACGGCGTTCTGCTATCGGTTCAGTCCCAGCGCGCTAAAGATCAGGGAACTCGTCAGGGAAAAAGCCGTTGGAGAAGTGCGGTCCCTGCGCCTCATCTACAACTGGAGCCTGCACGGCAAGTTCGCCACGGACGGGGACGGCTGCAGGATCATCCAGAAGCGGCGGGAGGGGCGAATGCGTGAGGGCGGGCCAATGGTCGACTGCGGAACGCACCAGATCGACCTGGCGCACTTCTGGCTGGGCTCAGAGGTAATCAATTTCTCTTCGCACGGCGCCTGGGTGGACGAGTACGAAGCGCCGGACCATATGTGGCTCCATATGGACCACGCAAATGGCGCTCATACACTTGTTGAGATGAGCTATTCATATCATCACACCGCCAGGAAGCAGAAGAAGGAATTTGTCTACGAGCTTATCGGCACCGAAGGCGTCATTCGCTACGATGCGGACGCTAAGACCTTTACGGTCGAGAATACAGAAGGAACAGAAGACCTTCCATATCACGATCCAAAAAGCTTTGAGGGGATGTACCGTGAATGGACCAACGCGCTTCACACCGGCGGCTCAGGCTTGCTTACCAGTGCCGAAGAAGGAATGCGCGTCACCGACATTGCGAGGCGCGCGACTGACGAGGCCATCGCCAAGCGCTCCGGCTGATGCTATGACGGTCTCTTTCTGAAAAGAAATGCCCAGACCACAAGCCACGCAATGATCGCGCCAACGCTGATCGCGAAGATAGGCAAAGCTCCAAACTTAAACACAAGCAAGACGGCTGACGAGGTCCAGAGCCCGCCACCCATGAAGGGTTCATGAAGCAGCTGCTTATAACCGAACGCAGCAGGTGCCTTACTCTTTCCTTCAGGGTCAACGACCCTGAGCAGGAGAAGTCCAGTGGCAGTAACACCCATGGACTGGCCCATCTCCGCGATGGAACGTTCAAACCAGTCATCCGGCAGCAGGCGCCTGGCAAGCCACATAACACAGAAGACATTCCAAACTATGCCGCCGCCCACAATGAGCAGGAACGGAACCAGCCCTGACATGACCACGTTAAGCCTGATAGTGCTGATCGCGGCAATAACCAGGAAGTCCAGCGCCGCGCCACCCAGCCTCTGCATGATACCGTGATCGATGGGGACAACCTTGCTGGAGCTCTTCTCCAGAATCAGCTGCAGCAGCAGCCCGCCAATCATGCACAGAGGAAACAGGGGGAACGCCCGCATGATCTCATGGTCCCGCAGCCCGGGCACTGCAGATTCGATCTGCACCAGCACCTGCTTGATGATAAAGCCCAGGAACACCGCTATCCCTATCAGGGCCAGGTGCAGGGCCAATGTATCAACCGAGTCGGGCTTCGCCGTCATTTTTCCGGCTGATGGACGCTCCTTGGTCGCGTAAAGCCCGGCCCTGTCGAGGTCTGTGCGCTGTCCAAGGTCTTTGAGTTGCGTCACATGGCCCTTCCTGACGGCCCAGTTGACCAACGCCATGCCAACAAGGATCGCTGAGATGATGCCGGCAGTCGCCGATGCCAGGCCAAAGTCCTTGCCGTCCTCCCATCCCAGTTCCGCGAACACCGGCCCCAGCCCACCGGCGGTCCCGTGCCCGCCTTCGAAACCCACAGGAACAATCACGCCGAACAGAGCGGGCACATTGAAGAGCGGACCGAGAAGCAGAAGGACGAACCCCAGTCCGACTACGTATTGACCCCATGCAACAATCTGTCCGTAGGCAAGCTGAGGGCCCGCCTGTCTCCAGACCTTCTTAAGCGGAGGCA
>JBFIFS010000144.1:0-5951 GCA_041602695.1 Kiritimatiellia bacterium
ACAGGCCCTTCCAAACGCTCAGCGGCGGCGATGCAGCTAGTCCTCATCCCTGCCCCCTCCGGCAACACCAAGACAATCTCACGAGTCGGATTGATCGTCAGCTCCGCCCATCTGCGGGCGTGGTTTGCCCGCTGCTCGTAGCACAGGTCTTTAGGCACTTTCAGGAATTCCTTGTCCCTGCCACGAAGGACGAGAGCACCACCAAACCATCCTTCACCGCTTATTCCAGCGCAAGCGCTGTATCCCTGATCGATCGTCTTCATAAACAACATCCGGCTCCTGCTATTGGGCCGCCTTTATCAGCGCAATAGCTTTCTCTGCAAAACGCTGCCCGAGCACTTTGTAGCCGTCCTTGGTATAATGAAGGTCATTCCTGAGGTTATCGTCGTTGCCCTTCTTATCATTGAGGTCATCAGTATCAACCCAGGCACCACGGGGGTCAGTCTCGGCAAGTCGCACCTGCTCGTCCCGGACCATGGTCCAGTGGGGATACCTGGCGTCTTTCATATCGAAATCGCTGATCCTGCCTATGACGAAATTCACATCGTCACGCTTGAGATCGGCCTTGATCTGCTCAACGATTCCTTTGAAGCTTGCCGCATAGACCTCGCCGTGCTTTTCCCTGGCATCACGCTCGCCCTGCATCCATACGAATGTTACCGATGCAATATCCTTGCCCTCAACGGCAGGCTTGACCTTCGCCATAAGGCGGGCATAGAGGTCAGGGTTCGCCTTTGGCTCATCTCCCTGCGCAGGCTTCCACTGCTTATACCATCGGCGAATCGGCTGGCCGCCCTGCGCATCCTTGACAACGATTACATTCTCTTTGCCAAACGCCTCTTCCACGGCAGGCGTGAAAGATATCTGTGGATTCAGTCCGGCCATATTCGACTGTCCGGAAAGAATAAACAGGTGCTTACCTTCCCCTGCCATGATTTGCGTCGCAATCATGGCCATAAGTGCTGCTGTCAGGTATTTCATATCTTCTCCTTCTTCGGTCGACGCGACGCGATATATTCCGCAATCACATCCGCGTCGCCAGGATCTCCGGCTTCCTTCATAAGTTCACGCATCCGTTTTTCAAGATTCCCGGCCAGTTCCGCGTATCTGGGATCCCCAATCAGGTTCTTAAGCTGGTACGGGTCATCATGATTATCGTAAAGGAGCCATGGACCATGCCCCTCCAGGTTGACGTAGGTATAGCGCTTAGTGCGGACCCCGTGCCATGGCGTAATGGCGTTATAGCGGTATGGCCCGCCACCCTTCCCGCCCGTCATCTTTGTTATAAGAACCGCGTCCTGCTGGCCCGTGTCACCGCCACGCATGGCCTCACTCAGGTCTTTTCCATCAACCTTAGGACAGTTCAGGCCCGCCATCGAGAGGAGCGTAGGCATAACATCTATGGGAGAAACAAGGACATCAGTCCTCTTTCCAGCCGGGACCGAGCCGGGATACTCAATAAGAAACGGTATCCTGATGGACTCCTCGAAAGGCATCTGCTTGAGAGCCATTCGATGCGAGCCGAGCATATCACCGTGATCGGAGGAGAAGACAAGAATCGTGTCCTTCTCCAGACCCCTATCACGCAAGGCGGCTCGAAGCTTGCCGATGCAGTCATCAAGTGCGGCCGTATGCGCGTAATAGCCGCGCAGCTGCTCCGACTTCAGCTTCTCGTCGTTATCAAGTACTGCTCGCCGCTTCTTCCTGGCTTCGACCGTTACCCCGCCCTCTTTCGCGTCTCGCTCCATGAGCCATTCAACGATCTCCCGTTCCCTGACATTCTCACGCAGCTTAATCGAGTCCATGGGAATACGCTCATGATACTCCGCTGGGGCGGTGTTGTACGGGTTGTGAGGAGGCCCCCATGACATGACGAGAAGGAAAGGCTTTGCCTGCGCTGAGCCTGTCGAAGCGTTCTTTTCGATGTAATCGACGGCAAGATCGGTCTGCACAATAGCATCATACCCCTTGAAGTGAATCTTCTCCGGGGTGTCAGTGCAGTAGAAATGATCCATATACTTGTGTGTGCAGTTATTGACCGCCCAATAATCGAAACCCAGCCTGCGATCTTTCGGGACAAAGGGGTTGCGATTCCATTCGAGATGCCACTTGCCTATGTAGCCCGTTTCATAGCCCTGCCCCTTGCAGGCCGTAGCAATACTCGCGATGCCGTCTTTGTAACCAGTATCATTGGAGACCGTACCGTTGTTCATCGGGTGCAGCCCGGTCAGCAGCATGGCCCTGTAAGGAGAACATAGAGGCCAGGTACTGATGGCGTTATCACAGACCATCCCACCCCTGGCCATTGCGTCCAGATTCGGGGTTGGAACAACCTTGTTACCATAGCACCCCAGAACATGAGCACGCATCTGGTCTGCAAAGATGAATATGATGTTCGGCCTGCCCTGAGCCTGTCGAATCGGTCTCTCCATTTTCCCTTCCCGCTTTTCCGCCGCGCTCACTGCAGCCGCTGTTCCAGCCGCGGCTGCCGTCGCCATAAACGCTCTCCTGCTGAATTTACTGCACTCTTTGGTCACCCCTACTCCCCGATAACACGTATCCGCTCGCCAGGCTTCGGACTGTCAACGTCGTTGACCTTCGCTCCAACCGGCGGATCTATCGGTCCATCCAGAAGCGGATCATCGGTATCTTTCATCCACTGCCCCAACTTCCCTCGCAGCTCCTTAAGGACACCTGCATATTCCTTCACGTTTGCCAGGTTACAGGTCTCATTAGGATCGAAGCAGAGGTCGTAGAGCTCTTCGCTGGCCATCTCCCGGTCAGCCCAGCCATTCTCGACCCATACCGATTTGCTCTCCCCCTCATCACAGTTACACATGACCGGCTTGCTCCAGTCCTCGTCAAACCGCTCGATATATTTCCACCGCTTCGTCCGCACCGCTCGCACAGGCTCATACGCGGCATGGAAGCTGATCTCCAGGAATACGGCATCATGGATCTCTTCCGCCTCACCGGCGACCAGCGGCATCACTGACTCACCCCGCAGCCAGGCGGGCCTCTCTATGCCCGCCAGGTCGCAAACAGTTGGATAAATGTCCATGTGCGTAGTCATGCCGTCGACGACCTTGCCGCCATCAATCTTGCCAGGCAGGCGCATCATAAGCATCGTTCCAACTCCGGAATCCTGCAGGTTACACTTCATCCTGGGGAAAGCGATCCCGTGATCTGTCGTAATAATGACGAGGGTGCTTTCAGCGAGCCCCCCGCTCTCAAGCGCGTCAAGGATCCGCCCTATCTTCGCGTCAAGGATCCGCGCTGATGCTTTATAGCGCGCCATGTCCTGGCGCGTGTCCGGAGTGTCCGGAAGCGGAGCGGGCGGCCGACAGTACCGCGGGTCATCAGGGCATTCCTCTATGGGTGGAAACCCTCTATGTGTCTGGCCAAAGCCCACCTCCAGATAGAATGGCCCATCAGGCGCACCCTCGAGGAACTCGGCGGCCACCGCGGATGCATCCTCGCCCAGATACCTGTCGAATCCTGTGATTTCCGCGACCTCCGGACCGGTACCCGCCGCGACATGCTGACCGCCAGCCAGCTGCGTAGAGTAGCCGCTCTTTTGCAGTGTCGATTGCAGGTGCTGGCCATAGTCATTCAGCTTGAAACCTCTGTGTGCCAGCCCCAGCATCCCATTTTCGTGGGGATAAGACCCCGTCACAAGTGCAGAGCGGCTAGGACTGCAGGTTGGACATATGCAGAAATTCTGACGGAACAGCACTCCTTCTTCCGCGAACTTCTGGAGCTCAGGCGTGGGCACCGCATGGCCATAGGGCTGTATGTAACGCCCCGTGTCATGCGAATTGATATAAATTACATTGGGCTTGTCTGTTGCCATAATTAAGAATCTACCTCCTTTGAATTTGTCCAACGAATTGTCGACGGAAACGCGTCCTCCGGTCCACTGCCATTAAGAAGCTCGTCGACCCTAACCGATTTGTGATTCTCCCAAGTTCCATGATACATGTTGCCATCGCAGGCTTTGAGAAGCAGTGTTGCCAGTTCTTTCAGCTTGTCCGGCTTCTCATCCGCCAGATTCTTTTCTTCTGTATAGTCTTCGGGAAGATAGAAGAGCTGAAATTTGCGGACCCCGGGCAAGTATCGAACCTTCCAGCCCTCTGCCGTCACCAGCGCCGGACCTAAACTCCCGGCAAAAACCACATAATCATGAGCAGGCTGGACCTCGCCTTTCAGCTCTGGCAGGAATGAAAGTCCGTCCTTCCATTCCGGGAGCTCAACATCCAGGAGGTCAGCCAACAGGGCCATCGTGTCATAGTTGGCCAGCATGTGTTCGGAAACGCTGCCGGCCTTCGGGTCGCCAGGATAGCGTACGATAAACGGTATGCGCGCCCCGCCTTCAAGGCTGAAAAGTTTCTTTCCGCTGAAACCGTCGTTCCCATTAAACACGTCAGCGGACAACTCTGACGTATAGTTAAATTCAATGTGGTCATAGCTCCGGCCATCCTGCGTGACCTTCCCTCCGGAACAGCGGCCCTTTTCCCTGTAGTAGGCAGATTCATGGCCATTGTCAGATGCAAAGATAATCACGGTGTCATCCAATATCGCCAGCTCAACAAGAAGGTCGTAGATCATTCCGACTGTGTCGTCGAGTCGAAGTATCATCGACGCATACTCCTTTTCCCAGTGACTGAGCCCTTCCGCGTCTTTAACACCAGCATGCATTTCCGGGACTGCCGTCGGGCCATGCGGAAGCTGCGACGGGTGATACAGGAAGAAGCCGGTGTCTTTGTTCTTTCTGATGAACTCCCCGATCTTCTGGTTAAAGAGGTCCTGTGAATAGACTGTCCGCCCGCCCTCTTCCTCAACACGCTTCCGGTTCTCGGGTGTTTCCTCCTGGTATGTCACACCGCAGTTGGCATGCTCATTGCCTTCAATCCTGACCATTTCACCGTTTTCCCAGAGGAACTGCGGATAGAAACCGTGACACCTCACGTGATCATAGTATCCGTAATGGTAATCCCAGCCATGCTTGGCCAACCGCTCGGGCGTAGTAGCAAAACCCCACTCCAGTTTACCTATCTCTCCGGTCACCAAACCCGCCCGCTTCGCTATGTCGGCGAGAAACACTTCATCAGAGCGCTCGTTGAAACTCGTGTTGTTAATAAGCTCGCGTATTTCCTCATAGCTGCGTCCGCCCTCCTGAGAGAGCTCCTTGTAGATACCAGCCTTACTGTAGCTCCACCTCCCAGCGTGGCAGTCATGATAGCCTGTGAGCAGGCTCGCCCGCGCGGGAGCACATACAGTGCAGCCATAGGAGTTCGTAAAACGCCGGCCCTCCGCTGCAAGCCTGTCGATGTTAGGCGTCTTAAAGTACTTCTGCCCGTAACAGCTGAGCATCCCCCTGCCTAAGTCGTCGGCGTATATGTAGATAATGTTCGGCTTCTTCATCCCCGCCCTTCACCTCTCACATCCGCGTCCCACTCAGCCAGCTCCGAGAGCATACTTCGTCGCAGGTCAGCGCATTGAGTATCCTCAACCCGATTATTAAGCTCATATGGGTCGTCATCAAGGTGGGTCATCAGATATGGCGCAAGCCCGTCATCCTGGCGCATAGCTGCAAGCTTCCATCCCTCTTTGACGATCATGCACCATCCGCCCCGCTCAGAGAAAACGGCTTCACATGTGCGGTCACTTCCACCTCGCAGGAAAGGAGCTATGCTCTGCCCATCGACGCCGCCCACCGGATCAACACCGCATAAGTCCAGGCAAGTCGGCATCAGATCAATTCCTGATACCAGTCCGTCGGTCACACGCCCTTCACTCAGTCCGGGAACATAGATGATCAGGGGGATGCCGGCAGATTCCTCGTGAGGCAGGCATTTGTTCTTTTCTCCATGACTTCCCTGCATGTCACCATGGTCCGAGGTAAACACGATCATAGTATTGTCAGCAACACCCAGCCTCTCCAGCGTTTC
>JBFIFS010000145.1:0-5943 GCA_041602695.1 Kiritimatiellia bacterium
ATGCGTTAGAAGGGAGCTGTTTGCTTACGCGGGCGTCAGCGCTGCTGTTCGGCAGATATGCAGAAGCGCGGACGCGGTCTGGAACAGCACTAACAGCCTGATCTATACGAACATGCATGATACCGGTGAATGGAGCGGATCCTTTTTCGGGGATGGGCTCATTCGACTCGGACAGCCGCTCTCCACCAGCGGGCCGCTCGGAGTAACAACGTATGGGGGGAACCTCATGTCATCCATCGTCGACTTGCCCACCGGCAAACTGATATCGCAGACCGCCAATCTTTGCGGGGCCGTTACGTACAGACAGGTAATTGACGATGATGTGGTGGTCGCCGAGGCCAGGAGCACGCAGGATGCATTCTGCAGAATACTGAAAACAGAAGACTTGATTGCCGGGACTCATACCGAGAATAGCGCCTACACGCTCTTTGGTCCTGCAGCTGTCAAGGACGTGGACGGATCGATCAGCGCGATTCAATACCATGATAACGGGCTTCCCGGGAGCCGGGTTGATGGGGCTACAGGCATCCGAACAGAGTGGCAGTACGACAGCCTCGGTAATGTGACCGAAACCAGGACAACAGGAACGGGCGGCGAAAGCGTTGTGGTTCGCGCCCGGTTCGATACGCTTGGCCGGCAGACCTATTCACTGGACAGCGTCGGCGGGGAAACAACAACGGAATATTCGGTGATAGACGGCATCGGAACCCGGGCCACTACGATTTTGCCCGGCGGCGGCACTGTGCAGCGGGATACCTTCTTTGACGGCAGCTTGCGCGAGGTCAGTGGATCAGGCGTCTCTTCGCATACCAGGCACGATCTCAGCATAAAAGACGGCAGCTTTTGCGAGCGACGCATAGCGGTCGGTGATGCGGGAGAGGAAACGGAGTGGATCGAAACCTACTACAACCTTCTTGGGCAAGGCTTCATGACCAGGCGTCCAGCAGACGACGGATCAGTCGTAGAGAGCAGGATGCTCTTTGATTCAAAAGCGCGGCAGTCGGGGGGTGTGGACGAGAACGGCCTGACGACGCTGCGCCATTTCAATGCGAAACATGAGGTGTCAGATGCAGGTCTGCATGTCGATGGAGTTTCCGGCATGCTGACGCCGACCAGTAACGACAGGTATCGCTCCTTTGACAGGGCCGTTACGGCCGGGGGAGTCACGCATAATACATTTGTAAGGCCTTTCCGCGGCATCGACTCCTTGGAGCTGATCTCCTCATCACAGAGCGCGCTTGACGGTCGGTCATGGTCGAGTACTTATGCTGGTCGGACAAGTTCGGGCGAACGCAGTGTCTATGCAGCAGGCGGTAAGTACGAGACAACACAGCGGAGCAGCAGCGGAAAGGTTTCAATAAACCGATACGATAAATGGCGCTTGTGGCGAAGTGAGCAGTATGATCGGAGCGGAGGGCTGATTGAGTTCGAGCAGCGTTCGTATGACGGGCTGGGCGCACTCAGGCAGGTGTCGCACAACCGGCAGGGCATCACCACCTACAATCTCGACAGTAAGCGCCGGCTGTCGTCGATCATACCCTCAGATCCGTCAAAAGGATTTACGCTCATAAGCTACAAGCCGGGCACGGAGATGGAAAGCGTCGTGACCCGGAGCGACGGGAAGCAGGTCGCATATGACTACTGGCCGAATGGGCTTTTGAAGAGGCAATACGGTGCAGGCGATGATGTTTACTATGAATATGATTCCCAGGGCCGTAAGCGGCGGATGACCACATGGCGCAATGGAGGACCTGTAGTCACGGAGTGGAAATACAACCGGCATACGGGACGCCTCCAGGAGAAGTATATCGCGGGTCGGCTCGTTGAGCGACGGACCTATCGTGCCAATGGCCAGATTGAGTCGGTTACAGACGCCGAAGGCGTTTCTAGCACTTATCGATACGGACCGGCAGGGGATCTCGCGGAAGTCAGCACCAGTGACGGCAGTTTGCGAGTCATCAATGAGGTGAATCGCATGGGACAGGTTGTTGCTTCGATGGAGGAAGGCGGAATTGGTGAAACCTATCGCAGTACGATCGATGGACTGCTCACGGGTATCGACGTGACAGGAAATGGAATAGTTTCGAACAGCAGCCTCGCATATGTGCGGGATCCCGCCAGTGGCGAGATAGATCGGATGACTTGGCTTGTTGAAGGAGTTGGTTCCGGACGTGTTGATGTAGCGCGCGATGATTACGCGCGCGTCACAGGACTGGATCTTGGCGAGCTCAGCGTCGAATATGCCTATCCGACTAATGGCACTATGGTTTCCGGCATCGTAATCAGGAAGGAGGGTGGGGCTCTGCTCGATCGTGAAACGCTATGGGACTATACGAACAGCAGGATCGGCCGCATCCAGTATTCCAACGCGGCCTCGTATCTCGCAGCGTTTAATTACGCTTACGAGACGAATTCGGATCGGATAGCGCGAGTTGGCCTGGGGGACGGGTCTTACTGGGCGTACGGATATGACGAGACGAACCGGCTGGACAGTGGGGTTATGCATGGCACGGATGGGATTCCTGCTCCCGGTATGAGTTTTGGGTATGAGTATGATGAGATTGGCAACATAACTGCAAAGGGCCTGATCGGACAGGACGGTCATCCGTGGCATAGCTTCGAATGCGACGACAGAAACACGCACGTCGTAAGGCATTGGGCGAGTCTTCTGCCTGTCCGGGGTGAAGCCCACTCGAATGTGCTCGTGGCTGTCAACATGGTTCAGGCCGCACGGTATGGCAGCAACTTCTTTGCTGCCGTGCCTGTCGAGCGGCAGGTGGCCGCCATGTGGACTAACATCGCAGTGGTGGCAGTTGACAGAACTGAGACTGGTGATCTTGTTGCCGTTGAGAGTGACGGTGTGTATATTGCTGCAAAGGACGAGTCGGTTGGATATCGCGACACAGGCTGGCGCAAGGGTGACAGTATCTTCACTTACGGATGGGACCGCAGAGGGCGGTTGCGGTGGGCGGAGTCTTTGGGCAAAGAAGTGAGGCTGGAATTCGAATATTATCCTGATGGCCGCCGGGCGGCTAAGAAAGTGTATGACAAGCTCGGCCCTCTCGCCTCACCCAAGGATTGGCGAATGGCTCGGAAGCACGAGTATTATTATGACGGATGGAATATGATTGCCGAGCAGGAGATCTATATTTCGGTCCCAGCAGCGCACGCGGCCGGCGACGGGTTCATTTACTATGAAGCGACGAATCTGACGCATTACATCTGGGGCCTTGACCTTGACGGACAGCGCTCCGGGCGATTGGGCCAGGCGGCGGGCGGCATAGGCGGCTTGTTGGCTATCCGGGAAGTCAGTGCGTCCGGCACCAACACTTATTTAACTATATCTGACCATCAGGGAAACATTCACAAGGTTGTCTCTGCAGAGACCGGTCAAGTCGTTGAGGAATACACCTACTCGCCGTATGGCGAGATCCTGTCATTCAAGTCTCAGGTTTCAGGTTTCAGGTCTTCTCTTTCTCCTTTTCTTTTCCAGACCAAGTACTACGACTCCGAAACCGGGTTCTACTACTACGGCCATCGCTACTACGATCCATCCTCCGGCAAATGGCTTTCTCCTGATCCCCTCCAGGAATCCGGCGGCCTCAACCTATTCGCCTTCTGCAACAACGATCCCGTTAATGGTGTCGATCCTCTCGGGTTGGCAGCTTACTTCTTCGGTGGCACGGGCAACAATCTGACGCATGAGGGTTGGTCGAACGTCGAAATCCTGTATCGAGCTTGGGATAACGATGCCGGCCATGGAGAGAAATTCTATGTCCCAGGCGTCTTCTCTGGCTATGCCCCTGACGGAACCCCGTATTCACTTCTAAAGGGGACAACTGCAGGAATGCTTAGTGAAGGCATTTCTGGCGAGACACTGGAAGAGCGCGCTGAATACATGATGGGCCTACTCAAGACGCAATTGTCGAAGCCCAATCCTGACAAGGAAGTAAACGTTTACGGGTTTAGTCGAGGTAGTCTCACCGCGCTCGTGTTTCTCGACAAGATTGCGAAAGAAGCAAAACTGAATCCCAAGCTGTTTGAAGGGGTGTACATCAACCAAACAGTTCTTTTTGACACTGTTAGTTATGCTGATGAGAATCTCAATTGCGAGCTTCCGAAGAATCTTACATACACTCACCAGCCACTCCATCTGATTGCTATTGATGAACAAAGAAAGCAGTTCTTCGATAAAGAGGTTCTCGATGTTCAGGGGGCGCTGCAGATTGGCTTCCGCGGCGTTCATGCGAATGTCGGTGGTGGGCATAACAACAATTCGCTATCTCGCGAGCCACTCTATTTCGTAAACACTATGATGAAGGCGAGTGGCATGAATGTCTTCGACTTGGGTGTGATGGATAAATACGCAAAGAAGTATGGGATGATTGGGAATAATGCGCTCTCAACGCCGAGTAAGAATGACACTTGGTTCTATACAATGGGACACAGAGACTTTCCGGCGGGCATGTTCCTTTCAGCGGGTTTCATGTTTAGGAAGAGAGGGTTGAAGAATGATGTTCCAGACTCGCTGGACTACATCAACAATATCGATCAAGGGAAATGGGGCCAGGGGCAACGGTATATTCTTGGAAAGGGTTGGAGCAAATGAAATGGAATTTGATCCTAGTGCTTGCTTTTTGGGCTTCTGTAATCGGATGCACTCATTTGCCCGAGGCTAGGCTGACTTATCTTGAGGTCCGTCTTGAAAATGACGCGGATGTAAAAGTCTCTTCTGTCGCAATCGGCAAGGGTGATCAGTGTAGCGAGTTTGGTTTGCTTGGCAGTAAGGGTGCAGGAGCTACAGCTGTTGTTTCGGTTGAGTATATTCGAGAGTTTCCTGTGAAGTGGGAAGAGAACTGCGACGACAAAGAGAGACAAGCCACGGTTGATCTCAGGAAATTTGAAGGCGTCAAGAATCGAGCCATTACCCTGAGATACAAGGGTAACGGTCAGTGGGAGGCAGAACTGGGGCGAGAAATCAGACCCACGAAAGACAAAGGAACGGGGTCAGACCGGGAAAGTAAAAATGAGTAGGGTGACTATCCGCGGGGGAGAAGAGTTTCAATTCGGGTCGGACCACGACAAGTGCTTAACCTGGAGGATGTTGCGTGAGCGTCGGGTTGGATAAAGGAGCTTAGACGCGTTTTCTTGTCATCTATTTCGTTTCGAGGACGTGAGCGATGCCGCGAGCAAACAGATACATTCTGCCAGGTAATATCTGTCACCTGACGCACAGATGTCACAATAGAAGTTTCCTGTTGCGCTTTGGAAGGGATCGTACGGAATACAGGCGCAGACTAAGAAATATCGTCAATGACATGAAGGCCAGTCTGCTTAGCTACTGTATTACGTCAAATCATGTGCATTTGCTTGTCAAGGCTGACCAGCCAGGGCAGGTCAGTAAGCTGATGCAAAGGATTCAGGGAGAATTTGCAGGATACTATAATTTACGCAAGAATCGCACAGGCGCTTTTTGGCAAGGACGCTACTGGTGCACAATGGTCGACAACAACCAGTACCTGTGGGACTGTATGAAATACATCGATCTTAATATGGTCCGTGCAGGGGCTGTCAGTCATCCGGCGGAATGGCAGTGGTGCGGCTTCAATGAGATCATTGGAGCCAGAAGGAGGTACTGCCTGTTGGACCTTGAAGCAATCTTGCAGCTGCATGGTAATGCCGACGTGGATCAGTTTCGTATGAACTATCGGCATGAGATTGACCAAGCCGCATCAAGACGGGAGTCGGTTCGAGATCCAATGTGGACTGAAAGCATCGCCGCCGGAAGAGAGTCTTTTGTGCGAGAAATTGAAGCCAACACTCATAACAGGCGGGAACTGACCGTGGCGCATGACGAATCAGGCCGGTGGCTGATAAAGGAGGCCCTTGTTGCTTACGCTTGATTGTGCATGCCAGAAAGGCATTCTAAAGCACCGACATGGG
>JBFIFS010000146.1:0-5887 GCA_041602695.1 Kiritimatiellia bacterium
ATTCTTGCCTATAGAGTCCAAGTACGTAAATATGCCACCCGTTCTTAAGGACGCGAGCGTAGCTCAGTGGTAGAGCTCCACCTTGCCAAGGTGGTTGTCGAGGGTTCGAATCCCTTCGCTCGCTCCATACTTCGCTCTTAATTCCTCGCTTCGCTCGTCAATCGAGCTATGTATGGCAAGCCCTGTCACCGCGAAGGGATGATCCGCCTTCACAAGTGGTTACGGCGTGACAAGGAACCCGAGAAGAGGGTGCCGTTCACGAGCCCGCGGGGGAAGGGCGAGTATGCCCCGACATGTCGGGGCCCGGGGGGCAAGGGCCTAGGCAGGTGTTTACGCTTTGCTCTGTAAGACCGCACCGTGTGCGGTATCTTTCTGCGTCACACGGCGACGCCCTGCTTTGGGAGGGGCCGCATTGCCGCTCCGCTCCCCGTGCAAGCCGGGGCAATTGCCCTTCGGGCTGCGCTGCGGACCGGACAGCATAATGCCGTCCCTCCCTTTTTCGGAATCTTTGCTCTCCGTGATCTCTGTGCGAGGCGAAGAGGGCGCTAGCCGGCCAGCTCCTTGATAAACGCCGTCAGCTCGTCCTTCAGGTCGTCACGCTCCAGGCCGAAAAGCAGATTGGCCTTTATGAAGCCGAGTTTGTTTCCGATATCATAGCGTTTGCCGTTGAATCGGAGGGCGTGTGCTGAGGAGCTTGCTATCTGCGCTTTCATGGCGTCGGTGAGCTGCAGTTCGTTGTTAACTCCGCGCGGTGTCTTGTCTATGAAGTCAAATATCTCCGGCGTCAGGATATAGCGGCTTGCGATCGCCAGGTTCGAGGGGGCCTTGTCGATCTCGGGTTTCTCAACGAGGTCATCGATCTCGTAAACTCCGTCCGAGATTTCCTTCCCGGAAATAATTCCATATCGCGAGACTCGCTGTGGGTCTACTTCCTCCACGGCAACCACGGTGTCCTGATATTCGTCGTAGACCTTCATCATTTGCCCGGTTACGTGTCCGTCCGGTGACTTTACGATCGTGTCGCCCAGGAGGACGGCGAAAGGCTCGTTTGCAACATGATGCCGGGCGTAGGAAACCGCGTCGCCGAGTCCGTTCAGTTCTTTCTGCCATACGAAGTGAATGTTTGCCATATTCGATATGGCTTTCATCAGCGCAAGTTCTTCTTCCTTGCCCTTTTCCGCCAGTCCGTTTTCCAATTCGAAGCTGCGGTCGAAATGCTCTTCTATGGCCCGCTTCCCTTTTCCGATAATCATCAGGATGTCCGTAATTCCCGATTCTACGGCCTCCTCCACAACGTACTGAATCACAGGCTTGTCTACGATGGGCAGCATCTCTTTCGGGGATGATTTAGTGGCAGGCAGAAATCGGGTTCCGAAGCCTGCGGCGGGTATTACGGCTTTACGTATCATTTCTTGGCCTTTCGCTTAACCAACAGGAGATGCGACCTGCGGCTTGAAAACCAGAATGTTAAGCGCTTTCATGTTCGATTCAAGCGCCGAGTACATCGCGTCGTCCGCATAGGTTCCGATGATAGCTCCGCCGGAGCCCGTAAACTTGGCGCTTGCCCCCGCGGCGCGGGCAGCGGCGACCATCCTGCTGTTTCCATCGGAGATCTGGCAAATGTTAGCACGCAGGTCGAAATTGGCGTCGAGCTCGTTGCCGATCTCTGCGCCCTTACCGGACATGAGCTTATCGCGAACGGAATCAGTCATAGCGGCCCAATCCTTAACTGCCTGGAGTACTTCTGGGTCGTCTCTCCTGAAGCGCGCCGCCAGGTCGTTATGCACGATCTCTGAGCCCTCCGAAAGATCATGTCTGTAAGCGATATAGAGGTTGGGGAGCAGGGCAGCGTCCATTTCTTTATAGCGGCCGTGTCCTTCTGTTTCCATCAGCTGCCTGTCAAAGTCCATGTAGACAAGTCCCTGATATGCCTGGGCAACGCGGTCCTGAAGGCCTGCTGACAGCTGGAGCTCTTTCGTTTCCACTTCAAGTACGATCGTCGCGAGCTCCGGCTTGGGGATCGAGACCTCATAGAAATTCATCAGCGTCCGCATGCAGGCGGTAATGATGGCGCTTGAGCCCGCAAGTCCTACCATGTGAGGTATGTTTGAGTGGTAGCGGAGGGTGAAGTTTCGGCTATGGAGAGTGATGTCATTCTCGCGGCAGTAATCGGCAAATTTCCTGACGGCTGCTTTAAGGAGGCGGATGCCCCCATAATAACCGTATAGTTTTACGTCTTCGACGAGGCCGTTGATGCTCTTGAAAACTGAGTGGTCCCTGGTGTTGGGAAGGATTTCCAGTTCCGGAGACTCGTAAAGGACCACCTCCGCCTCGAAGTTGGTAAAAGCGAATGCTATGGTTTTTCCATAGTACCCGTCGGAGGGGTTGCCGATAAGTCCGGCCCTTGGGTACGCTTTCTCTCTGATAATCATCTTGGGACAATACAGGGATTCATCAAGAATTGCAATAAACTCGCAAGCGATTTACTCCACGACCGTCGCGGAGGCATTTTTGTCAAACGGGTTAGTGCGCAGCGCCAGCGAGTAGAGATAGGGGTAACTGGTCTTGAGGTGTTTCATGTATTGGATCCACTCGCCGCAAAGGGCCTTGTAGGCCCTTGTCGCGTCACCAATCAGGTGATGCAGATCGCCCTTCGGTACCTCGTCCAAAGAGTCCCTGGCGTCGAGTTCTTCAATAAGGTGGAACACCGCCCAAAGGGTATCAGTAAAGGATTCATGCTCCAAAAGGTTCTGGTTTTCCAAAAGGCGCAGGAGGAAAGTCTTCTTCTCATACAGGGCTCCCTTGAGGTCACGGAAGTCCTTTGCTGTGAGCGTGAGATGTACAGCGTGGTTCTTCAGGGCCTTTTCGACTACCTCCAGCTTATTGCCCTCTGACGCC
The DNA here is from genome assembly GCA_041602695.1 of Kiritimatiellia bacterium. Classification (GTDB taxonomy): domain Bacteria; phylum Verrucomicrobiota; class Kiritimatiellia; order UBA8416; family JBFIFS01; genus JBFIFS01. The sequence continues at coordinate 2,899 of JBFIFS010000146.1, forward strand.
GAAAGACTGGCTTGAAGTGACTCGATTTCGGAGTCGCATTCTCGCAGCTCTTTAAGGAGTGATGTGCCGACCTCGGAGAAGAACGCCCCGATTACCATGTTGAGCTTCTGGATCCTGTTCCGTTTCTCCCTCATTTCCAGTACCTGGTGGATGATGAGAGTGACCATCAATACCTCAATAAAGACAAAAGCTATATCGCCCAGAAGGTAGATGAATATGTGGTGCGCATCGCGAAAGAAGACATAGTGTAAGGCGTACGCCGCTGTCGATAAGGCTACGAGTATCGTGCCTAAATAGAATTTCCAGCCAATGTGTTTCATCTGGCTACTCCGCGACTATTATTCGATAGAAACAGGCCCTGTTCGAGGACACTGGGTCCGTGAACGATATCCTGTCGGCAGACGCTGTTACGGTGTTGCCAACATCCTGCCACTTTCCGCTGACAAGGTTCTCTGTCTTCTGGAGCTTGTAAGTTTTGCCGGGTTCGCTGCGCCCGGAAATGCGTGTTTCATCGCCGACAATATTGACTTCAACTATTCTTCTGGCCGGAACATGCCGCTGGGTAGTGCTGCACGCGCACATCAGAAGAGATGCGGCGAGGATTAAGGTGAGTTGTGATGCCTGATTCATGCTTGCTCTCGTCAACATTTGGTAACAAGTCTAAGGCATCCAGATTGCGCTTTCCAGCCTTATTCCTTGTTGCTGTCCAGGCGGCGCTCCCGCACTGCGCAGTATAGTACCGGAACCACAAACATAGTGAGGAACTCTATGACCATCCCCCCGAAGGTAGGTATTGCCATGGGAACCATTATGTCTGAACCCCTTCCTGTGGAGGTCAGGACCGGCAGCAGGGCCAGGATCGTGGTGGCCGTGGTCATCAGGCAGGGCCGTATTCTCTGTTTGGCTGCCTTTACGGTAGCTTCGCGGATGGCATTCCGGCTTGTAGGTGATTCCGATTCAAAGGTCTGGTCAAGGTACGTCGCCATTACCACGCCGTCGTCTGTTGCTATTCCGAAGAGTGCGAGGAACCCCACCCAGACCGCAACGCTCAGGTTGATGGGGTGGACCTGGAACAGGTCCCTGATTCCATTGCCCAGGAAGGGCACGTACAGGAACCAATCCTGTCCGTAAAGCCAGATCATTATGAATCCGCCCGCCCATGCGACAGCAATGCCGGAAAAAACCAGCAGGCTTGTGGAAGCTGAGCGAAACTGAAGATAAAGAATAACGAATATGATAAAGAGCGATAGAGGCAGTACCCAGGAGAGTGTCTTCTGGGCGCGGACCTGGTTCTCGTACGAGCCGGCGAACGAGAAACTTGTTCCGGCCGCCAGGCGAAGCCGTCCTTCTTTTACTTCCCTGTCCAGGTACTCTCTCGCCGCCTCGACAACGTTTACTTCCGCGTAACCTTCGAGTTTGCCGAAGAAAACATAGCCTACCAGTGATGTGTCTTCGGTCTTGATTACCTGTGGGCCTGCCGCAAATTCTATTGATGCCAGCTGTTTGAGAGGCACGTGGCTCTGGTCCGGAGCGGTAACGAGTATGTTCTCTATTGCCTCAATGCTGTCGCGAAGTTCGCGGGCATACCGAACTCGAACCATATATCTTTCTCTGCCCTCAATCGTGGCCGTAACGGCTTTTCCTCCGATGCCGGCCTCGATTACGTCCTGGACCTGCTGAATTGTCAGTCCGTACTGTGCGAGTGCGACCCGGTCCGGCTTTATCTCAAGGTAGGGCTTCCTGTTCCCCGTGCTTCTATCTATGCTGACCACAGTCGGGTCGAGGCCGTCGACTCCGCCTGCCCTCAGCAGGCGTTCGATTGTCTGCGCGGTGTCTTCAATGGCAGCCTGTGTGGCACCTTTGATCTTTACTGCCATAGACCCGCGTATGCCGCTCTGAAGCATCAGCAGTCGGGTTGAAATCGGCTGCAGTTTCTCGGGCTTTGTTATTCCGGGCATGTGCGCGGCTTTGAGGATCTCGTCCCAGATGTCGTCGGGTTCTTTTATGTGGTCGCGCCACTGACGGGTCCTCTTGCCGTTCTCATCCACAGTAAACTCAGGTTTATAAGTTATAATCGTCTCAATCATGCCGAGAGGGGCCGGATCCAGGGCGCTGTCAACCCTGCCGAGCTTACCTACCGCAGTATCGACTTCGGGAATCCGGCTGATCGCGGCGTCCTGGACCTGAATGATCTCAAGGACTTCACCGATCGAGGCGTGGGGACTGCTGGACGGCATGTAAAGGTATGAGCCTTCATCCAGGGGCGGCATGAACTCTTTTCCCAGGGAGCCCCAGATAAGCAGTCCCGCTAGGACGGCCGTGCCGGGTATAACGAGGAAAGCCGTTTTATGCGTGAGGCACCAGCGGAGCATCCGTTCGTAGTGTCGCAGAAAGTATTGGATTCCCAGCAGCGGAAGGCCAATAAGAACCATCACGAAAAGTGTATTTAGAATTATACCTTTCGACGCGCCCAGGGGCGTCCAATGGCGCGCCAGGAAGAGAACCACGACAAGCGCCGCGATGACAAGCTTCCAGGTGAACCGATGGTCGGAGGTGCGAGGTTTCTTTCCTCTGCCGTGCATCAGGTAAGCAAGCACGGGCAGTACGACGAGGGATACCACAAGCGATGCGACAAGTGCGAAAGTTTTTGTGTAGGCAAGCGGCCTGAAGAGTTTCCCCTCCGCTCCAGTTAGCATGAACACGGGCAGGAAGCCCACAACTGTCGTCAGTACCGCGGTTAGAACGGCGCCCCCGACTTCTGTTGCGGCATTTGCTACAGTGTTAAGGCGTCCTTCGCCCGGCTTGCTTTCATCTAGATGCCTCACAATGTTTTCCGAAATTACTATGCCCATGTCGACCATGGTCCCGATGGCAATTGCGATTCCAGAGAGCGCTACTATGTTTGCGTCGATACCGAACAGCTTCATGGCGATGAAGCACATAAGTACCGCCAGCGGCAGGAGCGCCGAAATGATCAGCGAGCTTCCGA
>JBFIFS010000147.1:0-5803 GCA_041602695.1 Kiritimatiellia bacterium
GTAGGGGCCGGCAGTAAAGTGCTGTTAACATCATTTGATATCCATTTTTTCGAGGAAGAAGAGGACATTGACTTTCCTGAGGGCTGGGAAATATCGGTCGCGGAAAAGCTGCCGGTCGCCGAGTTCGAGGTCGAACGTGTGAGGGGCATTGTCTTTCCCGAGGTTGTGATGCCCAACGGGCTTCGCTGCAGGAGCATGAAGGATTATGAAGCGCGCACTGGGAGGCCCTTTGACGGCGAGAGCGCTGCGGCTCGCGTGTGGATGAGGGCTCTTAAACGTGCGGCGGGACGGAACTACGATCATGGCGTCCTCTTTCTGAATCTGGCTTTTGTTCCTGCGAACGGCTGGGGAGAAAGGGGGTCCCTGGCAGGCACGACTGACTTGGGCAGGATGGGCAACTTCATCCATGAGTTCGGGCATGTGTTTTCGCTGCCTCACTGGATGGGAGTAAAGGCGTATCCCTATACGGGGCACATGTATGGCATCAGGACGCAAAGCGCCACGTTCCCGCATGCGGGGCCCAAGTGGGCATACAGCCTTCATCGCAGGGCCTTTATCCCGCCCACTGTCCAGCCGGACGGCAAGGTGGGGGGCGCAATTGGCACGTGGAAGAAGGACCCCATGCAGGGCGGTGGACACGGGGACCAGGAGACCGATTACATGATGCGTCACTTCTCCGACTACTCCGTTTACCAAATGCAGAACTTCATAGAGCGCCGCCTGCTCTATTGGGATAATGACGAAAAGGCATATTTCAGGTGGAGCCCGGAGACCCTCTCGTATTCTACCAGGATGAAAAGTGACGGCTGGAATCTGGCCGAGAATCCGTTCGAGGAGGTGATCAGCGTGCTCGTTTCCGCAAGCGCTGTCATTCCAGAGGCAAACTATGTATATCCGCCGATAGGCCCATACAAAGCAGGACTGCTCAAGCGTTTTGATGCCAGATCAGAGGAGGACCGCCAGAATGCCGGAAAGTTCGGGTTCTCCGACGAAACCTGTGATGTCTGCGTCAGAATAACTCAGGGGGGCAAGGCAGCTGTATACCTTCTGGAAATGAAGCTTAATCCGGCTGCAGACCCCGCGAGAGGCGGTGCTTACATGACAAGCGCGATCAATTTGCCTGCAACGGATGGGCCAGTGTCTATGGTAGAGCTCATGCACACCCCAGGCGTCGTTTCAAAAGGGCTGGCTGCCAGTCCGAAGGTGTTGTACTCCTGGAAGGCGGAGTGATCTCATAACGATCATGAGCGCTGCCCGGAATACATACCGTTGGGTCTGCGGCGGTATTTCTCATTGAGATGCGCCCCGGGCTGAGGCATTATTAATCGCTATGACCAGAAACTATGAAGAGCTTTTCAGGACGCTTGACGCCCTTTGCGAGGGCGAAACGGACGAAATTGCCATCATGGCGACGGTTGCCTGCGAGCTTTACTCTTTTTCCGAGCAGTTCGACTGGGTTGGGTTTTACAGGAATGTAGGCGGTGACGTTCTGAAAATAGGACCATACCAGGGCGGGCATGGGTGCCTCGTGATTCCTTTCGAGAGGGGCGTGTGTGGAAAGTGCGCAAGGGAGCAGAAGGTCCAGAATGTTCCGGATGTTAATGCTGTGCCGCACCACATAGCCTGCTCAAGCAGTACTCAATCAGAGCTGGTCGTTCCCATCCTGCGTGATGGTGTGCTGATCGCTGTTCTTGATGTCGATTCTAACAGCAGGGCGGCCTTTGACCAGGTGGACGAAGAAAACCTTTTGAAGATTAGTAAGTATTTCTGATGGGCAAAGCCGCGGAAAAACTGCTAAACATAGATCTCATTTGTTCCGTGGAGGAAGCTTGATGACACAGGGAAGCCAGGAAATATATATAGCAACTGTTGCTTTGGAGCGGACGCGGTGGGGCCGCAAGGAGTGCAGCTTTTGCGTCAGCGAGTGGCTTGGCCGCTTTGCAGCGGACGGATTCGATGGCGTTGAGCTTTGGGAAAATCATTACCTTCTTGCCGATTCGGAGGAACAGCGGCGGCTTGCGGAATCCGGCCAGATTGTGATCTACAATTCTTACGTTGGTTTTGATGATGACTCTGCGGACGCCAGGGCGACGGCAGCGGAAGCGATTGCGAGGATCAGCCCGCGCGGTGTTAAGTACAATTTCGGGCATAAGCAGGAGCTGACAGAGGAATATGCCCGGAACCTGATGGGCTGGGAGAAGCAGATTCCCGAACGCTGCGTCCTTCTGTGCGAGTGTCATGGTGGGACAGTGCTGGAAACTATCGAGGCAGCCAGAACGGTCTTTGACCCCCTTGATCCCGACCGCTTCGGACTCATGGTCCACTGCAGCTCAGGCGCAAGTGATTCCGCAAAGTGGCTCGAGGTGTTCGGTGATCGGGTTAAGCATATACACGTACAGTTGCGCGACGCAGAGTCAGATCCATCGACAACTGAAGGGGGTGCCGGGCTTCGGCAGGGGCTTTCTGGACTCTTTGCGGCTGGATTTAGGGGGAGTATCTCAGTTGAATTTACACGGGGCATAGGAAAGGACGAGGACATTGAGGTCCTCTACAAGAACGCATGCACGGACCTGCGCGAAATCAGGGCTATAATGGGCGAGCTGCATGAGATGGGAGAGCGGGATTCATGTTGAAGATGCTTCACATGTCGAATGGCAGGACGCAGGTGCCACCTGATGGCCCGCTGGGCAAGGCGCTTAGAGAGCTTGCTGAGCTTAAGATCGTGGAGCAGGCGCGTGACCTGACCGAGCAAGAAATTGCAGAAGAGATGCGCAAGGCGGATGTCGTGATAACGAACTGGGCATCAACGCCGATTCCCCTGGTACTGGCTGAGGATCCAGGCGAGCTGAAATATGTACTGAACCTGGGTGGTACATGCAAGGCGACTGTCCCGCTCGAGCTGATCCGTAAGGGAATCAAGGTGACAAACTGGGGCGATACCCCGGCGCAATCTGTAGCGGAAGGTGCGGCCGCGCTTCTGCTGGCTGTTCTTAAGGACCTGCGTGCGCGCGTAGAGGGGCTTCGCGACGGAAAAGGCGGCAACTCGAGGAAGCTGGGGCTGGCGTCGGGTACGCTCATGGGATTGAAGCTGGGGATCTACGGCTGTGGTGTGATCGGGACACGCTTTGTCGAGATGATGCGTCCATTTAAGCCTGACATCATAATCTTTGACCCTTACGCCCCTAAGCTTCCTGATGGATGCGAGAGGGTGGACAGCCTCGAGGCCCTTTTTGACAATAGCGAAGCGGTCGCCGTCTGGGCGGGCCGCTCTGAGGAAACCGAGCGAAGTGTCACTGCGGAGCTGCTTGCCAAGTTGCCTGACCACGGCATCATAATTAATGCTGCACGCGGCGAGATAATTGACCAGGAGGCCCTCTTTGCTGAGCTGAAGTCAGGCCGGTTGCGCGCCGGACTGGATGTTACGGTCGCGGATGACTATTTTCCGCAGGGCCACGAGGCACACAGTTGGCCAAACCTGCTGCTCACATGTCATGACATTGTGTCTGCGCACTGGCCGAAGAGGCCTCCTTCTCTGGGATACGCCGGCGAAATCGCCTTGGCCAATGTTAAGCGCTTCATTGCGGGTGAGCCGCTGCGCTTTGTCATGGATGAAGCCCGCTATTTGAGAAGCAGTTAGCTTTACGCAGGGAGAGTTCCTGGATGAGCACCAAGGGATTATTTGCAAGCCTCAGTATAGGGCTCCTCCTGAGCATTGCGATCTGGTTTGCCGTTCCGTACAACAACTTCGCGTTCAATAACAGCTTCGTGTGTGACGGATACTTGCCGGAAATCGTACTTCTGTTCATAGCGATACTGGTCCTGGTTGTGAATCCGCTGCTCCGGAAGTTTGCCCCGCAAATGGCTCTTTCTCATGCGTGCCTGGCGCTGATAACCGGGATCCTTCTTTTCGCGGCCGTACTTCCAGGCAACGGGCTGATGCGGTTCTTCCCGCACTGCCTTGCGCACGACACGGAAAAGATCAACGAGGACATGATCCTCGCTGAAGCGGTAGTGAAATCAGATCTTCCGCCCGCTCTTTTTCCGGACAAGATTGGGGCGGACCTTGATACGCCGGTCTCAAGCCAGCTGGTCGATGAGTTGGATGACGGTAAATCGATTCCATGGCGTGCCTGGTTGAAACCAGGAATCGCGTGGGGAACGGTCATAGTCGCTTTCTGGGTCCTTATGCTTGGCATGGGCAGCATCATCTTTAAACAATGGAGAGACAACGAACGTCTGCCGTTCCCGCTTCTGCGGGTTTACCACGCGATGATCGAAGAGCCTGAGAGCGGCAGGATCTTCCCAGAGGTGTTCCGTTCCAAGCTTTTCTGGATTGGAGCCCTAGCTGTATTTCTGATTCATTCCTCCAATGGCCTCAAGCTCTTTACAGACGGTAATTTTCCGGCCTTCCCCGTTACGTGGGACATCTCCGACCTCTTCACCGAGGGGATATGGCGCGGAGCTCCGGGCTTTCTCAAAGGCTCCAGGATATACTTTCTTTTCGTTGGACTGGCGTATTTCATGCCCAGCCGATACAGCTTTTCTATCTGGTTTACGATTCTCTTCTTTGGCCTTTTTGTAATGGCCTGCCGGCAATATGTGCCGACATTTGAATACAGTGTCCTTTACGACCAAGGGGCAGGCGCGCTCCTGGCTGTTGCATGCGGCATAGCCTGGCTGGGTCGCGCGCACTACATTAAGGTGCTGCGAGGTGCGTTCAGGGGGCCACTGGAAGTCTCAAGGACAGAGGTGGCCTCAGGCAGGATGTTCCTGCTGGGCGGACTTGTGATGTATCTTTGGTTCGTCTGGGCCGGGGCAGGGCTGCTTTGGTCGATGCTTTTTGTAGTGATAGGCATTGTAATCATGCTGACGGTTTCAAGAATTGTCGCCGAAACGGGGATTACCTACGTATGGATTATCCCGCTTACAGTTGCGCGTTTGATTGGGGTGCTGCCACATGCCTGGCAGACCGTAAGCACGGCATTCCTGCAGCAGGCCCACTATATCCTGGCCAACAGGGCATCCGCGGTGAGCGTAGCAGCTATAACGGCCATGGCGATGGGGCTTAATCGGACATCGAGCGAGAAGTCGAGGGGAGGCCTGCTGGTAGTCGGGATTGTCGTTCTGCTGCTCGGGCTTTTCATCTGTGGAGCCGTGCATATGGATATGGGCTACAATCTGGCGACTTCTTATGACGGCGTGAACGCTCCCATAACAGGGCGCGGCGCCCGGGTAATGGGCATTAGGCCAGCTTCCATGCTTGCTGCAGGCTCGGTGGGAAAGGTTGATATGCTGCAGGTACGCTGGCTCGCGTGGGGATTTGTGCTGGGGGCGGTCCTTCTGTTCCTATGCGCGCGGTTTCCAAACTGGCCGCTTCACCCAATAGGACTTATATTTGTGCACTCATCAATAGGATTGCGCCTTGTGGTGAGTTTGTTTTTCGGGTGGCTGCTGAAGACTCTGCTCGTAAACTATTTCGGGGCCCGCGCATATAAGGCCGCGATGCCGATGTTTCTCGGCTTTATTTTCGGTGAGATCTTTGCGAGCGCACTGTGGATTCTCGTTCCTATCATACAGATCCTTCTCGGTGCCGATCCGAGCCTGGTACCGCGGATGGTGATCTTTCAATATACCTGAGAGCCTGCGACGCAAAGGCGTATGCAAACTGTCGCATCTAGAGTGTAAATCTTACTGAAAAACAGTGATATTGTTGAAATATGAGAAATCGAAACTGTATTGATGCTGACTGGCTGTTCCACCTCGCGTCATCTCCCGATGTGACCGAGATCCCTGAAAACGCAGA
>JBFIFS010000148.1:0-5793 GCA_041602695.1 Kiritimatiellia bacterium
ATCCTCTTCCGTAGAGGCCCCGCTGGTCCCAGCCCGTGAGGTAAAGGGCCGCTTCCCTGAGTGTCTTGCTTGGAATCGTGCCCGTATGAAGCGACACGCCGCCAATGACCTGCCTTCGCTCCACAATCAGCACGCTCTTTTCGAGCTTGGCCGCCTGTACGGCGGCCCGCTGGCCGGCAGGGCCGCTGCCTAGAACAATCAAGTCATACGCTTTTATTGGTCTCTCCTCCTGATTCATGGATCATACTCGCTGGCCCGCCCGTGGGCAAGGCGGATTAGGGGGCAGGATCAATGGAAGAGCTTTTGAATGCAGCTTGTCCGAAGGCCAAGGATTGTGTATAATTCCTGTGCTCAGTGGGTTTCCAGGGGTAAATCGCTTAATCGAGGAAGTTAGCATGGTTCTACGCAGGACAGCAGTATCGGTAATATCGTTCTTCCTGGCGCTTACCGTATTTGGCGCTGAAAACGAGGCGCAGATTGGAAGCATAGCTTCCTTAAAGGGGCAGGCAAGGCTAACGACAGCGGCAGGGGCCGTATCGGAAGCCAAGCGCGGGATGCCCCTGCACCTCAAGAGCAAGATCGAAACGGCGGCAGCGTCTACGGCCCAGCACAAGCTGAAGGACGGCACCATGCTGACGCAGGGCGAGAAATCATTACTCGTTCTTGACGAGTATCTTTTTGATGCAGGTGACAAGGCGCGGAGCGGCGCCGCGTTCAGTCTGCTCAAAGGAACTTTGTCTGTTGTTACCGGTAAGATCACAAAGCTCAATCCTGACCGCTTCAGGGTCACGACCCGTCTGGCCGCGCTGGGTGTACGCGGCTGCAGTTTTGTAGTGGTGGACAGGCCCGATGGTGTAGTTGTATATGCTTTGCAGTTTGCCAAGGGCGAGAAGATCGTTGCAGAGGGTAATAAGATTGCCGCAGTCGCGGAAGCTGACCGCACGCTGGATAAAGCCGGGGTAAAGCTTACTATCGATAACAACGGCAAGGTTACAAAGGAAGAGTTTAAGGAAGATGAGCTGGCAGGGATCACCAATGGGTTTGGTGACAATGAGTGGTCTGTTGTAAGGGGACGGTATGGCCTGTCCGTTGGCCACAAGTTTGACAGGGGGGGCGGTGTCTATCGGTTCAGAGCCGTGAACGTGGGGCCGGCGGCACATTGGCGCCTGAAGCGCTTCCGCAGCGACGAAGCCATAGATTTTGGAGTCATACCGGCGGGCAAGAGCGTTGGCGGCTATAACGCGTCCAACGACAAGTATGTAACCAGCTCCCGCGGCACATGGATCAAGGAGATTAAGCGCGGCGACAAGTGGATCGGCCACGGAGGCACGTCAAGTACGCAGTAGGACTGGCTCAGCCAAGTACGCCGTGAATCTTAAAGGAAGCATTATCTGCCGATGAGAAAGAAGGTACTGATAGTTGATGACGATGTGGCGCTTTCGGGGGCAGTAAAGTCTGTCATCGAGACGCAGGCGTTCTGTGATGTGCGGGTAGTAAATGACCCGCGTGAGGCAAAGGGCGCGGCTCTCGGTTTCAATCCCGACCTGATCATCCTGGATGTGATAATGCCATTTATGGATGGTGGTACCGTCGCTTCACAGATCCGCGAGGAGCCGGGCATGGCTTCAACACCCGTCATATTCCTCACGTCGATTATAGGGAAAGACGAGGCCGCGATGCGCGGCAATACTTTGGGTAAGGACCCGGTCATGGCGAAGCCTGTCGCGATGGACGAGCTCGTGGCAAGGGTCCAGGAGGCGCTGGGCGTTTAGCTCGCCGCTGATTCATATGAATACTGCGAAAGTCATTTCACTGTGCATATGGCTTGTATTGATGTCACTCTACTCAGCCTTATGCGGCTTCAGCCTGTTTTTTCATGGATCTTTTGCCTATCTAGTGTGGCTTGCTGTTCCCACCTTGGTGATTTTCAACGCGACAAGGCTTAGCGGCAAGATCACGTTTCTCTCCCTGCACGGGCCTGACGGTGAGCCTCCTTGGGCTATAGTAGTTTTGGGGTTCATTCTTCACGCCGTACAATTGATCCCATTGGTGCTTCTTCTTCTGGCCAGGTTGACTTCGGAGCAGGGGTAAGCCGCAATCTTTGCCATTTGCTGCTGGCCTGGGCGTTGTGACATAAGAAGTGCAATAATACGCTGGTCCCGTATAATGGTATTTCATGAATGCGCTCAGACTTATTTGGAGGCGGGTACTGCTTGTGTGCGCTGTCATAGCGGCAGTGCTGGGCTTTTTCGCGTTCATAGAGTTCGTCAGGGCTTACCAGGTCCTCAGCGAACTGCACCCCTGGCTGGGGTGGGGGTATCTGATTGCTCTCGGCCTGCTGGTTCTGTTTCTTGCCGCGCTGTATGTGCGTTCAGTGCTCACGCGCCGAAGGGCCCTTGTTCCGCCGGACAGGGCGGACACCAGGCGTTACGGGGCGTTTCTTCTCGCTCTTGCCAGGCGGCTTGACGCAAACCAGAACGTGTCTTTTTCCCTGCGCCAAACGCTGGCCTCTAAAGCTGCTGACCTTGAGGGCGCCCTGAAGACGATGTCAGGGGATGATCTGGAGCGGGAGGTAACGAGCTTTCTTTCCGACTGTGTTTCTCCATGCATGAAGGAGCTGGACGCCTGTGCCGAGAGGGAGGTCCAGAAGTGTGTGCGGGACGTGATGATCGGCGTGACGATCAGTCCGTGGCGCGCTGCCGACCTGCTCGTGGTCCTTTACAGGAACGTGCTGATGGTAGTCAAAGTAATAGGGACCTATGATGTCAGGCCCGCGGCCGGAGCCCAGCTTCGGATCATGGGCGACATTTCCAAGGTCGTGTTTACGGTAAACGTCCTCAACTACGGGAGCAAGCTCGCGGAGAACCTTGCCTCCGGTATACCTGTAGTTGGCCGCTTCATTGACGATATAGCCCAGGGCGTAGGCGCGGGGCTTTTGACCTCCATGGCCGGGCACGCGGCGATGGAGCGCTGCTCGTGCCTCAAGCCGTGGGAGGCCGCTGAAGCCCAGGCAAAGATGGGAGCAAAGGCGAAAGACTTTGCCGCGGACCTCAAAGGCATAGTTGCAGAGGACATAATTCCGAGGCTCAAGGTCAGGCTGCCCCAGAAGGAAGTGGACGCGGAGCCCGGGCGAGTGGAGAACCTTAAGTCTGCCGTAGTGCGCGCTATGGATGAGACGAGCGGGGCCATGGACGCGTTTATAAGGAAGCCGGCAACTGCGGCCGGAATGACTGTGGCGCGGGGTGTTGGAGGGATTTTTGCAGCAGGCGCTAAGGGGATCGGTAAAGGAACTGTCGCGGTTGGCAGGGGTGTTTCAAGGGCCGCAAACAAGCTGCTTGGCCGGCTAAGAGGCCTAAGGAGAAAAACATGAAGAGGAAGCTGGCCAAACTAGGCATTTTTATTGGAGTCGTAATTGTTGTTCTGGCGGTTGCCCTGCTCGTCTTCCCCGGGCAGATGGTTAAGGCGGCGGTCAATAAGGCGGGACCCGCCGTGTTGGGCGTGGACGTCAGGCTGGAAGGCGCAGATTTCAAACTGCTTCAGGGCGACGCTGAACTGAAGCGGCTCTTTATAGGAAATCCGAAAGGTTACAACACTCCCAGCCTTGTCGAGGTGGAAACTATCACGGTTAAGCTGGACACTTCCACGCTTACGAAGGACACCATAATTATCGAGAAGGTGTTTGTAGAGAATCCGGTGTTCACTTATCAGAAGGGGCTTCTCGGAAGCAACCTGAGTAAGCTTCTCAAGCAGCTCGAGGGCGACAAGCCTGACGACGGGAAAGATCAAAAGAAGGACAAGGAAGCGGGCAAGAAAGTAATCATCAATGAGCTCGAGATTCAGGGAGCGACGGTAAAGCTGAGTGTCAAGGGGATACCCGCCGGAGCTCCGATACCCCTGCCGACAATTACGCTCAAGGACATCGGCAAGGAAAAGGACGGCGCGAGTATTGCCGAGGCAGTGGCGGCGGTCTTCAAGGCCGTGCTTGGTTCTATTACCAAGGTAGTAGGAGCGGTACTTAATGTAGCTGCCAAGGGCGGCGAAGTCGCAGTCGACGCGGTGAAGATTACCGGCGGCGCGGCGGTAGGAGTAACAAAGGCCGTTGGCAAAGGCGCCCTGGGGACAACAAAGGCCGTTGGTAAAGGCGCTATCACGGCCGTGAAGGGCGTAACGGGAATCTTCAGCGGGGACGACGAAGAAGAGAAGACGGAAGAAGAAAAGGAAGAAGCGGGTGATCAGTGACCCCGAGTCTCCTCTAGATATGGCATGTTGAAATAATGAAGAAGTTTGCGGTAGTTGCTTTGATGCTGGTTGTGGTGGCCGGCGGGATCTATGTTGCTTCTCCCTGGTGGGGCAAAGGCGGGAGTGATGCCTCGTGGGAGCGGGTACTATCTTTTGATGTGACCCGGCGGAAGAACGAGTTCAAATCCGATCTCGGAAACCATCAGATGGTCATAGCGCGTTACGAGGACCCTGTGGGATGGGAAGTGGGTGTCTACGCGTATCCGGTCACCGATGACTCAGACAACCTCCTGGCTGGCGACAAGAACTGGCGGGGCGCCCAGCCCTGGCAGTCTTTCGCCATGACCCGCCATCGGAAGCTGTATCCTGACACCAGAGTGATCGAATACGGGCCGTCCGGCCAGAAGCTAAAGATCGTGCTTTCAGACTGCCGAACGGAGCAGGACGGTGAGTTCTCGCGTTTCAGGCAGGGCCGGATCGAAATCTTCTACTGTCCGCCACACAGGGTTGCGCGCTAAAGCGCAGGGTGATACAACTGCCAGACCCGTTTAATCTAATGGAGTTCAAGGAGAACCGTATGAACATGAAGCGACTGTTATTGACCGCCGTAATTTTTGTGGCTGCTTCGAGCGCTGTGCTGGCACAGATGCCCGGCATGGACGTATCCGAGGGATCTTCAAACAATAAGCCAGCCCAAACGGTTAAGGCAGTCAGTCCAGTTGACGATGGGCTCGGCCCGGTTGGAAGATTCTGGGCGCGTTACATGGGCAGTGAATCTCCGTACCGTGGCTTGATACTCGTTATTCTTACGCTCGCTGTACTCATCAACCTAAAGGCGTATCTCACACGTACGATGCGAAGGAAACTGAAAGAGCAGGCATTTCTTCAGGAAAATGCCGACAATTTCCTGAAGGTATGGAATGCGTCATGGAAATTTGTTATCGCGATACTTGTTCTGATGGCCATGTCAGGCTCGTTAAAGCTTCTGGGTTTGACCGCTGGTTTCTTCGGTATGATGCTTGGCTGGTCGCTGCAGCAGCCGGTAACAGGCATAGCCGCGTGGCTGATGATCATCGTAAAGAAGCCCTTCAAGATAGGTGACCGTGTTGTCATCGCCGGGGTTACGGGCGATGTCACGGGCATTTCGCTCACGCACGTTATCCTGAACCAGGTTGGTGGTTCGGTTGGCGGAGAAGAGCGCTCGGGCCGCGGAATTCTTGTTCCTAACGCGATCCTCTTCCAGCACATGATTATCAACTACACGCTTGAGCAGGAGTACATGCTTGATGAAGTGCCGGTAAGGCTTACGTTTGATTCCGACTGGGAGCTCGCGAAAAGGATACTTATAGACGCGGCGAAGGAAGTGACCGCTGACATCATCAAGAAGACGGGGCAGGAGCCCTTTATCAGGTGTGAGTTCCTGGACTGGGGCATCATGGTCAGGCTTCGCTACAACACTGTTCCCGCGCAGCGCCAGGAGCTTTCCACAAACATAATTGAGATCCTGCTCAGGGAGTTCGGCAAGGAATTCCCCAAGGTCCGCTTCGCGATCCC
>JBFIFS010000149.1:0-5784 GCA_041602695.1 Kiritimatiellia bacterium
ACAGGGTCGAGGCAAGCTGGAAAAGAAATGGATCGGTGGCCCTGCAATTAGGGGAGAAGGCATGACCAAGTATGTCTATTCGGGAGAGATGCGCACGGTGAAGGAGATCCCTGAGAGGCTCCGCCCTCGCGAACTTCTTGAGCGCAACGGGGTTGACAACGTACAGGACGACGTCCTGATAGCGATACTTCTGCGCAGCGGCGTGAGGGGCATGAATGTCGTGGAGCTGTCCCGGGCGCTGCTCAAGAGATTTGGGTCCCTGTCGGGGCTGGCGGCAGCGAACGCAGATGAGATTGCTGCTGTGCATGGTGTGGGCAAGGTCAAGGCCCAGGTGCTGATGTCGGCCCTCGAGCTTGGCCGCAGGATAAATGATGAGGCGCGCCCAAGGCGAAGGATCGTCAAAGGGCCAAGTGACGTGGCGGATCTATTGGGGGACAAAGCGCGACTGCTGGAGAAGGAGATATTCTGGGTGGTGCTGCTTGATGCCCGCAACGGGGTGAAAGGCGAGCCGCTTGAAGTCTCTGTCGGCCTGCTTGACGCAAGCCTGGTGCATGCGCGGGAAGTGTTCAGGGATGCCATTCGCAGGGCCTGCGGTGCGGTAATTCTTGCCCATAATCACCCTTCAGGTGATACTGCACCTTCAGCCGAGGACGTAAGGATTACCAGGCAGCTTGTTGAAGCCGGCAAGGTTATTGATATCAGGGTTCTCGATCACGTGATTCTCGGCGGAGGTTCGACCGGGAGGTTTACCAGTCTCAGGGAAGAGGGACTTGTTGTTTTCAGTTAGAGAATTGGCAATAGATATGATCCACGAAACAGCAGTAATTTCTGAAGATGCACGCATTGGTGACAATGTTGCCATTGGCCCTTACAGTGTGATAGAAGCCGGGGTGACCGTCGGAGATAATTGCAGGATCGGGCCGCATGTGTCCCTCTATCAGTATACGTCACTCGGTGACGGGTGCGAAGTGCACGCTGGCGCGGCTGTTGGCGGTAAGCCGCAGGACAGGGGATTTGAGGAGGCCGAGTCTTTTGTAGAGGTCGGCGCCGGATGCGTTATTAGAGAGGGCGTCACGATTCATCGCGGTACGGGCGAGGGCACGGTTACCAAGATAGGTAATGACTGTTTTCTTATGGCGCTTGCGCATGTAGCCCATAACTGCATTCTCGGCAATGGCGTCATCATGGCTAACGGATCCATGCTCGGAGGACACGTGGAGGTGGGTGATGGAGCCTTCATAAGCGGCGGCGCAGGGATCCATCAGTTTGTCAGAATAGGGCGTCTCGCCTTAATTGGAGGCAACAGTGTCTGCGGCAAGGATGTCCCTCCGTTCTGCATGGTTGAGCCCTGCACTTGGGGCAGCGTTGAAGGGCTGAACGTGGTGGGGATGCGCAGGGCGGGAGTTGGCCCGGAAGATCGTCTGGCCGTGAAGCGTATTTTCAAGATGCTCTACGTTTCAGGCATGAATGTTAAGCAGGCCGTGACGCAGATTGACGAAATGGGTGGCGAGATGGCAGTTGAGATGTCCGAGTTTATCAGGGGGTCGCAGCGGGGGATTTGCGGCTCCAGCCTGTCAATCGGCTGAGGTCCCCTCCGCCGACGCGGATGGCGGACTCAGCGTCGCCTTCAACTCAAGCTTGTTGCCTCTCACGTACGTGCTTGTTCTCTGAAGTATTGGTTCCGAGATAGGGCCGTCGGACCTCTGCGTCATTGTAAGCGTTATGAGCGGAATAAGGATGTTGTTAATGGCCACTTCCGCTTCGAGCGCGTGCTCCTCGGTCCCGAATTCGATTTCGCCGCGCAAACTTGTTGTGTTCTCCGCGGGTGTCATTGCAAGTGCAAGCCCCTCAAACGAAGCAAAAGGTTTCAGTGCGGTCCCGACAAGCATGGCGGTAGAGTCCTTGTCAGGCTGGTCTGACGGCGAGCTCGCCGCCTCCTGCAGTTTGGCCCTCAACTGTTCGCTTGCCTGCATGACAATCCGCAGCGGGCCGTGTCCGGCTATGCTCATCTCCCGCGCGAGGAGCTGGTTGAGTTGGCGCCGGTCTTCGCTCTCGCCGCGGATTCCGCCGGCCATCATGATTACGACGCGTCCATCGTCAGACAGTGTAATGCGGAGCGGCATCGGGCTTGAGTCCTGCCTTACGACAATTGCCTGCTCGTCCTGCATATGCGTTATTGTTGCGTTGGTTATCGAACTGAAGAAGACATGCACGGCTGATTCCGTTTGCCGCCAGTTTATAGGTTTCGACAGATAGAGGAGAATAGTTGCATTGACTCCCGTAAGGTTTGCCGCAGTAAGGGCTGACGTGTCAGGCTGGCCCGACTCGTCCAGCTTGACGGCATCTCTCAATGATTCGAGGGATGGCATCGAGTCCAGATCGCAAGCCAACACAAACGACCTGATATCGTCATAAGAGAAGCCCGCCTTGTCACTGAGCTCTTTGCTTCTGGGTCCGACCGAATCCTCGGAGTACCACTCGGAAGCTCGAAGCTCGGCCATGTCTGCTACCACGATAAGGTCTGATTCAGACGGGGCATGTTCTTGCCAGGTACGGTCAAGCTTCTGTTCGTTCTCTTCCCGTTTTCCGGTGCATGAAAGAACAGAGCAACAAGAGGCCGCAACAACGACCACGGCCAGGAGTCGAGTAAACGAATGATCTGTCATGCAATCAGGTTAAATCAATCCACCCGCCGCATCAAGCGGGTAGAATGTCAACATGCGGCCGGATCTAGTGCGTCTCCGTGCAGCTGTTCATATACGGCCGGGATCGGCAGCTGTGCGGCTGCCTCCGTACACCTGCGCATAGTTCTAATCTGCTCCTCAAGGCCCAGACACGCGCATAGATTTCCTATTTCCAAGAGAAAACAACGCTAATATTTGTCAGATTTGAGAAACATGCGTGTCGAGGTGTCCGGAAAGCGGTCATGGCACGCACTTTGCTTAAATAATGTCTGGATAGTGGTGAGCAGAGTGGTTAGGATTGCCGCGATTCTTGGCGGGGTAGTAATAATGTGGGGTACAATGACTGCGAGGAGAGTAAGGAGCAGCGCCAGAGCGGCAAAAAGCAACTCGGGCTTCACTTTGACCGAAGTGATGATCGCGAGCATCATATTCCTGATAGCCTCGCTGGGGTTCAGTTTTGGTCTTATTGCGGCGCTCAAGACGCAATATATGGCGAGCGACCACTATGCTGCCATGTCGATTGCAAGAAACCGCATACAGCGCGCACGCAGCCTGAACTTTGACAGCCTTGGCCTTCTTTCCGAGAGTCAATTGAGGGTCGACGAGTTCGGCCTGCAGAGTTCGAGCGGCCGCTACTACCGAACGACAAGTGTAACGAATTACGCCACGAACTGCGTTGAGCTGACTGTGGGTGTAAACTTCACCAAGCCGGACGGTGCTACCAGTGAAGTTCCTGTTTCGATAAAAGTACTCATAGCGCGGGACATGTAGTGAAGAATTTAGCACGTAAGATCAGGATGAGCGCAGCAGGCTTCACTATCATGGAGGTGATGGTGGCTTCGATAGTATCTGTAATTGTTCTTGGCGGGGCGACGGTGGCCCTGATCCAGGGCATGCAGGTATGGCAGCAGGAAGAGATAAAGAGCGAGCTTAACCTGGACCTTGAGATATCGCTGGAATATTTGAGGCAGGACCTTCGCCTTTCCAGCGTTGGGATCGGCCTGATGGCTTTCTATTCAACAAATGGCTTTGACTACAGTGCGATCAGCATGCCTCTTTCTGAGGACAAGGATGGTGACGGGCTTCTGGACAGGGACGATGACGGAAATGTTATATGGAACAAAACGATTGTTTATCACGTGCGCCCGGGAACGCCCGATCAGCTTTTAAGGACGGTTTTTGACAATCGTAAGACAAACGGAAGTCCGGCTGATTTCTACATGCAGCTCAGCAACGTGGTTGCGTCCACTGCAATGTCGGACCTGGTGAGCTGCTGCCTGACGGGTGAAACCGTATCGTCACGGACAATTTTTGAGAACCTGGTGAATCTCAGGTTTACGCCACCGGACATATATTTCGACGGTTATTGGCCTGAAGCCAGCCATGCGGGGACTTACAACTGGGGAAGTCTTGTGCTCGCGGGCGGAACTCATGAACTGGAGTTTACTGTCGAGGGCAAGAATGCTTCGAGTTCCGGTTACAGGGTGGAGATCGATAAGGTGGCCCTAAGCGGGAGCTCGGGCGACCGTGAGGCTGAAATGTTTCTGCCCAACAATTCCCACCCCGACGCGCCTTATTTTCAGACATCTCTGACAGGTGGGGCTGTTGTGGCTGTGGAGCGGGGCAGCGGATGGACTTGGGGCGGTAACGCGGCCATCAGTCTTACAGGCACCGGTGTTGGGTCCAAGTTAAGCATGATGATATATAACGACCTCTGGAATGATACCAACTTCCGGGACCCCGGGCCGAAAGCGCAGAGCAACTGTTCCGCAGTGGTGGATGATTATTTTCAGGCATCAGATCCGTTCATCTGGGACGTTGTTGTTGCTCCCGACAAGGGGACAGCATGGACGGCGACCCAGGTAGCTGACCTCTCCGCCCCGATGCGCGTCAGGGAGTCCGAGATCATATCGGTAACAAACATGATTTATGGGGGGACGAACATTCCGACCATGACGATCAACAGGAGCGGCTGCTGGCTTCGCCTGGCGTTTGAAAGGCCTGCTGGATACTCGATGATAGTATCTAATGTCATTGTAAGGGAAGTGACGCTTGGTTTGTGGACGAATGTCACGTTTAACGGTGGAGACAATTACGTCCTCATGACTGTAGATGGACCCGCGGTGACCAACAGCGACTGGATTGCCAATGTGGAGATTGACAAGAGTCACGACTTTGCAGTTTCGTTCGAGAGCTCCTCGCTCAGCGGAGATGATGATCTCGATCTCTTCTTTGGCGGCAATGGCGGCCAGGATGTAAAATTCTATGAGAATACCGGCACAAAATACGTTCCTGCATTCGGCGCGGGATCAGGAAACTGGCAGGGAATAAATCTGGCAAACAATACGATCCCCGGGTTCGGAGATATGGATGGAGACGGCGATTACGACCTAATGGTCGGTGCGGCCGGGGCAACGCCGCGCTACAGGTATTACCGCAACGACGGCTCGGTGAAGAGCCCCGACATGGTCTATGTGGATCCTTCCGACATATCAGGGTCAGCGTACTTTCCTGGAAGCGCGAATCCCAGCCCCGTATTAGTGGATTTGGACGCAGACGGCGACCTGGACATGTGCTCTGGATATGCGGCTGGTATATTCCCTTACACCGAGAATACAGGCTCAGTTTCTGTTATGAAATGGGCGCCCACGACGTTCCTTCAGGACAGCTCAAACGTTAATCTGGATGTCGGCGGATACAGCGCGCCCGAGTTCGCGGACATCGACGGCGATGGGGACTACGATCTCTTCAGCGGCAGGTCTGATGACGGTTGTATCAGTTTCTGGGAGAACACTGGTACGGCTTCTGTAGCTTTATGGGATTTCAAGACGAACGCTTATGCTGGAATCACGAACTCGTCCACCTACTGCGTTGCTCGCTTTGCCGATTTAAACGCGGATGGGACCCTCGACATGATTGTTGGCAACCTGATCGGCGGCATGACGACTTATATGAATACGGGGACGGTAAACAACGCTCTATGGGGGCCGCCCGTAGTTCAGAACGGCATCGTTGCAGGACGTGCTGCGCCCGCCTTGTGTAACATTGATGCTGACAGGTTTGCCCTCACCCGCTGGACCAACGGGACGGTTGCCGTCCC
>JBFIFS010000150.1:0-5751 GCA_041602695.1 Kiritimatiellia bacterium
CTCGCCCTGCTCCATATACTCGGGAACCTGGATGACGTGCCCTGTTGACAGCGTCGCCGGCTTGGTACGCGCCGTGGCTGAAGCACTGCGCATGGAAGGCCCAGTCTCAGTGATCTCAAGCTCCACAACAGGAGGCAGCTCAATACCCAGCACCTTACCGTCAGAAATAAGCGACTTGATCCCTTCCAGTCCGTCGGAAAGAAATCCGGACTGCCCCTCCAAATCATCTGCATTCAATTCGAACTGGTTGTAGTCATCCAAATCCATGAATGCATAGCTGGAGCCGTCAGAATAAAGAAACTGCACCTCGCGCCTCTCGAAATCGGCTTCATCGATAACATCGTCACCCTTAAACGTCCTGTCCACCTTCTGCTTCGAGGCGATATTGCGGAATCGCACCTTATATAAAGTAGCCGATCCACGCGCCGACGGGCTCTGCACCTGGATGTTCTCCACCATACAGGGCCCACCATCGATCTTCACAATACTCGATTTCTTAAGATCACATGCCTTTATCATCACTTTTCCTCCGAGAAAGGCGCTGAAAATAACAAAGCCTGGGTGTGTAACGCAAGCCTGATCCGCGCTCTGCCTTGACCCATCCGCCCGCATCTATTATAGTTCTACACTATAGGAGGTCATTGATGGCAAAAAAGGACAAGAGACAGGTTTCAAGTGCAGATGCTTTCTCCAGTGTGGCAGTATGGCAGCTTCTGACCTTTATTCTTCTAATCTGCTTTGTATGGGCAAATGAAGTCCTGGACATCCCCCACCGCATGTTCAACGCCCCGCCATCAGGGCTGAACATCTATCGCGGATTCATTCTTTCGGCCGGCATAATAACCGGCGCCATAGTGGCAGTTGGCCACACTTACGAGCGACAGCGCGCGGTCATCCAGAAAATGCTCATGTCATGCGAATACTGCCATAGGGTCATGCACGACGACGGCCACTGGGAGCATGTGGCCGAGTACTTCATGCGTTCATTTCCGATGGACATGAACCGCGGCGCCTGCCCGGAGTGCGACAAGATGCTTGCGGACACCGGCGAGCGAAGCGCTAAGCCTGCGGGCTAGGACTGAAGCTCCGACTTACCCGCCATATCCCTGCGAATACGACACCGACCACCACGCCTCCCAGATGGGAAAGATAAGACACTGAGCCAATCCCATCTATTTGACTAAATCCTCCCCACAGTTGGAGAGCAGCCCAGAAGAGAAAGAACCCCATGGCAGGCACTCGCGCCCAACCCACCTTGACGAAGCTAATGAGAAATATGCCAAGCCGTGTGCCCGGGAACGCGATCGCGTAGAACGCGAGCACCCCGGAAATTCCCCCGCTCGCGCCAATACAGGGAATCGTCGAAGAAGGATCTCCCAGGGCGTGGGCAATACCACCGGCGAGAGTGGCGAAAAGAACCAACAGAAAAAACTTCACGTGCCCCAGCACTGCCTCAACATTGTCGCCAAACGCCAGAAGGTAGTAGAGATTGCTCAGCAGGTGCATCGGCCCGGCATGCAGGAAGAAAGACGTTAAAAGGGTCGCACCCCACAACCGTCCGATTTCCGAGGGAATCATGCCGTAGGCGCCTACGGCATCAGGGAGCGAACTAAACGCCAGGGCACTTACAACCGCTGCCAGCAGGACCAGCCCCCATGTGACCCAGGCGTGTTGTGGCCTGCTGTCATAGTCTACTTCAACGGGCATTCCCATTAGGGCAGGAATATACTTCCAGAGCTCATCAGGTCCCTCCGATGCCTGCTCTTCCCGCCATTTCTCCTGCAGTGCCTCAACCTGCCACATCGCCAGTCTTTCCTTCGCTTCAGCAGGAAGTTCGCGAGTGTCCCGTGTTTTTGAGGCGTCCTGCGGAAACTGCGAAAATTCATGAGCATCGAACCAGATGAACTGGCACCGCGGACACACGTCGAGCAGCACCTGCCCAACAGGCAAATCCACAGGTATCTGCTCCATCCTGGCGGGACAGCATGGACAGGAGCGTATCTCAGGGTAATCGACATTACGAACCCCCTGCCAAATAGTGTTTACGATATGGCGGGGAACAAATTTGCGCATGAGGCTTACTGTAGAGGAGTGCCCACCGCATAACCGGCACTCCCAATGCACACCCCAGGCATGCCTCTTCTTATTAAGCGTCACGTCACAACTTGGACAGATAAACTCCTGCAAATCCGGCCTCCCGGCAACCTCATTGCCCTATCTTGGCCACGATGATATAATTTAACTGTGAAACACGCCATGATAATAGCACTTCTCGCAGGGAGCACACTGACCGCCATGGGACAGGTTGAAACTTCCCTGCGCATTTGGAAGGTATACGAAGACACATTTGACCTGACACTTACATCGGTGTTCAGGAGCGACGGAGAAAACCTGAAGGCGTCTTTCAACCACAGGCGAGGCCGGACTTTCTTCGCGTCTCAGGGCGAGCGCGTAGGCCCATACGCGGTGGTCATACTGACAAAGACAGGAAAGTATTCCGCCGGAGCCTCGCTCAAGGATACGAGGACGAGCGAACTTCACGAACTGTTGCTTAATACGCCCCTTAAACTTCCCGGCCTGCGCGCGCAAATCGTCGACACGGACAGCCTCGCAATCTGGGACGTAAGGCGAAACGATGAAATACCGGCCCAGTCACTGAAAGTTACGGCAGTCACAACAGAGCATGTAACAGCTTCACTGCCATCGGGAACAGTGGCGATACGACCTGTCTCTCAGGAGGAGAGGATCCGACTGCAGGAAGGCTGGCAGCAGGCGGAACGACAGCGTGAGGACGCAGCAGAGAAAGCACGCCGGGTCAGGCAGGAGAAGGTCGCGCGGCAACTCGAAGCCATCGCCGCGGCAAAAGCCAAAGCTGCCGCGCCCCGGCAAACCGTTTCAATCCAGAGCGCTCCGAAGATCTTCTTCGGAACCGAATACCGTTACCCCAAGAGCTGGGCCTACTACTACACTTTCGAACCAGGGCCCGCTGGGGTTAGGGCCCATCCCAGGGTCCTGGCTGTGCCAACGGAATTTGAAACGCGCATGACGGGCTGGTCCATTAACGTGACTCACGGTGATTAAGGTGGACGGCATGAGGCAGTCTGTATCCTAGAATGAAGACGGCGCGAAAAATGCGTCCGTGACGGTAGAGACGGGTCTACCACGTCTACAAACAGCGGATCCGCTGATGAACTCTGAACCTTGAACCCGTCCCCCATACCTTCTATCATCTTCGCATGAGTTCGCAGCGTATAAGGACTACAGTCTTCACATCCATGGCGTTCATCTTGTCGTCCCTCTGGCTGACATCGCGCCCCCCAACATCTGTGGAGTCGTCGGACATAATCCTCCACGCCGTTCTTTCGATAGTCCTGGCCGGCCTGCTGCTCCTCAGGGCGCCCAGGGCCTTGCCATCTAAACGGAGCGCGCGCCTGCCGGTCATCACAGCCATGTTGGGGCTTTTCATCTTTGCCCTGGGAAAGATCCTGTCTGTAAACCAGGTCCAGTGGCTTGGCATTATTGCCATGGCTTTGTCCTGCCTGTGCGCCGGCCTCCCGCAGTTGAGCACAAGCGACCTGCTGAAATCCATATTCCTGCTGTACTGGGCCAACCCGTTGCCCTCAGGCGTATTCCTGCCCCTCCAGCTGTTCATGCAGAAGGCATCGGTCACCGGCGCGGAATATTTTCTACAGGCCGCCAACCTAAGGGTATGGGCGGACGGGCTGGTCATAAGGACTGGCATGCAGATCTACGAGATCCCAGCATGGTGCAGCGGCATGCGAACGGCAACTGCCATACTCATCCTCTCACTGGGAGTAGGATTCCACAAGCGGCTGCCCCCTTTGAAGCTGGCCATCTTCACACTGCTGGCACTGGGACAGGGCCTCATTCTCAACATCATGCGCATCTCCCTTGTAGTCCTGCTGGCGCCAGCCAGCCAGGACCCCACCGGGTTCCAGCTCCTCCACGACTCCTCCGGGATCATACTCATCGCCGCGCTCTTCCTTGTGCTTTTCGAAATGCAGGTGTGGTCAAAGTTCAGGAGCAGGGCCTCACAGGCCGTGAAAGATGAGCAGCGTTTTTTCCGGATGGCATTCTCGGGGGTTCCCGAATTCTGGAACCATGCAAGGGAAAGCAGGCCGCTGATCCTCTTCGCGGCACTGCTCGCGATCCTGTTCGCCGGGTTCGCGTACAAATGCCGCCCCTACCACCGGTCAGAGATGATCAAATCCGTGGCTGAAGCGCTTCGCGACAACGGCGAACTCGATACGGCCTTCAGGGCCGCCGACGAGGCGTTTCGCCTCCAGCCCGGCGACGAAGAGTGGAACCTTTCGCGCATCAGGATCCTCCTGCTCGGAGGCCGCTACGAAGATACCCTCGCTGAGCTCGAGGAGCATTTCAGCTCCCACTTTGTTCACACGGCAGGAGGCTGGGAGGCCACAACCATCGAAGTCGCGGTGGTGCGCGCGTACGCGCTCATTGCCCTTAAGCGGTTCGAGGAAGCTGCGGCCATAGTTGAAGCGCTGCCCGAATACGCGCGACGAAACAATCCACTGGTGGCCATGGTCATGGCAGAAATCGGTTTTTTTCTCGGCGACATCGACCAGGTCGCTGAAAACATTGTAACGGCCGCTGCATGGGCGCCCAACACGCGCCGCATCCGCTCGCTCTACCCTTATCTTCGAACACACCGGCGCTGGCGCACCATCGCTGAATCCGACCGCTTTGACGCAGACCACACCGTCCCCGTAGAGGCCTTCTGTGCAATGGAAGCGGCCATGAACATCGACGACACTCCCCGCCTCGCCGCGCAGATTGATGCCGCCATGACCAGATGGCCCGCAGATTACAGGCTGCTTGAGCCGCTTTACTTCATGGTCTTGAGGCGCAGCAACACCAAGTGGGAGAACCGATTCGCAGAACACTTCTTACGCTGCCTGCCGGAGGTCTCGGACCCCGATTCCGTTTTCGCAATGATCAAGAAGGCCTTCGAAATCTATCGTGCCGATCTCGCATGGCAGGCCTACGCCCATCTGAAGCGCAGCTTTCCCGACCACGCCGGCGTCGAGATGACTCCGGGTTATTACGGGGAGCGCTGGTTTCGGCTGACTCGAGACGCGGCTGGGGTGAAGGGCTCGGAACTTACGCCTTACACAGACGTCAGGCCTTTCATTCTTCTGGCAATGGCCACACCTCAGCTGAACCGCCTGACCGCCACCGTCCCTCTTCGCGAGCAGCTGGTGACCATGCACCTAGCCAAACACCGCATGGATCGCATCAGGGAGGCACGCCGACTATTCATGCAGGGCAAACATGATTATTCGACAGCAATGAAGTTCGAATACGCGAGGATGCTGGAAATGACCGGCAGTGAGCTTGAAGTGAATTCATACATGAACAGGCTTGCCATGGAAGAGCCAGGCAAAGAGAAGGTCACGTCATTCGTATCGGAGATCAACGAACGAAAGGGCGACTGGCTCCAGGTCTACGAGAACCTGAAGGACTACCAGGTTTCGGAACGCTCTACTCTCTCGACCTCCCTTCGGCTCTGCCGGGCCCAGATAAACCTGCATATGTACCTGGCAGCCAACAGCACTGCGGCACTCACTGCCCGTGCCTTTCCTGAGTCCTCCCTTGCCGCCGGCATGCTCGCCGAAACCGAGCTTCTCCTCGACAGGCCGGAGGAAGCACTCAAGGCACTCAGGAAGCCCCGGGCCTGGAACGACCCGAAGCTCTTAATGCCTGAAGTTA
>JBFIFS010000151.1:0-5744 GCA_041602695.1 Kiritimatiellia bacterium
CACTGAATGCCCTTGTTCGATCCGCTGATCTGTCAGGGGAGCAGGTGGGCAACATCCTCGAGTAGGTTGTCGAGGTCTTCCTGTATTACACCCCAGACGATCCGATCGTCTATAGTATCGTACCCGTGTATCAGGATGTTTCGGAAAGAGATGATGTCACGATGGTCTCTGATCTTCGTAAGGACTTCTTCTTCATCCTTTCGAATTCGGGTGAGAGCTTCGCCCATGACCTCGAATTTCCGTTCTACAGCGCTGCGAAGCATAGAGTCGGATTTGTAGTCATCAAAAGTGCGCCCAGAAACAAATGTCTTAATTTCCTGTCCCGCCGCAATGACATCATGAAGATTGGCAAGAATGTCATCCTTCATAAATGGACATCCTTTCCTTCAGGACGCGCTTGCGGAAATAGGGGTTCCGGAGGCTGTCGAGCGTGAGCAAGTCGATGTTGCAGCCAAGTTGGTCCTCCAGCCTGTGGAGAAGCCCGAAGAAGCGTTTGGCGGGACTCTTCTCAGGGTTTCGAAACTCGACCAACAGGTCCACATCGCTGGTGGGGGTTGCAGTGCCTTTTGCGACTGAGCCAAACGCGTCCAGGCGCTTGACATCGAATTCGCGACAAGCTGCATCAGAAACCTTCTTTATCTCATCAATCCTCATGGGTGTAAGGTATCTCAGAATAGTGTGCTCTTCAAGTCAGATCGAGCCCTGGCTTGAGCTGGACTTGGCTGCGTCGCAACGATCTCGGCGCAGCTGAGCTCGGGCCAATCATGATGATCTTATTATCGAACGCTTGGTGTCACGGGCACGGTTTACCGCGTACCGTGTAAACTTTTGTTGGGTTGACTCCTGATCGTTACAGTTGTGGACTCGCCATCAATCGGATCAATTATAAATCTGAGTTCGATCTTTCTGTCCTTGGTCAGGACATAAGCCGTCGTGATCTCTCGGGTGTTCGGAGGAACATCCGGATAGTGCTTTGCTGTGTCAAATGAGGCGGAAACCTTTGTGTTGGGTTTGTCTTCCAAGGTGAAGGTGAGTTGCGCTGGTGCACCCGTATCGTAGGGGGTGAAGCCTTCCGTCTTGAATGCGCCGGCGCTGATGAACGGAGACGAAACAATTCTGCCTCCAATTGTGAACACGGCATAGGCGTCTACTTCGCTTTCATTACGCAAACTGAGTGAGCGCCACCGGGGATTGCGAGAGGTTGTGACACACCCTGAAGTGACCAAGGAGCCTAGAGCAAGAAGAAGGATAAGTAATTTTATCTTCATGTCATTCAAACCCAACGTCTGCAATGAGGGGATTCGGTTTAGAGGAGCTATAAGCGAATACCCTCAAGTGCCTTGTTCGACCTATCATTTACCTAGCACGAAGCATATATGGCGCCTAAGTGGTATATGGCGCCCCAGAGGCACCACGCCACAACCGCCATCACTCCGAGCGCAACTGCCCATCTCGTCTTCTTCCATATCTGCAAGACAAGGAGTCCAACAAGAATGAGGACCCACAGGGCACAGAACGGCCTGCTTAGAATCCAGTCGTTGTATTGCGGGGGGTAGATCATAGCAAGGACAGGTGCAATTGCGGTCAGCCATGACCGCTTTAGAAATTCCCACGGCAAGATGGGCATACCTGCATGAAGGAAGATCACGATAGTCCCCGCAATGCTGCCGAGAGTCAGAACTGCCGCGTCAATTATGACTATGTTCCATCTCTTCATATTATCTCCGGTCGAACGTCCAAGCTCACTCACGGCGCGGAGCGTCGTTGAGTGCAGCGTCTTGTTCCCTTTCAGATCTATTAGGTGCTGCGGAGAGACCAAACTTCATTGCTCGGGTCCCTCGTTCATGGGCGCCGATGTCCGGCCCCTTGCCGGTGAATCCGTCGTTGAAGTTGGGAAGACGCTCGGCTTGGTCGACCCCGGGACTGCCCGCAGCTAGTTGGTAACGACCGTTGGCCTTGCCATCATCCCAGCCGTGGCCTTCGCGGTAGCGGGCCACGGCGACGACGCCATGTTGCTGGGTGCCCGGCGGGTAATGCAGCTTGCCGCGCGCAAAGTTCTTGCGGTTGTCCTGACCGACGTTGAGGGGACGCGCGAGTGCCTCGTCGGTGGGCGGATGCATGTAGGCGTCGTGCGGCACGCTGATGAGATCGTAATCGTAGGAGTTGGAGGCGTGCGGCGGGTTGACAGTCGAGGCGTAGGGCAGGTCGGTGCAGTGCCAGATGTTGTTACGGCTCATCAGTCGCATCGGCCCTGAGCTGTAGCCGCCCCACAAGCCCACTCGCGCGCGCTCAGGTTCGGCGGGCAGCATGGTGTTGTGGAAGATGTAGACCTTGCCCGCACGCTTGCCCTTGCAGCCATTGCCGACAAAGCCGGAACCGTCCTGCCCCTCGTGCTTGCGGCAGAGCCCCAATACATTGCGAAAGATGTAGATGGGGCCTTCGACGGCGGGCGTGGCGACGATGCCCTTGATCGCATCGTGGATGTAGTTGCCCCAGACCCGCACATTGCGGTCGCTGCCGTCGCATTCGATGGCCTCGTCGTGAATGTTGCAAATCAGGTTTTGATGAATGTCGC
The DNA here is from genome assembly GCA_041602695.1 of Kiritimatiellia bacterium. Lineage (GTDB taxonomy): Bacteria > Verrucomicrobiota > Kiritimatiellia > UBA8416 > JBFIFS01 > JBFIFS01. The sequence continues at coordinate 2,576 of JBFIFS010000151.1, forward strand.
AGTTGGCTCCCGGAAAGCCGATGCGGTGACCGTTGCGCGGCACCCCGATACCGTCCTCGAAGTATTGCCCATTGGTGGAGAATATCTCGTTCCAGCGGATGACGTTGCTGCCGGGGCCGGGGTTGAGGCCGATGGCATTTGGGCCATAGGTGTGGAAGTGATTGCTGGTGGGGTGTCGCGCCTTGTGCACCGGGTTGATCTCGCCCCAGGACGCGGTGCCGTGGTTGGGATTGGAGACGCGGCAGCGCTGGATGAGCAGATGATGGCTGCCGTCCGTAGAAACGATGCCGTGGTCGCGCTCGCCATAGCCCTGCATCGCTTCCCGCCCCCATTGGCTGACCTCACAGCCATCGACGACGACGTGGTGCTGTTTGCCGATCCGGATGCCGTGCCTGACGCCGTTGACGCACCTCAAGCCGCGCACGATGACGAAGTCGGCCTCGATGTGGATGCAGGCCGCGGCCTGGTGCTTGGTGTCGATGGTGGTGCCGGCCGCATCCGCCTGATAGAGCACGTAGCCCTCCTTCTCACTTCCGCCCTCGCGGATGACGAGGGGCTCGGTGGTGATGCCGGCCGGTAGGCTCACGGTGCGCGCGATGGGAAGTTGGTTACTGCGGGTGCGAACTTCGAGCGTCACCGGCTCGCCATGTTCGGGGCTCAGCCTGACCTCGTACGCCTGGCCGTCTTCCAAACCGACGATGCTGCCACGGTATTGCTTTTCGAAGGGGTCGAACCACAGCGGCAGCGCCTCCTTCCACGACTCATCGCCGACCTTGCGGTAAGCGAGCTCACAGCCGCCTTCAGCCGCATGCCATTCCACCCCAATGCATTCAAAGGTCGCCACAGCCCGCGGCTTCTCCCCCGCTACGGCCCAACCAGCAAGCGCAATGTATGCGAGGATGAGTGATAAAATCAGAGTAGGTGTATTCATTCTTTTAGCGAACGTCTGGCTTCAACGGACCCGAATGGGCGAGCAAAGCGCGCTATATGAGGGTACGGTGCAAGCACTTGTTGGGATTACTTGAGTTTCTCAAGCGCTTCGGCATCGGCCAAGTCTTTGGTCCTGCCAGAGGCCCTCTTGTTGGCGATTAGATTGTCAATAGAGGGGATGTGAATGGTCAGTCCCTCTATTTCTGTTTCTACGGAGTTTTCGAATGTGGCATCAAACTGAAGGCCCGATGCCTCGGTAAGGATGTCGATCCTTCTGGGGGCGACGCCGATCTGAAACACTGTGCCCGGTTTCTGGAGGTCCTCTGATGTAAGATCCTGCAGAGGTGCTCCGAACTGTTTGAGGGCACGTAAGACGGCGTCAGCATTTTCGGGAGAGGGCATGACCCAGATATCGATATCCATGGTGGCGCGTGGGTAACCGTGCGCAGCCATCGCGTAGGCGCCCACGAGAAGAAATTTAACCTGCTCGTCGAGTAACGACTGCAATATCTCTTTGTAGTCTTCGTTTAACATCGTGAGCCTTGCTTAGAGAAGCGACCTCTTCTGTCATAGGCCAGACAAGAGAGATTCGGGAATCGGGTGAGCCGGGGACAAATTCATCGTTCCGTGTATCATCCAATCTACACAATCTTGTGACCTGTTTGTTCATATGTACAAGCTAGCAAAAATAGAGGTGCATATCATCAACTATTTCTCTATCCCAACGTCTGGCTTCACCGGACCCGAATGAGCGCGCAGAGCGCGCTATATGAGGGTACGGTGGAAGCCCTTGTTGGATCTTACGTGTCCAGGGGTCAAGTCTTGTCATGAGGAAGCGACTCAGCGAGATTCGCCTTGGCGGCAGATCTCTCCTTCTTGGCCGAGAGTCGCTTGCCGAAAGGCCGAAGGTGTTTCCACCACTGCGGAGGGGCGGTCAACGTGTCTTTTCTCTTGTGACCCATTGCGGTGCCTACATCACACGCCTAAGATGCGTGCGCCTTTTCTTCCAGTCTTTCCGATATCCAAACCTTGATAACGGCTTGGCGAGGTACGCCAAGTCGCCGGGCTTCCTTATCCAGTGATTCGATCATCCAAACAGGGAAGTCAACATTGACGCGCTTCTGCTCACGACCGGGGCGCTTAGCCTTGGTCATATCCAGATGCTTGGAAATATCCTCACCACGGTTAAACTTTCGGTCAAACTCTTCTGTCTTAATTTTCATAATCATTCACCTCATTTTCCCGCGCTCGGCGGACAGAGATTATGCGGATTCGATCCCCGCGGAACGTGAAGATCGCAGACCAGTGTGTCCTGTCGATCTTTGCTATCAGCATAAAGCGTGGCTCTCCTTTTGTTAAAGCTGGCACCTGTAAGCGATCTGGATCGTCCCAGAGTGCTTGCGCCTCAACAAAGTCGATGCCGTGCTTCTTCCGATTAGCATCACTCTTCTTAGGATCGAATTCCAACTCCATGGTATAAATGGTATACCGCTAAGGTATAATATGTCAAGCCAGCCTTTTTGGTAATCTGGTCAGAGGTAAGCAGATCAAACGAATTCCGACCTCGGTGCAGCTGAGGTCGGGCCAATCATGGTCATTTCATCATCCAACGTCGTGCATTGGGTTCCGAGGTTAGCGGAGCTATACCTCGGTACCCGTCATGCGATTGTTAGCGATCTTAGTGATGCTGCGCGACGTAGACGTCGAGGAGACGGCGAATCATCTTCTGGTATTGCGTATGGTTACGCTTCGCCTGTTTCTTGAAAAAGTCTACGCTGGACTTGCTCAGTCCGATCGTGACTTTGACCTGCTCCTCTTTGAATGCGAGTTCGTCAGGGGAGGGCAGGAAGTCGCGCACGACTTTGACATCACCAATTGGGCCGTCAGTGTATTTAACCTTTGCCTTCATAAATCTTCTTTCCTTTCCGCCAGTAGCCTGCACCGAAGATGCGAATTGTGGACCCGCGCACAGTGAAGCGAACCGTCAATACGCCTTCGCCAACCAGGCCGAAGCAGAAGAATCGCTTTTCGTCCTGACTATGCGACAGATCCTCAGCAATCACTCGCTCAGGATCAGCGAAGGCGTACTGCGCGACTTCAAAGGGAATATCGTGTTTCCTTTGGTTTTCGCTATCCTTCTGCGGGTCCCACTCGAACTTCACTCTCTTCATCAAAGAAGCTTATCAGAAGGAGAAGGAAAGGCAATACATAAATATGGCTATTTATATTGCTCGCTAAC